>JAFVBR010000010.1 GCA_017479885.1 Paludibacteraceae bacterium | reverse complement strand
GCATGGATCGCTGTCGGCTTGGCAGTTATCTTCGGCATGCTGGTGTACATCATTCCGATTTATCTGACCGAGAAAGAGAAAGTAGGACCGTACCCGCTGTGGCTGCACACGTTCTATTGCGCCGCGGATTTTATGGGTATCTGGGTGTTCCTTGACGCTTGGCTGCGTTACGACCATTTCCCCTTGTTCCTGCTGCTGAGTATCGGCGAGGCGATTTGGGTAGGCATGGAGATTTTCTGTCTCCAACGCGCCTGCACCTATGAGAAAGACATCAATTTCAAACCCGGTGCCACGACCAAAGACATGCTCAAGACCATCGGCATCCAGATCCTCTGCTTCTATGTGGGGCTGAACCTGCTGCGCTTCGAACTGCATGACAGCACGATGTGGAAATTCTGGATTTTTACGCAGGTGCTCATTACCATTGTGCCCGGTCTGGTGATGGAGGCGCGCAAGAGCCGCAAAGGTTTCAGCCTCTGGCTGCATATCGTGTATATCTGCGTGGCTCTCGTGTCGTTCAACCCGTGGTGCAACATGTGGGAGGTTATCGCACCGGATTTCTTCTCATTAGAAGCTAATCCGTGGTACTATATCATGGGCGTGGTGTGCCTCTATTTCTCCGTCCGCGGACTGGTGCAATACCTAAAACTGCCGGAGAAATAATAAATCGTACATTCTAAATCGTAAATAACATGACATTACAAGAAGCAATCGTTGCCCGCCATAGTGTGCGGCAGTATTTGGACAAGCCCATCGAGGCAGAGAAAATAGCGCAGTTGCAGGCGCTGATTGAACAATCAAACAAAGCTGCAGGACTGCACATGCAGTTAGTGACCGACGAACCCAAGGCGTTCGCCGAAGGTATGGCGAAATACGGACGTTTCAGCGGAATCCGCAACTACATCGCCATGATCTGCAAGAAAGGCAAGGACACTGCGCTCGGTTATTACGGCGAGCAGGTTGTTCTGCTGGCGCAGACGCTTGGACTGAACACCTGCTGGGTGGGACTGACATTCAGCAAGCAACCTGACAGTTACGAGGTGCGCGATGGTGAACATCTGGTGTGCCTTGTGCCCGTTGGCTACGGCGCTACGCAGGGCGTGCAGCACCCTCAGAAAAAGAAAGTGGAGGATGTATGGGAAGGCGCCAAGCCGTTACCTGAGTGGTTCGTACGTGGCGTAGAAGCTGCGCTGCTTGCCCCGACAGCAGTCAACCAGCAGTTGTTCCGTTTTGTTCTTCACGAGGGAAACAAGGTGGAAGCCAAGAAGACTTTCTCACTGACCAACGGTATGGGTTATGCGCCTATCGACCTCGGCATAGCCATGTGCCACTTTGAGATTGGTGCCGGCAAGGAGAATTTCAATTGGAAAGGACACGAAGAATAAAAATGATAGAGCAGGATTATTATACACATTGTTACAGCATTACGGCGGCGGACATGGATACACATTATCGCATGACCGCCAATGCCGTATTGCTGTACTATCAGGATTGCTGGGCGCGCTATATGTCGTGCCTCCACATGGCGGCGTTTGATATGGTACACAAAAACCGCATGTGGGTAATCGTTGAGTTCAATGCCTATTGGGAAGAACATGACGCTTTTTGGTCGCAAGACGTGGAGGTGAAGGTGTGGAACAGCGAAGTGACAGGCTTACGCCTGTATGCCGATTTCGTGATTACCAAGCCGGATGGCACACCCATTTCGCACGGCAACGGTTGCTGGACTTTGTTGGATATAGAGTCGCACCGTCCAACGGCAATCAGCGAAACAGGTGTGGAGAAACTGAGACTATGCGAAGGGGAAAAACATGTAAAGAACCGTATACCTGCCGGACAAACTATGCTATGCGAGTCAGAGCATCGTGTAAATCCTATCAATCTGGATTTCAACGGTCACGTCAATAACCGCACTTATCTTAATATCGCGTTACAGACGGTATTGAGTGATTGGGCAGACGGCCGCAAGTTGCATAGTCTGACCATCCGTTGGCTGCACGAAACATTTTTGGGCGATACTTTGGTTTGCCGCCTGTGGCAGACTGACCAGCCGAATACTTATCTCCATGTAATCAGCAAGGACGACAAGGCTGTGGCGCAGATTTATTCAGCATTGACGGAGCGTACTGACCAATCTATTATTGACACTGAAGCACCTCGGTTATAATCAGCAAGACTACTATACTTATGGCAGCAATCAATCTACAGAAATACATGAGCGAGGCGATTCGCCGCATTATGGCGAAGGCTTATCGCAATGTACTGACCAATCCGTTAGAGGCGAAAACCGTCTTCCGGCTACAGAAAACATTCCTCAAGTCGGAGAAGCGCCGTGCATCGGTACGGAAAACAGAAGGCGTGGATGTACCACCTTTCCTTATCTGCTCTATCTCCACGACCTGCAACCTGCATTGCAAAGGCTGTTATGCACGCTCTAACGGTATCGCCGCCGACAGCGAAGAGGAACAGAAACCGACCCTCACGCCCGAACAATGGAAAACCATCTTTGAGGAAGCCGCTTCATTAGGTATCAACTTTGCTCTGCTTGCGGGCGGTGAACCTTTGATGCGCAAGGATATACTGGAGAAGGTGGCGGAAGTGGAAGATATGGTTTTCCCAATCTTCACCAACGGCACGCTTATCGGACCGAGTTATATCGAGTTCCTTAAAAAGCACCTTAACATGATTCCTGTCATCAGTATAGAAGGTATGGAACATTCGACTGACGAACGTCGCGGCAGGGGAATGTACAAACGTGCTATGCAGTCGGTAGAGATGTTGCATGCCGATGATCTGTTCTTCGGCACGAGCATTACCGTGACAACAGAGAATTTCCAACTCGTCACATCCGATGCTTTCGTAGATAATCTGCGTCAGTTAGGCTGCAAGATAATCATTTATGTGGAATATGTTCCTACCGAGCCGGGCACAGAGTACCTTGCTTTCGGCGAAGAAGACATGGCGAAGATGGAGGCTGTGCAGCAACATCAGACAGAGTGTTTTGACGATATGATTATCATCTCTTTTCCCGGCGATGAGAAACTGATGGGCGGTTGTCTGGCTGCGGGTAGGGGATTCTTCCATATAGGTCCGGACGGTAGTGCCGAACCATGTCCTTTCTCGCCTTACAGTGACAGCAAAGTGACAGAGTTGGGAGTGAAAGGTGCACTGGCTTCGCCACTGTTCCGGAAACTGCGCGAAGTACACCTTGTAGGCGGTGAGCACTCAGGCGGCTGTGCTCTGTATGAGCACCGTGAAGAAGTAGAAGCTATGCTTAAATATTAGACCGCTACGCTAAAAGAATAAAGACAAAACGGCTACAAATAGACAAGGCATTTTAGTCTTTACTCCTTACTCCTTTAGTGAGCAAAGCGAACGATCATTAATCCAATAAAAATTATGACTTACGCAATTCGTTATTTCAGCAAGTTCGGTCACTCAGAGCAAATGGCTCAGGTGGTGGGCGAAGTGACGGGCGTGAAGCCCGAGAGTGTGGAAACACCATTGACTGAGGATGTGGATATCCTTTTTATAGGCGCAGGAATTTTTCTTTCTAAAGTGAATGGCCGTGTGAAAGAGTTTGCACGCAAGACTGACCCCAAAAAAGTGAATAAGGTGGTATGTTTCGGTTCATGCGCACTGATTGACTCGCCAGTACCCCAACTCAGCAAAATCTTCGAGGAGTTGGGATTTACCGTAGCCGATGAGTCCTTCACATGCCGCGGTTCTATGGGTCCATGGCATGGCGGTCACCCTGATGCCGAAGATCTCAGCGAATTGAAGGCTTTCGCAGAGAGAGTAATAAACGAGTAGTGACTGACCCGTAAATTCATTTTATGAACGACAAACTGAAATTAGAAAACCAACTCTGTTTCCGTCTCTACACGGCGGCGCGGCTAACTATGCAAGCATATTGGCCATATTTCGAGCCTTTGGGTCTTACATACCCCCAGTATCTGGTTCTGTTAGTGCTATGGGAGAAGGACAGTCAGCCGGTGAATGACATAGCGCGTAAGCTGATGCTGGAGACCAATACTGTGACTCCGCTGTTGCAGCGAATGGAGAAACAGGGACTTGTAGTCCGCACGAAAGGCAAAGAAGACTCACGTCAGCGCATAGTGTCACTGACAGAGAAGGGCAGGGCGTTGGAGGCAGAAGCCGAACATATACCTGACTGTCTAAGCAATGAAATATCGGCGCGGACAGATAATATGGAAGAACTGGAACAGATGATTCCACAACTTGACAAACTTATATCAGCCTTGAAAACGAAATAGGCACTGTCAGGCGAATATAAGTATCATGAACTGTGCAATGAGTATGCGCAGGAAAGTGACCATAGGATAGACCGTCGAGTAGGCAACAGCCGGCTCGTCGGTCTCTCCTATTGAATTGGCGTATGCGAGCGGGGGCGCGTTGGTGTGAGCACCGGCAACGAGACCGCAAACCGTGAAGAAATTCATCTTCATCAGACGTGCAATGACAGCCACTACGAGTGCGGGGAGAATGGTGATGGTGGCACCGAGTCCTAACCAGAGCAGTCCGTCACCCGAGAATACGTTCTCCACGAAACCGCTGCCTGCACTAAGACCGACAGAGGCAAGAAAGAGACAGAGTCCCAACTCGCGAAGCATCAGATTGGCGGAGATAGTGGTGTAGGTGATGAGATGCAGTTTGTATCCGAAACGTCCGAGAAGAATAGCAATGATAAGCGGCCCACCCACTATACCGAGTTTTGCAGGCATGGGCAGGTGCGGAAAATAGATAGGAATGCTGCCGAGTAGGATACCCGCGAGGATTCCTACGAAGATAGTAACTACAGGCGGCTCGTTGAGTTTGCGGAGAGTGTTTCCGAGCATCTTCTCAGCATGGTGAATGCCGTCAATGGGTCCTACTACCATAACGCGGTCACCCACCTGAAGGACAAGGTCCGGGCGTGCAAGAAGGTTAATGCCGGCACGGTTGATTCGGGTAATGTTGACATTGAAGGCAGAGCGCAGATGCAGGTCACCGATACGCTTGCCGTTGATGTTGTTGCGGGTGACAACAATACGGCGCGATACGAGGTCACGGTCGTCGTCCTTCCACTCATACTCAATGCTTTGTCCGAGCAGTTGCTCCAGATTGAGAGCATTGGCATCGCGTGTGACGATGAGAATGATGTCTCCGCAGTGGAGCACAGTGTCGGAATGAGGAATGCTCACACGTGTGCCGTCGAAGATACGAGTGGCAATAGCCTGATGTCCGAACCTGGCTTTCATCTGTGCCAGAGTCATTCCTTCTATCTGCGGGTTGGTGATGCGGAAGGTAAGGATATCGGGTTTGTCTTCAGTGTTCTGTTTGCCGGTGAGTAGCGCCTCTTCTTTCTTGGGGTCCACACGGAAGAAAAGTCGGATGAGCATCATAACGAGAATGGTACCTACGACTGCCATAGGGTAGGCTACCGCATAGCCGAGAGAGATTGCCTCAGGCTGTGTGCCTTGCATAGATGACACTTGCTGCAGTGCTTCTTCGGCAGCACCAAGTCCAGGCGTACAAGTGATGGCACCAGACATTATACCCACCATCATGGGCATGCTGACTCTGCCACGGAGAAGGTAGTAGAGTCCGATGGTAGTGCCGACACCAAGCGCCACAACCAGCAGTGCCAGACCGTTGAGTTTAAGACCGCCTTTCTTGAATGAAGAGAAGAAACCCGGACCGACCTGCAGACCGACAGCAAAGATAAAGAGTATCAAGCCGAAGTTCTTAAGGAAATCGAGAATATCCGGGTCAATGTTGACATTGAAGTGTCCGAGAGCAAGTCCTACAAACAAGACAAAGGTGGCACCAAGCGAGATACCTTTGACCTTTACCTTGCCAAGTGCCATGCCGAGGGCAATGATAAGGCAATATACGAGTATAGTGTGGGCGACAGAGCCTTGTGTAAGCAAATCAACAAACCAATTCATGACCTTTGAAGTATAAACGAAAACAGCTGCAAAGGTAGTGCATAATTTTAATACGGGCAAATCATGAAGCCTGATTGTTCGTAAGAAACGGGTTCTCTGTAGTATATAGCATCTTTTTACGTGTTTTTTACGTCCTTTTTACGTCTTTTTTACGTCTTTTTTACGTAAATAGACAATACAACTCTTACATACTTGCACAGACGGAGACAGATAATACACTGAATAGTGTGATGTGAATAACAGATGAGGAGAAGAAAGGGGTAATGCTTCGCTATGGATGGCAAAAAACATTAAAATTGCATATCTGAGCATTAAATTTGCAGGTGTAAGGAAAAAGTTGTACCTTTGTAGGCTTAATAAAGAATAGCGTTTATCAGAACAGAAAATAACGTCTCTAAGAATAATATAGAACCAAAAAATCTCATATCCTCAAAATGAAAAAAGAAGTAAAGTTCAGTCTCGTATATCGGGACATGTGGCAGTCATCAGGCAAGTATGTGCCAAGAAAAGACCAATTGGCCAAGATAGCACCCGTAATAATAGACATGGGTTGTTTCGACCGTGTGGAGACCAACGGCGGAGCCAGTGAGCAAGTGAACCTGCTCTACGGCGAGAACCCCAATCTGGCAGTGCGCACATTCTGCAAGCCCTTCAATGAGGCAGGAATTCAGACACACATGCTTGACCGCGGATTGAATGCACTGAGAATGAATCCGGTGCCCGCCGATGTAAGACAGTTGATGTACAAGGTGAAGCACGCTCAGGGCACGAACATCACACGTATATTCTGCGGACTGAATGACCCGCGCAACATCATTCCTTCAATCAAATGGGCGAAAGAGGCAGGCATGACTGCCCAAGCAACAATGTGCATCACCTACTCGAAGGTGCACACAGCGGAATACTATATCAATCTTGCGGAGCAACTGATAGAAGGCGGTGCC
This sequence comes from Paludibacteraceae bacterium, assembly GCA_017479885.1. GTDB lineage: Bacteria > Bacteroidota > Bacteroidia > Bacteroidales > Paludibacteraceae > Colicola. The sequence goes on along the minus strand of JAFVBR010000010.1, from coordinate 67,345 downwards.
CAAGAGATCTGTCTGAAGGACATGGCAGGTATAGGCCGCCCCGCAATGCTGGGTACGATAGTAGCCGCTATCAAGGAGAAACATCCTGACATCATCATACAGTATCACGGCCATACGGGTCCCGGTTTCTCCGTTGCAAGCATGCTGGAGGTGGCCAAGGCGGGTGGTGACGTATTGGACGTTGCTATGGAGCCGCTGAGCTGGGGCAAGGTGCATCCGGACGTTATTACAATACAGGCAATGCTTCGCGATGCAGGATTCCTCGTAAAGGATATCAACATGAAAGCCTATATGGAGGCAAGAAGTCTGACCCAGTCGTTCATTGACGATTTTCTCGGCTACTGGATCGACCCGAAGAACTCGCTTATGTCGTCGCTGCTTGTAGGTTGCGGTCTGCCGGGAGGTATGATGGGCAGTCTGATGGCAGACCTGAAGGGTATGCATGCAGCCATCAATACCAATCTGAGAAAGAAAGGCGAGCCCGAACTGAGCGAGGACGAACTGTTGGTAGAACTGTTTGACGAGGTTCAGCGCATCTGGCCTATGCTCGGCACACCGTGTCTGGTTACTCCGTTCTCGCAGTACGTGAAGAATGCAGCTCTGATGAACATCTACAGCCGTTCAATGGGTGAGAAGCCGTTTACGAGAATGGACCCCGCCATGTGGGGCATGATACTGGGCAAGTCAGGCAAACTGCCGGGCGAGCTGGCTCCCGAGATAATAGAACTTGCCAAGGAGAAAGGCTTCGAGTTCTACACTGACGACCCGCAGAAACTCTATCCGGATGTGCTTCCTGAGTATATAAAGATGATGGAAGAGCTCGGTTGGGACCGCGGTCAGGACGACGAGGAACTGTTCGAGTTTGCGATGCATGAGAAGCAATATCGTGAGTTCAAGTCGGGTCAGGCAAAGGAGCAGTTCAACAAAGACCTTCTGGAGCGTATGGAGAAGGCAGCACGCGGAGGACAACAGGTCACCTTCATCTCCGCAGCCGACAAACGCGCCATACTGCATCCATCGGCAGAACCCTTGGAGGCTCCTCAAAACGGACGTCTGCTGTGGGAAATCAATACCGACGAGGGTAGTGCAGCACCGGTTCACGGCAAGCTGTTCCTCAAGGGCGAACAGGTGTGCATGCTCCAGACCCAGCATGGAATGGAGGTGCTGACAGCGTTCGACAACTGCCGTATAGTGGGAATAGAGAAAGAGCAGGGCGAGATGGTAGCCAAAGGCCAGACCATCTGCTGGTTAGAGAAGGTTGACATGGTGGAAGAAGCCAAGATAGCCGCACAGAATGCTGTGGAGGCAGCCAAGCAGACAGCACAGGAACTGGCACGCGCTGCAAAGAAAGCACTGCAGGAAACCGCCCAGCAGATAGAACCCACCGTAAGCAAATGGAAAGACTCAATGAACGCCAAGATAACGAAGAAGTAACCAAGAGTTTAAAGTTTAAAGATTAAAGTTGAAAGAAGTTGTATAGTTGAATAGTATATAGTTAAAAGTTAACAGTTTATGAAAAAATATAATTTCAATGCAGGACCGAGTATCCTGCCTCAGGAAGTGATTAAACAGACTGCAGAAGCGGTTATCGAATTTCAGGGCGAAGGACTGAGCATCCTTGAGATATCTCACCGCGCCAAGTATTTCCAACCTGTAATGGACGAGGCAGAGTCTCTCATGAAAGAACTGCTCGGTGTACCCGAAGGCTACCGGGTGCTCTTCCTTGGCGGTGGTGCCAGTCTGCAGTTCTGCATGGTGCCATACAATCTTCTTGAGAAGAAGGCTGCCTATCTGAACACCGGCGTATGGTCGAAGAAGGCACTGAAGGAAGCAAAGGGTTTCGGAGAGGCTGTGGAAGTGGCTGCCAGCACAACCAATATACCTGACAACTACGAGATTCCGCAAGATGCCGACTACTTCCACATCACAACCAACAACACTATCTTCGGTACAGAAATCAACGACCGTAAACTCGCTGATATATACCGCAAGAAGGGTAATGTGGCTTTGGTTGCTGATATGTCGTCGGATATACTGAGCCGCCCGATAGACGTGAGTCAGTACGACATCATCTACGGTGGTGCGCAGAAGAACCTTGCGCCTGCCGGTGTGACTTTTGTTATTATCAAGGAATCGTGCTTAGGCAAAGTGAGCCGCTATATCCCCACGATGCTCAACTATCAGACCCACATTGACGGCGGAAGCATGTTCAACACGCCTCCCGTATTGCCTGTCTATACTGCCGTGCTTACTCTGCGTTGGCTGAAGAAGAATGGCGGAGTAGAGTGGATTGAGCAGCGCAACAAGACTAAGGCGGACCTGCTCTACGGTTGTCTTGACGAGAGCAAGTTGTTCACTCCCACTATCCTCGACAAAGAAGACCGCAGCCGCATGAATATCTGTTTCGTGCTCAAACCCGAGTATCAAGACCTTCAGGACGACTTCTTCCGCTTTGCAACCGAACGCGGCATGGTGGGCATCAAGGGGCACCGTCTGGTAGGAGGATTCCGCGCATCGTGCTATAACGCAATGGACGTAGAAGGCGTGCAGGCGCTTGTGAACTGCATAAAAGAATACGAAAAACTGCATTAATTATGGGCTTCTCTTATCTTATACCTGTGGGGCACCCTGAGAACCATATAAAGGGTAAGACTGTGGAGCTGACAACAACATTTACACCTATGAAAGTACTTGTAGCAACTGAGAAGCCGTTTGCCAAAGTGGCAGTAGAGGGCATTCGCAAAGTAGTGGAAGAAGCAGGATATACACTTGTCCTGCTTGAGAAATACACTCATAAACAACAACTTCTGGAGGCAGTAGCAGATGCTGACGCAATGATAGTCCGCTCTGATATTGTGGACAAGGAGGTGCTTGATGCTGCCAAGCAACTCAAGATAGTGGTGCGTGCCGGTGCGGGTTACGACAACATCGACCTTGCCGAGGCTACCGCTCACAATGTTGTGGCAATGAACACTCCCGGCCAGAACTCCAACGCTGTTGCTGAACTGGCTCTCGGACTGATGGTCTATGCCGTGCGCAACTTCTATAACGGTACATCGGGCACGGAACTGATGGGCAAGACTCTGGGTATTCACGCATTCGGCAATGTGGGTCGCAACGTGGCGCGTATAGCCAAAGGGTTTGGAATGAACGTCATTGCTTTCGATGCCTATTGCCCCGATGATGCCATGACCGCTGCCGGGGTAACTCCTGTACATTCGGCTCAAGAGCTCTACAAGCAGGCTGACATAGTGTCGCTGCATATCCCTGCCACGCCTGAGACCAAGCAGAGTATCAACTATGCCTTGCTCAGCCTCATGCCCAAGGGAGCAATGTTGGTCAACACTGCCCGCAAGGAAGTGATCAACGAAGGAGAACTCATTCAGTTCATGCAGGAGCGTCAGGACTTCAAGTATGTGACCGACATCATGCCTGCGTCCGACATGAAGATGCAGGAACTGTTTGCCGACCGCTATTTCGCCACACCCAAGAAAATGGGTGCCCAGACTGCAGAGGCGAACATCAATGCCGGCATAGCGGCTGCAAGACAGATCGTAGACTTCCTCAAGAACGGCAACACACGCTTCCAGGTAAACAAATAAACAGCAAAGCCCTTGAAACGACTTTCAAAAATATTATTCCTTATACTCTCAGTATTGCTTCTCACCCATCGAACGGCTGTGTATGCGCAGAGTGTTGTTAGTGCACCCGATGCATACGAGTTGTCCAATCCGTCAGGTATAGACCATGTGTTCATCTTCAAAGACTTCACTGATGCACTGATACGTACGCAGGCGGCTATCGACAAGCTCTACCGCATGAACGGGGCTGACTCCGTGCTGCTCGCCGACTCGGGAATGGACGAGTGGATGAACATGGATGACAATACCGGATACATCCTCTATGCAGGAGGTGTCAGAACAACCTTCTGGGTGATTGACTATTCCAAGTACAAACCCCAACTCTTCTTCCTCAATGCTGATGATGACAATCCCAACCGCTGCCGCGACACTCGTCTCACGCTCGCTGCCGATATGCCTGAGATGTCCTATCGTACGCAATACGGCTCCAAGCACGTCATCGACCGAGAATGTGACATCAGTTACACCACGCTCGCATGGAATGGGGAGGCGTGGGAGGACTCGCTTGTGCAAGAGACACACCGCCTGCAGGAGAATATTGTAGTGGGAGCACCCCTGTGCGACACCGAGTTTGTCATCCGTGTGGACAATATCTCCAAGGCTCTCGGGCTCGAACAGGACTCTCTCTCCAGCGGTATATACACCGCATGGGCGGTGGCTGCTCATCCCACCACGGTCACCACTGTACGCGGCACTGAGGCGGAGAACATGCGGACCAACGAGGTGGAGCGACCGGTTGAGGATACACAACTCAAGGGTAGTGCACCGCTCGATATCCTTTTCAAAGCCAATGCTACGCCTACTGCCAAGTACTACCGCTGGCAGATGTATATAGGTAACGACATGTTTGCACAGCGTAGCGATGAGTCGCACCGCTATGTCTTCGACGACTTCGGTGAGTTCCGAGTGCTGCTATGGGTCAGCAACGACGAGTGTCAGACCGACTCGATGGAGATAACAGTCAGCGTCAGCACTTCGCAACTGCTTGTTCCTAATGTGTTTACACCTAATGGTGACGGGCGCAACGATGAGTTCAGAGTCATGTACCGAAGTATCATCGAGTTCGATTGCTGGGTGTATAACCGTTGGGGCAAACTCGTGTATCACTGGTCCGACCCTGCCAAAGGGTGGGATGGTACAGTTAACGGGCGGCCTGCCGCCGAAGGTGCGTACTATTACGTCATCCGCGCTAAAGGTGCCGATGCCGAGCCTGACGGGACATATCACAAGGTCACCAAGAAGCGCCCGGCTGCCGTCGGAGTTTATCAACTTTCAGGAGACATCAACCTCATTAGAGGAGATAAAAAATAATATGACACAAACCATTCCTTACTGCCCCGCCTTTGAAGGGAAAAGCATTGAGCAGGTCAACGCCTTGCTCGACGACGCATGTCTCAGCCTGTCAATAGACAAAGTAAACTGGCAGAAGCAGTTCCCCTACAAACCGCTTACGTCTGTCATGCTCGCACGAACCGACGACACCTTGTTTATCAAGTGGCACGTCAACGGTATTATGCTCAAAGCCGTTTATACAGAAGACAACTCCGATGTTTACAAGGACTCCTGTGTCGAGTTCTTCTGTCTGCTGCCCGATGGCAAACACTACATCAATCTCGAGTTCAACTGTATCGGGACATGCTCTGCGTCCAGACGCCTCTCACGAACCGAAGATGTACAGCATCTCCAGAACGACGAACTCAAGCTCATTAAGCGCTATTCATCACTCGGCAGACGCCCCTTCTGTGAGATTGACGGACAGTTCACGTGGGACCTCTGTGTTGCCGTTCCGTTCTCTATTCTGGGAATTGACGGCCAACTGCCTCGGAGCATACGTTGCAACTTCTACAAATGCGCTGACGGTACATCGGCTATGCACTACCTCTCGTGGGCGCCCATCGACACGCCTGCTCCCGATTTCCACAGACCCGAATTCTTCAAAGAGCTATTCTTCAACTGATAACCAACTCTTTATATAAAATGAAAAAGATTATTCTCATTATGGCTATTGCTGCAACTTCTCTGCCTCTCATGGCGGACAACAACAACCCCTTCTTCAACTATCAGAACTGGAAAACACCACACGGCACCTATCCCTTCGACCAAATTAAGCCCGAGCACTATATGCCTGCTTTCGAAGAGGCTATGAAGCAGGGACTAAAAGAGATTGACGACATCGCTGACAACCCCAAGGCGCCTACCTTCCAAAACACTATCGAGGCGTACGAGAAGGCTGGACAGATGCTCTCGGTCGTCGCTTCATGCTTCTACAACCTCACTTCAGCTGAGACCAACGACCAACTCCAGGAGATTGAGATGCAGCTCTCACCCATGATGTCTGAGTATAGTGCCACCATTCGTCTCAATGAGAAACTCTTCCAACGAATCAAAACAGTCTATGACAACAAGGCCAAACTCCGTCTCACCAAGGAGCAGAGCAAGATGCTTGACGATATCTACGACTCCTTTGCCAACAACGGAGCCAACCTCTCTCCCGAGGACAAAATCAAGTACAAAGACCTCTCAGCACGTCTCAGCAGGCTCACACTACAATACGGACAGAATGTGCTCAAGGCTACCAACGCGTGGACTATGCTTGTCACCGACGAGAATGACCTCGACGGACTTAATGACGACACCAAGCAAATGCTCGCTGACAACGCTGCCAAGAAAGGCAAAACTGGTTGGATGCTCGACCTCAAGCCCACTACATACATTCCCGTCATGCAGGACTGCAACAACCGGGACATACGCCGAGAACTCTATACCGCCTACAACAGCCGTTGTGTAGGAGGCGAATTTGACAACACGCAGATAATCATCGATATTGTCAATGCACGATTGGAACTGGCACAACTCTTTGGCAAAACAACTTATGCCGACAAGGCACTCGTCAAAACAATGGCGGAGAACAAAGATAACGTTTATAAACTGCTCGACCAGCTACGCGACAACTACATGCCTGTAGCACGACAGGAGGTCGAGGAAATGCAGAACTTCGCACAAGAGCACGGATTCTATGCACAGCTGCAGCCGTGGGACTGGAGCTACTATTCCAAAAAACTCAAGAACGAAAAGTTCCAAGTCAGCGATGACGAAATCAGACAGTATTTCCCCCTCGATGCCGTTCAGCAGGGCGTCTTCGGACTCGCCAAACGGCTCTATGGTATCACTTTCAAACCTAACAAGCTCATTCCAGTATATAATCCTGAGGTCTATGCTTATGAAGTGTTTGATGAAAAGGGTAAGTTCCTTGCCGTCTATTACGCTGATTTCCACCCCCGTGAGGGTAAGCGCGGAGGAGCATGGATGAACGACTTCAAGCCTCAATGGATGGACGGCAAGACAGACAGTCGTCCACATATTGTCAATGTGATGAACTTCACCCGTCCTACTGACGACAAGCCCGCATTGCTGACTTACGATGAGGTACGCACTTTCCTACATGAGTTCGGACACGGACTACACGGTATGCTCTCTCGCTGCCAATATGCTTCCATGTCAGGTACCAATGTTCCGCGTGACTTTGTAGAACTACCATCACAGTTCAACGAGAACTTCATCGACGAGAAGGAGTTCCTCGACACCTTTGCAAAGCACTATAAAACAGGGGAGAGCATGCCGCAGGAGCTCATCGACAAGATTAAGGCTTCATCCAACTACCATGCTGCCTATGCTTGTGTCCGCCAACTCTCGTTCGGATACCTCGACATGGCTTGGCATACCATCACCGAACCCTTCCAAGTCAGCGACTGTCAGACTGTCCAACAGGCGGTCATCGACTTCGGCAACAACGCTATGCAACAGGTGCAGGTCATGCCGGATGTCCCGGGTACACACATGCAGACTGCATTCACGCACATCTTCTCCGGTGGATACGCTGCCGGATACTATAGTTACAAATGGTCCGAACTGCTTGATGCTGATGCTTTCTCCGTCTTCAAGCAGGCGGCACAAAAAAGAGGAGGAACCATCTTCGACAAGACTTCGGCTGACCTCTTCAGAAAGAATATTCTCGAAAGAGGTGGTACTGAGAAACCTATGGACCTATACAAGCGATTCCGGGGAGGAGAACCTACTGTCAATGCTCTCATGGAACGAGATGGCATAAAGGCTATAGTTATCAAATAATACTTATGTACCTATCAACTTATCAACCTAATAACTATCGATAAAGAAGCGAGTCTCAACAGAGACTCGCTTCTTTTTGCTATTATCACTATACTATAGGAAACTCAGATACATTAATATTGGGATTATACTTTTTCAGTTCTTTAATAAAAACCATGTAGTCATCAATATATGCTGCTATTGTATAGTTATCATCCATCATCATTATCACTTTATAATATTCATAAAACAGATGATTATAAATAGTAGCATTCACGGACTTTATATTAGATATGCATATTCTTTTTCGAACGAAATCCACCATGTTCCTCACTTCAATTATTCCATCATTATGGATTCTTAAGTAACTCGTGTACTTCAGAATAACACTAATTGTACTTATAATAACTCCTGCAATTGCAAAATATATAGGGAAATGCAATAAAGTATCATTTATACATGGCACTAATGAGAGTAGTGTCGCTACTAATATAACAGTCAGTACCACTATAATCCAATATAAAAGGTAATACAACCATTCTTGTTTCATTGGCACAGGACGCTTGAATTCTACGTATGAAACATGTCTTTTCATAAGAGTCTAAAAATATTGTATTAAATTATTAAAACGACCACTTAAATATAACTCAAAACTATCAGGATATTTAGAGACGTAACATTAAAATCAGTGAAATCTTTAGTTTCATGTTCATTTTGGCATGAACAAAAAAGTATACTGCCGAGAAGAATGGCAGCAAATAGTTTGAGTGTTTTGTTGTTTGCTTTCATTGTTGTTTGTTTTTGGGGGAGTTAATAAAATAGCACTTGCGCAAGTACCGTTTGCTTTGAAATTTCGGATGCAAAGGTAGTGTGCTATTTTGTGTTGAACAAATATATTTACAATAAAATGCAACACAACGAATGTTTGAGTTGTATTGAAAATCTTTGTGTTACGTAATGTCCAAATAAGAAAAACCGACACAAATTGTCAATCTTGATTAATAAGACCAAGGATTCGGTCTTTCCAATCTGCAGAATTAGCAATTCCGAGTTTGTTACCTATACGTTTTCTTGTTGTCGGAATGCTTGCCGTAGAGTACTCCATAATGAGAGCAATCTGCTCGTCCGATAGACTCAATGCAGAAAGACAAACGAACATTATTTCTCTATCGCTTAGACTAAACTGCTCTTTTAGTCTGCTTGCAAAACCGTCAAGGCGCTTGTTTGTCTGCTTGAAAAACTCAGCAAATCGCTCGTAGTGCAGCATGTGGTTTAGAACTTGCCTGTCATATTGGTCGCGCTCCTCGCCTCGTTTGTGCGGACGATCTTTGTCTGCTAATCGTAGTGCGGTATGCAGTTCTACTTTCCAATCGTCAAGAGCCTTGAGCCTGGGCGGCATCAAGTCTCCAAGTTGTTCTCTGAGATGCAGTAGTTCCTCACGATTGCGCTGCAGTTGCTGCTTGGTACTGATACGTATGAGCACAATCATCACAGCAAGCAGAATAATCAGTGCTACAGATAGAACTATCAATATTATAGCGGGTTTACCCATCTACTTTATTCCTGCCTTTCGCAAAGTATTAAGAATTATCTCTTCCATAACCGAATAGCCTTCGGCAGTAAGGTGGCAGCCGTCGGTGGTATATTCAGCCCTCATACCTTTGTCATCGGCTGCAAGAGCCGACCAATAGTCCACATACGTGATATGATTTTTCTTTGCATACTCACGTAGCATCTTATTCAACTCTACTATGTTTTCGGCAGGCTGTAACTCTTTTCTCCATGTGAATTGCTTGCAAGGAGTCAGCGAGCATATTATAGGCTTTATTTTGTTAACTTTGGCTATCTGGCACATTGAAATGATATTCTGAAGTATATGATTAAGAGAGATGTAGCCGTTGTTTCGCGCAATATCGTTGATTCCGGACAATATCACAACATATTTTGGATGAAGGTCTATCACATCAGCCTGAAATCTTACAAGCATCTCGCTACTGGTCTGTCCGCTGATACCTCTGCCTGCAAAATTGTGCATGTCAAAAAACTCAGGACGTTGCTGTGCCCAGTGGTCGGTGATACTGTTGCCCATGAACACTACCCGTGGCTTCTCTATCTTGCCTTCTGTTATGGCTGCATTGCTTTCTGCATAGCGGTAGAACTGTGCCCAGTCGTGCTGTTTGTCGTTCTGAGCATTGACCGTTAATGCGCTGAGTAGCAGTACTGAAAGAATAATGTGTGCTCTCATAACCGGTTCTCCCTTATTTCACTTCCACTTCTTTCAGTTGGTTTATCTCCTGAGGAAGGCGCAGGGTGTACAGTATCGCTTCTGCTTGTCTTAGATGGTTGCGCTTCTTCTGACCGGGGGCAAAGATATATACCTCCGCTGTCACCACTCTCTGGTTTATCTCATCTATCCTTGTGTGTTCCACAAACGGACCGCCCATTGCTTCGCCACCTTGCATCTTCCATAGTCCTCTCAACTCGGCGCACCAGCGGTTGTTTATGTTGATGGCTGTCAGCTCCGGTGCTATATGCTTGTATTCCGTACCCATATATGTGCCTTCCAACGACCCGCTCACATTCTTTCCTAACACCTCGTCACGCTTCTTCAAAAGGGACTCACGGGTCAACTGATCCTCTGATGTATATGGATAGCTCCATATTATAAGGTCGCGTCTCAAACTACCGCCGTCGTTTACTGCCCATACTAAATCAGAGCTATCCCTTACCAGTATATAATCCGATGGAACACAGATGTCTGCGCCGAACCGTTTCTGAACTGCCTCCCGAGTGTCTGTAGCTTTGTAGTTACGGTAGAAACGGCCCTGTCGGGTCAGCTCCTGACGCACAAACCAATTGCGCATCTGCTCTTTGTTTTCTTCGTAATAACTTATAAACTCTTCCTCGCTCGGACTCTGCACATGGCATACAGCTTGTGGCTGGGAATACACATTCGTCAGATATTTAGCCTTACACTGGGTGTATCGGTCCGGATTGATGTCCACGTATAGTATGTTGCGGGTGGGCTTCAGAAAGTCATCGAACAGTTGCGGGGACACCTGAGTCACTGTGAAATAGGGTTCCATCTGGGGCATGCAAGGCATGTCGGCACCCATATAGCTCTTTATGCTGCTCCCGGTCTCGCCATCCCACATTCCTTTGTCTATTACTACAAGCATCTCATATATGCTTCCTGTCGCACTGGTCAGCGTACGACCCGAGTCTTTGCATCCGCTCAGCATACAACTCAGCGCACAACTCACCGTCAACACATAAATGATTGTACGTCTCATAATTCATTAACTTTTAACTATTAACTATTCGCTATTAACTATTCGCTATTCGCTATTAACTATCAACTCTCAACTTCTCTCCACTCTCCACTCTCAACTCTCAACTTTAAACTCACTCTCCCATCGCATTCTTCTTCAGTTCTTTGTTCTCCTCTCGCGTACGCAGTATGTCTATTGCCAAATACAGCGAGTTCCGCATCGATGCAGGGTCAGCCTCGTTCTTGCCTGCCAACTCGTAGGCGGTGCCGTGGTCGGGAGAGGTCCTCACTATGTCAAGACCTGCCGTGAAGTTCACGCCCGACATGTCGAGCGACTTGAACGGTATCAGTGTCTGGTCGTGATACATTCCCAATATGGCGTCGAAACTGCTGTACTTGCCGGCTCCGAAGAAACCGTCGGCGGAGTAGGGACCGAACGCCATGATGCCTTCATCGTAGGCTTTCTTTATCGCAGGACTGATGATGTTCTGCTCCTCCTCACCAAGAAGACCGTTGTCTCCCGCATGGGGGTTGAGCGCAAGTACCGCTATGCGAGGTTTGCGTACAAGAAAGTCCTCACGCAGAGTCTTGTTCAGCATCGTCAGTTTGCTCAGTATCTTCTCTTCTGTTATATGCTGGGGAACCTGACTGATAGGTACGTGGTTGCACACTAATGCCACTCGCATCATGTCGCTCACCATCATCATCAGGGAGTCATTGCCGTTGCCGAACTTGTGCGTCAGATACTCTGTGTGACCCGAGAAATGGAACTTGTCCGACTGTATGTTGCGCTTGTTGATGGGTGCTGTCACTATTGCGTCCACCTCTCCTGCCTTCAGGTCATCAGTCGCGCGGGTCAGGGCCATCAGCGAGGCTCTCCCTGCTTCTGCTGTGTTCTCACCGAATCTGATTGGTGTGTCGTCTGAGTAGCAGTTGATGATGTTCACTTTGCCCTTCTGGCACTCGCTGACTTTGCTTGTCAGGTTCAGTTGCATGTTTTGCATCTCTTCGTCAAGGGTGTGAAGATGAAGGCGGGCGATGTGCATGTTTCCGTATATCACGGGGGTGCATATCTCGCAGATGTGAGGGTCGTTCACTGCTTTCAGTATCACTTCATATCCCACACCGTTGGGGTCGCCTGAGGTGATGGCTATTATCGGTTTGTGCTTACCTGGCTCAATGTTGGTCTTTTGCCTTTCAGTATTTTCCATAATGTATCTTTTCGTATTGTAGTTTTTCTGTATTTATAGGTTTCTTTTCTTCGGCTTTGTATCCTATGCTCACTATGCACAGTACCGTCAGATTGTCGGGTATTCCTACCAGACTGCGTATGTACTCGTCGGCGGTTGTCGTCTCGTCATCCGACAGACTCCTGCCGTTCACTTGTACCCAGCAGCCGCCCAGACCGAGATCTTCGGCGCATAGAAGCATGTTCAGGGCGGCTATTGCTCCGTCGCATTGCCAAGTGTCGGTCAATGATGCATCCAAGCACACTGCTATGCCTAAGGGAGAGTGGGCGAGCATACTGCTGCCGTATGTACGGCAACTCGACATCTTCTTAAGTATCTCTTTGTCTGTCACCACTACGAACTCCCACGGGTTCAGGTGTTTGGATGACGGGGAGGCGAGACCTGCCTGGAGGATGGTCTTTATCTTCTCATCTTCCACCGGCTTGTCCTCATATTTGCGTATGCTCCGCCTCCTGAGAGCCAATTCTATGAACGTCTGCATATTATTTCGTATATTATAAAAGCATCTTAAGTTTAACTACCTTAAAGTCACTTAAACAATGTCAAACAACCGTCAAACAACAGGAAACTCAGATTCCGTCAAACAACGTCAAACAATGTCAAACCATGTCAAACAACTGTCAAACAACTGTCAAACCATGTCAAACAACGTCAAACAACTGTCAAACAACGTCAAACAATGTCAAACAATGTCAAACCACTGTTAAACCACCGTTATATCCTCTCTATCGTGTTTGCTCTTATCCAGCCCCGGTTGTCTCCCACGGTTATCTCTGCCCAGTCGCTCAGTGTGGAGCGAATCTTCACTTTCGTACCCTCGTGCAGGGTGAAGAGGTCGGTGCCGCTCTTGTCTGGACTTGCTTTGGCGTTCACTATGCCCTGCATCACTATCGCTTCTGCTCTTGCCTTGTCTCTGTGGTGCAATGAGGCGGAGAAACACATTGTGCATACCGACAGCACCAGTGCTATCCAGGCTGTGTGGAACCCTGTCTTTCTCAGGGCGGTGTTTCTTGAGAACGCGAAAGCGAATGCACCCGCTATTGTCAGCAGGAACAGACAGATGGATATCAGGCTCCAGGTGCTTTCGTTCAAGAGGTTGCGTAGTGATGTCACCCATTGGGAGATGAAGAACGCATCTTTCTCTTCTATGTTGTCGATGATGCGGCTTTGGGCGAAGCGAAGGTTGTAGCGCGCGTCTTTGTTGTAGGGTTTCAGCCTCAGTGCGCGTTCGTAGTTCAGTATCGCTTTCGCCAGTTCGTTCTGCCTGAAGTAGGCGTTCCCGAGGTTGTAGTACAGTTCAGCCGAGGGGGTGTCCTGCAGCATATACTCGTATGCGGCGGCGGCATCTGTATAGTTGCCGTCGGCATACAGTTGGTTCGCTTCATCAAGGGTGGTCTGTGCACTCGCGGCTCCTGTAGCTACGCTCAGTGCAATGATAAGTAATATTGATATACGTTTCATAATCTTCAAATAGTCTGTCAATTCGTCAAACAACAGGAATCTCAGATTCCGTCAAACAACGTCAAACAACGTCAAACCATGTCAAACAACTGTCAAACAACTGTCAAACCATGTCAAACAACGTCAAACAACATTTTACCGTTTGTTCGTACAGCCCTTCCATTGCGTGTTCTGATGATGATGGGGCGTATCTTGCGAATCCTGCTGTGGCGAGCACGTCGTTCACTTCTTTTATCACTTCTTCCGCTACACCTTTTTCTTGCAGCAGTTGTGAGATGTTCTCTTTGTTGAGTTCTGACGTCGGGATACTCAGACGGTCGCTCAGGTAACTCCATGCTGCGCGTTCTATCTCTTCGTAGAACAGGTCCCGCTTGCCCTCATCCATCAGACGCTTGGCTTGTTTGAGGCGTTTCTGTACCACTTTGTTGGCCTTCTTGTAGCGTACGCGGCGAAGGTCCGCATTCTCTTTTATCTTACGCCGGAAGATGATGAACATCACTATTGCAAGCAGAGCGGGAACAAGGTAGCACAGCCAGAACAGCATGGTGCCGAACTTGAGGCCCGTCATTCCTTCATCCACTGTAGGAATGTCTGTGTAGATATATCTGATGTCGCTGCCCAACTGACGGATGTCTTCTTTGTTTACATAGTTGCTCACTACAGTGCTCTGCTCGTCACCTGCACCGCGTTTCACGTGCAGGGTGTACTCCGGGGTGCTCAGCGTTTTGTATTGCTTGTCCTGGGTGTCGAAATAAGAGAACGTGATTGCGGGAATGGTGTAGTCCCCGGCTGCACGGGGTATGAACAGATACTCTATCGATTTCGTACCAGACATGCCCGAGGTGGTGTTCTTGAAGTTGTTGCTTACCTTCGGGTCATATTCTTCAAAGCCTTCAGGGAAGTCTGTCGAAGGAGTCTTCAGCAGTTTCAGGTTGCCTGTACCCGATATGTCTAATTTCAGAGTCACTGCCTCGTTCTGAGTCACCTCTGTTCCGGATATCTGGCTCTTCATCGTGAAGTGACCTACACCGCCTGAGAAACCTGCGGGCTTTCCCTTCGGGAGGGACTCCACGTGGATTGTCGTCCCCGGAGCTGTCAACGCACGGGTCACATTGGTGTATGAACCGAAGAAGTCGTCGAAGATGCTTCTAACCTGTGAACGGGTCTGCACCCTCAACACTGCTTCAAACTGCGCAGGGTCTATCTTTATCTCACCGCTGTGCTGGGGGTAGAGCAGGGTCTGGTAGAGTACGGCTGTGTTGTAGTTCCTGCCGTTGTAGTGCTCTAATTGCGTCTGTATCTCCCCCTGTTCCAGTTCTTGTTTCAGGAATCCTTTGAACTCAGGAAGCTTCGTGTTGTTTGTGAACTGGCTCACGTCAACTCCTGCAAAGTACAGTTTGTATTGCAGCAGGATGCACTCCTGTTCGTGTACGCGCGTCTTGCTCACCACCGTGCGGATGAATATGTTGTCTGAACTTGTGCTGCCCGATGTTGACTGCTGTTGCTGCCTCTGACCTACAGCTGCCGGTTGCTCACTCTCTGCTGATTGATTTTCATCAGGAGGAAGCACTTTTATTTTCAATCCGTTGCTGGTGTATTGTTCACCACTCACTGTTACTGTCGCAGGCGGAATGGTGAATGTACCCTCATGGTTTGCTACAAGAGTATAGGTGTAGGTCTGAGTATAAGATGATGTACGTTGACCGTTTATCCATGACGTACTGCTCGATTGTGAGGTGTAAGGACCTGCCAGAATATCAAAGTTCTCCATTTCCGGTGCACGGAGGTCTCTTGAACGCTGGTTGACAGTATAGGTCAGTTGGAAAGGCTTGCCCGATATTACTTGCGCAGGGGCATTGGCCTTGAAACTTATGTCCTCTGCCATGCCGGTCATTGCCAGTACGGGTAGGAACAAGATGAAAAATATAACTTTTAGTTTCATGTTTATAGTATAATACTTTAGATTACAATAAAGCAGCAAAAACTGTGCCGAGTTAAAACGATATATTATTATTTGTCAGTACCTGATTGTATATATTCCGAGTTGATACATGACTCGGAATCGTCTGCTGCCGATTCCTTGTAGAAATATGAGATATTATCGTATGATTCTTTAATCTTCCGGCAATAGATTTCCATCCCGTATTCTGTGTTCCACGCAAATATTGTTTCTGACAGACTGTCGCTTTTGATGTTCACCTCCCAACATCTGTTTTCGGAGTTGTCGTATTCTATGCCGTCAATTGTGATATACGGCTGCTCTACATTCTCTTGCTTGCTGCCATCTCCTATTGTCTGCTCAGTATATTCGTTTTCGACATGATTGCTGCATGATAACAAAGCAAAGCACAATATAAGATATGTAATTACCGGGGCGGCATCTTTGGTATGAAAATTGTGTTTCATTGTTTATATGTTAGAGAATTTGTTTTATGGTGCAAAGATAAGATTTTGTTCTCATATCTGCAAAGATTTCTTTGAAAGTTGCATTGCGAAAGTGCATAGCATTTCATTTGTATATTATTTTTGCGAGTTTGTAAAAATTTTTGTACCTTTGCAGCGTAGTATGTATTGCATATACTATAGCTTGATACAAACAAAAACGATAATAACCTCAAATACTATTTTTATATGTTTGATAATCTCTCAGAACGTCTTGAACGCTCATTCAAAATACTCAAGGGCGAAGGACGTATCACTGAAATCAATATCGCTGAAACCGTCAAGGACATCCGCAAGGCACTCCTCGAAGCAGATGTCAACTACAAGACTGCAAAGGTCTTCACTGATGCTGTCAAGGAAAAAGCACTGGGGCAGAACGTTATGGGCTCCATTCGTCCCGGGCAACTGCTCGTCAAGATTACTCACGACGAACTGGCGGAACTTATGGGAGGCGAGGCGCAGGAAATCAATCTCAAAGGCAAACCCGCTGTCATACTGCTCTCTGGTCTCCAAGGCTCTGGTAAGACCACTTTCGCAGGCAAACTTGCCAACCGTCTCAAAACCAAGCAGGGAAAGAAAGTCCTTCTTGTGGCATGTGACGTCTATCGTCCCGCTGCTATTGAGCAGATACGTGTTCTCGGAGAGCAGATAGGAGTCGATGTCTTCACCGAAGAAACCGAGCAGAATCCCGTAAGGAAGGCGCAGAAGGCTATCGACAAAGCCAAGGTCTATGGCTACGATGTCGTCATTGTCGATACTGCAGGACGTCTCGCAGTGGACGAGCAGATGATGGATGAGATTGAGGCAATCAAGAATGCAATCAATCCGCAGGAGACACTTTTTGTGGTCGATTCCATGACCGGTCAGGACGCTGTCAATACTGCAAAGGAGTTCAACGACCGTATCGACTTCGACGGAGTGGTGCTCACCAAACTCGACGGTGACGCACGTGGAGGTGCTGCTCTCAGCATACGTTCTGTCGTGCAGAAACCTATCAAGTTCATCTCTACTGGTGAGAAAATGGAGGCTCTCGATGTCTTCCATCCCTCACGTATGGCCGACCGTATCCTCGGTATGGGCGATGTCGTCAGTCTCGTTGAGCGTGCGCAGGAGCAGTACGATGAAGAGGAGGCACGACGCATTTCTAAGAAGATTGCACACAATCAGTTCGACTTCAACGATTTCCGCTCACAACTTGAGCAGATTAAGAAGATGGGCAACATGAAGGACCTCATGTCTATGATTCCAGGTATGGACAAGGCACTCAAGGGTGTTGAGGTCTCCGATGATGCCTTCAAACCCATTGAGGCTATCATCAACTCCATGACTCCCGCTGAGCGTGCCAATCCCGCTCTGCTCAACGGTTCAAGAAAACAGCGCATCTGCAAGGGTTCGGGTACTACTATAGTTGAACTCAATCGTTTCCTCAAGCAGTTCGACCAGATGAGCAAGATGATGCGCAACCTACAGAAACGCAGAAGATAACTCATTTACACTTGTACATGCGGAAAAGGTCTCCGGCAAAGAGTGCCGCCTCGTCACCGCCGGTACCTGCACGAATCTAAATAACAACTCGATATGAACCTCCTGATTATACTCGCAGTCTTCACTACATTCACTCACATGACCTACCATTCGCAGTGTGAGGTGTTTATTGATGCACCGCTTGAAACTGTCAACAAGGCTGTTGACGACTTCATCTACGATATGCAGACCGATATCCGTCATCTCGGCGAATGGGCGTTCAAGTGCACAGGGGAAGAGGGCGGGCACGACTCCGACCGTGATGCCATTGCTATTGTCTATAAGGAAACGTTCTACAATCCTGAACAGAAGTACGGTTATATCACTATCGACGTCAAGGTCCCCGCATTGCGCACTTTCCGAGATATAAAGATTTCAAGTTGGATGCGTGATACCACAATTAACGATGTCCGCCATGCAGGAGTTGACATCGATTACTCAGGCAGCCTCCTCAAGATGGCGGATGGTACCTTCCATGTCAAACCGCTCAAAGACAATCTCACCTCACTTACACTCGACCTCAATGTCAAATTCGGTTTCTTCTTCAATCTCTTTGTTACACGTCGTGTCTATAGAAACGTACTCGAATGGCGCTTGCAACAGATTATGAATAATATTCGCGAATACGCAGAGGATGGGAAGGTGGATTGCAAGTACCGGGTCAAGGCGGAGATTATTAGAGAATAAAACTGTTTGCAGACATTTATATCAACTCCTTTCCCGGTTAGCCTTATATTGATAATCATTCTCGTCATTATGAATTATGTCTCCCAAATAGAATCTTTACGGCAGAAGTTTCATGAGGTCGCACTCATGATTACCGACCCCGCTGTCATTCAGGACCAGCCGCGTTATGTCCGACTCAACCGTGAGTATCACGATTTGGAGAAGGTTTTGGCGGCGGCTGATGAATACGAGAATGCACTCAAGAATCTTGAAGAGGCGAAGGATATAGCTTTCAACGAGCAGGACACCGAACTGCGCGATATGGCTCGGGAGGAGATAGACCGCATTTCTCAAATCATTCCCCGGCTTGAGGACAACATCCGTCTCATGCTTCTTCCTCAGGACCCTGAAGATGCTAAGAATGTCATCATGGAGATCCGTGCAGGTACCGGCGGTGACGAGGCGGCACTCTTTGCCGGAGACCTTTTCCGCATGTACAGCAAATACATCGAGATGAAGGGGTGGTCAATGGCTGTCTCTTCTTTCACTGAAGGTGCGGCTGGAGGATACAAGGAAATCATCTTCAATGTCGCCGGACAGAATGTTTATGGCACTCTCAAATACGAATCCGGTGTTCACAGGGTGCAGCGTGTGCCTCAAACGGAGACCCAGGGGCGTATTCACACTTCTGCTGCCACGGTGGCTGTCCTTCCTGAAGCCGATGAGTTCGATGTGCAGATCAACGAGGGAGAGATTCGCTGGGAGACTTTTCGCTCGGGTGGGGCGGGAGGACAGAACGTCAACAAGGTGGAGTCGGGTGTAAGATTGAGATATCTGTGGCGTAATCCTGTCACCAATCAGACTGAGGAGATTCTTATCGAGTGTACTGAGACCCGCGACCAGCCCAAGAACAAAGAGCGTGCTCTGTCGCGTCTGCGTACTCAGATTTACGACAAGGAGCACCAGAAATACATCGACGATATTGCCAAGCGTCGAAAGACAATGGTCTCTTCCGGAGATCGTTCGGCGAAGATACGCACGTATAATTTCCCTCAGGCACGGCTTACCGACCATCGTATCAACTACACCGTTTACAATTTGCCTGATTTCCTCAACGGCAACATTCAGACACTTATCGACCAACTGCAGATTGCGGAGAATGCAGAACGCCTCAAAGAAGCCAGTTTATAATCAAATCCCCATTAGGATGCATTATTGCAGCCTGTTTATAATAACCAATTAACCAAAAATCCTCACACAAATGAAAGCAAAACTCCTTTTCTTGAGCATTGTGCTTGTATCACTGACTCTCACTGTCAGTGCTGAAGATGACTGGAATGACAACACCGCCACTCCCGCCACAGTAACCCAAACAGCCGACGATTGGAATGACAACACTGCCACTCCCGCCACTGCACAGCCTGCTGACGACTGGAACGACAACACCACTCCTGCTGTAGCGCAAACAGCTGACGAGCCCGCTCCTGTAACAACTGAACAACCTGCTGCTGAACCCGCACCTGCACCTAAGAAAGCAAAGTCGGGCGGATTCAGTCTTTGGTGGTTGCTTGTCTTGCTTCCTGTCCTTTATTTCTTCTTCCGAAAGAAGAAAGCGAAGAAAGACCCCAAGGCTGCAGAACCTAAGGCAGAACCTGCTGAAGAACCTAAAGAGGAAGTGCCTGTTGCTGAACCCGAGTCGGAGCAACCTGTTGCTGACAATCTCACAGAAGGGACGCCTGCCGAAGTTGCCGGCACTCAGTATTATGTCTTTGTAAAGAACAAAGAATACGGACCTTACACACTTGAGCAGATGCAAGGTTTCATTGCTGAAGGCAGAATGAACAAACGCACAAAGATGCGTACTGCAGAGGCTGCTGAGTGGACTACTGCTGCTGCTTTCGAACAACTTGATTGGACGGCAATGCCAAAGCCTCAACCCCAAACTCCAGCCAAGATTAAAGTCACTGCCGATGACCAACTGAAAGTGCTTGTCAAAGGGCAGGAACACGGACCTTACACACTTGAACAGATGAAGGGATTCATTGCCGAAGGACGCATGAACAAGAACACTAAAGTTATGCTGGTCGGCAAAACCGATTGGTTGCCTGCATCAGATTTCGAGCCATTCTTCAATTAAGAAGCCTGGCGCACATACTAACGAAAAGAGAGGCAACCTTTGCCTCTCTTTCTTTCTAATAATACACAGTAATAATACTTGCACCTTATTTATAATACTTGCACTTTATTTGGCACGGATGAATATCTGAACAGGTGTACCATTGAAGTCCCACCACGAGCGTAGTTTGTTCTCCAGGAAACGTCTGTATGGTTCCTTTACATATTGTGGCAAGTTGGCGAAGAATACAAATGTAGGTACCTGTGTATTAGGCAGCTGTGTGCAGTACTTTATCTTTATGTACTTGCCTTTTGTTGCTGGTGGAGGATAGTTCTCTATCAAAGGCAGAAAACGTTCGTTCAGTTGAGCTGTAGGCACTTTCCTCTGCTTGTTTTCATAAACCTGCAACGCCGTCTCCATCACTTTGAATATGCGCTGTTTGGTCACTGCTGAGGAGAATATTATCGGAAAATCGGTGAACGGAGCAATCCTTTCCCTTATCGACTGCTCGAATTGTTTGATGTCCTGATTGGTCTTGTTCTCTATCAGGTCCCACTTGTTCACCACTACCACCAGTCCTTTCTTGTTCTTCTGTATCAGTGAGAATATATTCAGGTCCTGACTCTCAAGACCGCGGGTGGCATCTATCATCAGTATGCATACATCCGAGTTCTCTATCGCGCGAATGCTGCGTACCACCGAGTAGTACTCAAGGTCTTCGTTCACCTTCGCCTTCTTCCTTATTCCCGCTGTGTCAACAAGA
Organism: Paludibacteraceae bacterium; assembly: GCA_017479885.1. Lineage (GTDB taxonomy): Bacteria > Bacteroidota > Bacteroidia > Bacteroidales > Paludibacteraceae > Colicola. Next base: position 46,104 of record JAFVBR010000010.1, on the reverse strand, counting down.
TAGAACTCTTTCCCGAACTTGTTGTAGCGAGTGTAGATGCTGTCACGTGTGGTGCCTGCTATGTCCGTCACTATCGTGCGTTCTTCACCTATCAGTGCATTCAGCAGACTCGATTTGCCTGCATTCGGACGCCCTACTATAGCAAAGCGCGGCAGTTCGTCTATGTCTTCTGGAGCATCATCGGGTTTGAAGCGTGACAGTATCTCGTCAAGCAGTTCGCCTGTGCCTAAGCCGTTCACTGCAGAGAGGATGAATGGTTCGCCAAGTCCCAACTTGTAGAACTCTGCTGCCGCATACTGGTGCTCGAAGGTGTCCACTTTGTTGACTGCAAGCACGCAGGGTTTCTTGGCTTGACGAAGCAGATGTGCTACCTCCATGTCAAACTGTGTCACTCCCTCGTTCACATCCACTACCAGCAGCACTACGTCTGCTTCTGTGATTGCAAGGTTCACCTGACGGTTTATCTCGCCTTCGAATATGTCGTCTGAGTTCACTACCCAGCCGCCTGTGTCTATCACTGAGAACTCACGCCCGTTCCACTCCGATTTGCCGTACTGACGGTCACGGGTAGTACCTGCTGCCTCGTTTACTATTGCACGCCTTGTCTTGGTCAGGCGGTTGAAAAGGGTCGATTTCCCTACATTGGGACGACCCACTATCGCTAAAATATTTGCCATAGCTGTTATGCTTAACTGTTTGATTATTTTTGATATTTACTATTGATATTAATTGCAGCCGCCGCATCCTGTGCCGCATTCCGGATTGCATCCTTCACTTCCGCATCCGCTGCATCCTCCGCATTTGCGGGTGAGACTCTCAATCTCCTCTTGTGTTGCGTCTCTAACCTCTATCACCTTGCCTCTGAAATGCAGATTCTCTCCTGCAAGAGGGTGGTTGAGGTCGATAGTTACGTTCTCCTCGGTTATCTCCGCCACTTGGGCATTGACTATCTGACCATCTTGAGTGGTCATCGGTACGATATTGCCTACATACACCCTTTCCTCGTCGAACTTGCCGTCTATGCAGAACAGTTCGCGCGGCAGGGTCAGCACGCCCTCGTCGTCATACTCTCCGTATGCGTCTTGTGCGGCTATGCGGAAGTCGAAGTTCTCCCCTTGTTCCTTACCTGCCAGTGCTGCCTCAAATTTGGGGAGCATCATGCCTTTGCCGTGGCAATACACAAGCGGGTGTTCTGCTGTCGCACGCTCCATTAGTTCTTCCTGACCGGGCTCACTCCCGTCAACATACAGGTCATATACGACCTTCACAATCTTGTCATCTGTTATCATATCTGTCACTTAATATTTAGTTGTTTCATCAGTCTTTGTGTTTCAAACCGTTAATCTCGGATTCTTTTAGAGATTTAATCATAGTGGCTATTGCGCGTGATAGTTTTACCAACTCTTCATATATCTCTTTAGCTTGTTCATTATCAATGTAACCGCAATCTGTTGCTCTTATAATTTGGCTTCGGGTTTCTCCGCAAGAACCTTTGGCTATGTATAGGAATTGTTTAAACTCTTTATTGCCGTCTCTTTCAAATCCTTCTGCTATATTATCCATTATAGAGCCGCTTGCTGCTCTGATTTGTTGTACAAAGCGGTAATCTGAATTGAATGGTTGATTCAGGGTGAGAGCAAATATTCTTTTGCTCATCTCTCTTGCCATTTTGAATATTTCTAAATCCTCAAACCTTTTGATTGTCATAATTTATTTTGATTTAATTCTTATATCTGAAACCTGAAACTTGAAACTTGAAACCTGAAACTTGAAACCTGAAACCTGAAACCTGAAACCTGAAACTTGAAACCTGAAACCTTCCCCTCTTACCACCAGTCTGTCCTCTTGTTGGTTGACTCGGCACTGCTCTTGTCGTATTTCAGGTCTGAAAGCATGCTTGCGTTTACGCCTATGTGGAAGTTGTAACTCTTGTATGGACCGAAGGGCACGAAGCTTGCCGACATCGACCAGCAGTGCAAGTCGCGGCTTACATTGAAGTTGGTGTATGTGAATTGTTTGGCTTTGAAGTCGTATGATGTTGTGGCACTCACTTTCCAGCCCTTCCCAAGATTCAAAGTACCTGAGATGCTCAGGTTGTGTGTCCACATCATGTTGTATTTCATCTTTTCGTAGTTGAAACTGCTGCGGTTCTCGCCGTAGCGCACCGAGTAGTTCAAACTTAGGCTCCAGTCTATCTGTGTCTTGTGGAATCCGTCTCTTTCGTCTGCCTCCGAACCCGAGTCTCGCTTCGGTTTTGCCGTCTCTGTCAAGTCTGGTGGTGCTTGCAGGTCTGGCCCTTCGGTTTCTTCCCCTTCACCGCCGGTGGGTGCTTTGCCTTTGTTGCGTCTCTCATCTATCTTGTCGAATAATTTCTTGAAGGTCTGGTTGTTGAATGTGTAACTGAACGACGTGCCTGTTCCGAGGAAATTGAGAAACTTCTTGTTGTGCCAGTATTGTTTGTTCGTGCGCACAGGGTTGCCGAATGCATTCAACTCGTACATATACGGGTCGAAGTTGCCTGACAGGTTGATGGTGTAGTTGAGCGGTTTGGGTAACTTTATACGCAGGTTCACTGAGAACAGACTCCAGTTCATTGAGTCTGCAAGGAAGTTGTAACCGCCTGATATGCTGAGGTTGTCTATCAGCGATATCACTTTGTACGGATTCTTGCCAGTTGTGTCTTTGTCATTCCTCACTTTTACCTCAAGGTTGTTGCCCACCGAGAAACTTAGGTTGCCCGAACTGCCTTGTCCGGGAGGACTGTATGCTGCTCCTTGGAATCGCGAGTAGTTCACTGTCTCGTATAGTGTGTCACCCGAGGCCTTGTCCACGTAGGGGCGCTGGTAAGTGTCATAGTAGTGCGTACCCAAGGTCTTCTTCTGCAACTCCGTAAAGTCCGGGCGGTAACTGAAACTGATGCTCGGGGTTATCACGTGGCGGAATCTGTCCACCTTGTCACCGAACAGTTTGCGGACTGGAATATAGAAGCCGTATATCTTGGTTGACATGCTCAAACTTCCGCTCACGTCCCATAGCCTGTAGAATCCGTTGGTTGTGTCGCGGTGTACCTGGTTCAGTTCGTTGTCCCAACTCTGGTCTATGCGTTGGAATACCCATTTCTCGTTGTAGTTGATACTCGGCGAAAGCGTGATGTATTTGAACAGGTTGAAACTTGCACTGATGGGTATCGAGTGACTTACGCCGTTCTTCCAGTCACGTACGAAGTTACTGTGGAACAGATAATTCTCTTTGCAGGTTATGCTGTTCTTTATGTTGCCGCGGTAGCTCAATTGTATCTTCTCATACCATTTCTCCTTGCCTAACGCCTTCTTGCGCTTGAATGGCTTGACTGTACTCATCGAGATGCTCACGTCGGGCAACGACAATGTCAGCGTTGAGTCTTTCGTACGTTGCGTTATCGATGCACTGGCGGTTATTGTCCACGGTGCGTCAGGGAAACGCTGGGTGTAGCTGATACTGCTCGACTTCGTGTTCTCCGAGTTCTGCTTTACGTTGTAGTAACTGTTGATGTTGCTTCTGTTGTAACCTGAAGTCGAGAAGTTCACACTTGCAGAGAAGGTGGAGTAGGGATTGGCTTTCTGGTCTTGCGTGTGAGTCCAGCGTATCGACATGTTGGTCGCCGCACTGTAGTCGGGCATGCCTTTCTCGCCTGTCACGTCTTTGCGGTACTCGAAGTTGAGGTTGCCCCTGAAGTGGTAACGCCATACGTAGTTGCTCTGGGCACTTATCGCCCACGTGCCTTTGGTGTAGATGTCACCCGTAACCTGAAGGTCAACATAGTCGTTTATCGCGAAGTAATAACCCAATCCGCGCAGATAGAGTCCGCGGGTACGGTCGTCTCCGAAGGTGGGCATTATCAAACCTGACGAGTACTTGTCGGTGAAGGGGAAGAAACCGAAGGGAATCGCAAGGGGCAGAGGAACGTCGCCTACTACTAAATAGGCGGGACCTGTCGCTATGTATCCTTTGGGTTTCACCTTCGCTTTCGTAAGGGCAAGATAGAAGTGAGGGTGCTCGTGGTCGTCGCAAGTGGTGTATTTGCCGTCTGCCATCATCATCACATCGCCCTCCATCTTCTTCGTTTTCTCCGATATCACCCATCCTTCGCCTTGCTGTGTCACCACGTGCCTGATGAAACCTTTCTGGGTCTTCAGGTTGTAGGTCAGTTCGTTGGACTCATATTTGTCCTCGCCTTCTGCAAACACGGGCTGACCTATCCACTTGTCGTCTATCGAGTCATACACACCTCGCGCAAAGATGGTCGAACTGTCCATCTTAACCTTGATGTACTCGCTCGTCAGGTCCATCGTCTTGTATTTGATGTTGCCCTTGCCGTGAAGGAAAGCTGTGCCGTTGCCCGTCAGCACCAGACTGTCTGACGACTGGTAACTTACCACATCGTCTATTGCGTTGCTTTGCTGCGATTGCTTTTTCTTCGACTTCTTCATCTCTGTTGAGTCGGTCGGCATTATGTCCGGACCTTGCCCTGTTATGTCTCCCCTCGTGTCAGTAGCCGCAGTTGTCTGAGTCTTGATGCTGTCTGAAACAACCGAATCACCCCTCCCTATGCTGTCTGAAGCCGCTGAGTAACCCGCTTTGAGAGTATCTGATACCGACTGTTCACCTGCCTTGATAGCATCAGAATTCAAGTTCTCATCTGCCTTGATAGCATCAGAATTCAAGTTCTCATCCGCCTTGATAGTAGCAGAATTCGAGTTCTCATCGGCCTTGATAGTGTCTTCTATCGCCGATTTGGGTATGGAATCCACTGCATTTACAGCCCTCTTTTGTCCGTAAATGCTGCCAAACACCATTATCGCAAAGAATATGGCTATCCCTCGCATTAGGTGTACTGCGCTGATATGTAGATTCTTATCTTCCTTCAAGCGTATATTACACTCAATTTATTATTTAACCTGCAAAGATACAAATTCCTTGCCAATCATGCAAAATAAAAGTTTTTCTTGCAGAATGCTCTCTGCTTTCATTCCGTCAGTTTGCTCTTTTTCGTCTGTTCTCTAACTGAAAGAACATCCTGCTTCCTGTTGCAACGCCTGCCTGTTCCAGTTGCAACTCCTGTCGTATCCTGATGCAACGCCTGCCTGTTTCTGATGCATTGCCTGCTCGTTCCTGATGCATCGCCTGCCTGTTTCTGATGCATCGCCTGCTCGTTCCTGATGCTACGCCTGCTTGTCCCTGATGCATCGCCTGCTCGTTCCTGATGCTACGCCTGCTTGTCCCTGATGCATCGTCTGCCTGTTCCACTTTGCTCGAACCTGTGCAAAGGCTGTTAGTAATTTACGTAAAAAAGACGTAAAAAAGACGTAAAAAGGACGTAAAAAGGACGTAAACGAGACGAATATCTCACTTGTTGGTTTCCCCTTGTTTTTGTCCCGATGCCGTTGTATTTGCATATACAGATTTTATTTTGTAACTTTGCAGGCAGATTTTATGTTATCATTATGAAGAAAATGTCATTTTTTGTACTGCTCTTGTCTGTAATTCTTATAGCAGGTTGCAGCAACAACACTGCCGAGATGAAATCTCTCGAGGGTATATCGCTCAATAAGAGTAAGATAGAACTTGAAGTCGGACAAGATTTCCAACTCCGTGTCTGGTACGAACCTGAGGAAGCGGAAGACCTCGCTCCTGCTGTAGAATGGGAAAGCAGCAAGGATAAAATTGCCAAAATCAACCAAGAAGGAAAAGTTACCGGAATTAGAGAAGGTAAGGCTGTCATTACTGCCACATGTGGAAAGTTTACTGCAGAGTGCAAGGTCGATGTTGTACCCGAGCCCGAACCTGTGGCTGTCGAGAGTATCAGTCTCGACAAGACCGAGCACACCATGTTTGAGGGCGAAACCATGCTATTGACAGTCATATACAATCCGGAAGAATCAGAGCGGCATGCCGAAGAAATAGTGTGGACCAGTTCCGACGAGAGCATAGCAACTGTCAACGAGGGCGTCGTGAAAGCTGTCAAAGAGGGCAACTGCACCATCACTGCCAAGTGCGGAGAGCATACTGCAGAATGTAAAATAACCGTACTTTTCTATACTAACAGTGTGGTCTTGAGTGAGTCATCTCTCCTCTTCCCAGTCAAAGGAGGCGAAAAGACTGTCTCTCTCGTCAGTTTCTCCCCGTGGACTGCCACCTGTACTGCTGATTGGGTAACCGTTACTCCCGCTTCCGGAGAAGGTAATGCCACGGTCACTATCACTGTCAGCGAAGGTAATAAAGATAGTAAAGAGACACTCACAACAACCATCTCGTTCCAAAATAATACCAGCACTACGCAACTGACTGTCGAGCGTGGACCTTTCAGCTACTATTTCTCAGTCTCTAAAACCAAGAAGATTGTCTTTGCGCCTGGTAACCTGCAGTATAACACTGATTCTAAGAAATGGCGCTTCTCTGCTACGCAATATTCTTTCTTGAATGTTGCTCCTTCCAGCTCTGCTGCATGGCACGACCAGTTCTATTGGGGCGCTACCGGTTACAATGGCACTGACCCGCTGGCGTATTCGTCTATTGCCAAGGTCCCCGATGCCGATATCACCGGCACCAACTACGACTGGGGCACATATTGTGACATTACCAATGGTGACAAACTCGACCCTGCGGGCACTTGGAGAATGTTGACAAAAGATGAGTTCTACTACCTGTGCGCAGATCGTGAGAATGCTACAAGATATTGGGGATTTGCTAAGATAGGTACCGTGCGCGGAATAGTATTTTTGCCCGACAATTACGAAGCTGAGTGGGGAGGTGAATACTATTGGTATGGTGAGAATTCCTTCAATACAGGCTCCTACGTACCGGCATGGAACAACTATACTGAAGCGGAGTGGGCTATACGTGAGGCAGCAGGTGCTGTCTTCCTCCCGCTTTCTTCTGTCAAGGATACATATACCACCTATTGGCTGGGTTCAAAAGGCTCTTCTGAGAATACGGCAACTAATCTTTGGATGTATTACGACCGTTATGGCTATTATTCGGGCTGGACAATACATGAGAAGATAAGTGAACGTAATAGACCTTGGACTGAGTATCCTGAGGAGAATTATGGCTTTGTGCGCTTGGTTAAAGACCTCAAATGATGCACTGCAATACCGGAAGGCGGACTATATAAGACCTGAATGTGAACTATAATATAAGTTTGGCAAACAATTTGTATCTCCCTCATTGTTATCAAACATTAAACTGCAATGAATAAACCTGTTCTGACAATCACGCTTATTCTCTCTCTGCTGCTCGCAGTAGGGCAGACTGTTTCCGCTTTCAATGTTGTTATCGATGCCGGTCACGGAGGCAAAGACCCTGGCGCTTGTGGTGCTCTCACTACCGAGAAAGCACTCAATCTTGCTGTTGCACAAAGACTCAATAAACTGCTCAAGGACTCATGCAAGGACGTCAATGTCTATATGACCCGTACTACCGATGTCTTCCTCACCCTGCAAGAGCGTGCTAACTTTGTTAACAAGCATAATGCCGACCTCTTTATCTGCATTCATGCCAACTCGGCGGAGAATAAGAAGATGAACGGTGCAGAGACCTACACCCTTGGACTCCACAAGCTCGATTCCAACTTCGATGTTGCCAAGCGTGAGAACTCGGTCATCATGCTCGAGGACAACTATCAGACTACATATCAGGGCTTTGATCCCAACTCTGTCGAGTCGTATATCATGTTCGAGTTCATGCAGGACAGCTATCTTGACAAGTCCCTTCAGTTCGCCTCTCTTGTCCAGCAGCAACTCTCTGCCAACTGCTCCCGTGCCGACCGTGGTGTTCGTCAGGCTGGCTTCTGGGTTCTGCACAAATCTGCATGCCCCTCGGTGCTTGTAGAGATGGGCTTCATCAGCAACCCCGATGAAGAGAAGTACCTCGTTTCCGAACTGGGGAAGCAGCAGATTGCCACCGCTATCTACAACGCTTTCCTTGCATACAAGAACTCGCTTGACAAGAAATCTGCAACCATGGCAAGTGCCGCCGCTGAAGAAGGTGATAAGGTGGAAGAGAAACCTGCTGACACAAAGAATGTAGAGACGGCGAAGACGGACAAAAAGAAGAGTGACAACAAGAAGACTGAACCAAAGAAGTCTGACACGAAGAAAGCAGAAGTGAAGCAGAATGCCGAGACGAAAAAGACCGATCAGAAGGCAGAGGTGAAGAAGAATACCGAGACGAAAAAGCCTGAACAGAAGGCAGAGATAAAGCCTCATGCAAAAAGTCCGAAACCTGTGTTTAGAGTTCAGATATTTTCCGTGACGTCTGAGTTGAAAGCAGGAGACCCCTCTTTCAAAGGATTGAAAGGCTGCAAATACACCAAGGACGGCAAGTTCCTCAAATACACTTATGGTGAAGAAACGAGTTATGATGAGATAAAAAAGGTGCGTGACACGCTTCTCCCCAAGTTCAAGGACTGCTTCATCGTTGCCTTCCTTGACGGCAAACAGATTTATGTTAAAGACGCTCTGAAGATGATTCAGTAACAATACTATACTAAACTACTCTAAACAATACTAAACAAATTCAAACAACATGAAATATTCACGTGAACTCAAAGTCGGCATTCTCGCCGTCATCGCAATCTTCCTCCTCTATTTCGGATTTAACTTCCTCAAGGGAGTTAACATCTTCTCCTCAACCTCCACCTACTATGGCAGCTACTCCGCCATTAACGGTCTTACCGAACAGTCACCTGTATATGTGAAGGGTTATAAGGTGGGGCAGGTTGACAAGATTACTTACGATTTCCGCCGTGACAATTCTTTCGTTGTCACTTTCTCTGTCAATAAGGACATTTCTCTCCCTCATGGCACGGAACTTGCTCTCATATCTGACGGTCTGCTTGGAGGTACTGCCCTCCAGCTCAATATTCCTCTCTATGACACCGATGACCTCTATCATCGTGGTGACACTCTGCCTACCACTGTTGTGCCCGGTCTGATTGACAACCTCCAGGACGGTCTGCTTGCCGACCTCTCTGCTGCTCTGCAGAAACTCGACACCCTGCTCTATACTGCCAACTCCCAACTCGAAGGCGACCATCTCAAGTCCGCTCTCGCCAATGTTGACCGCATATCATCCGATCTCAAGTCAGCTTCTGCAGATATCAAACGCGTAATGGCTAACGATGTCCCGGTGGTTGTGGCAGATGCCAAGTCTGCAGTGTCCGATATAAAGAACGTGGCTGCCAATGTGCGCGATGTGGATATTGCTGCTACTATCGACAAACTGGATGCAGTGGTGGCTGACCTCAAGAACTTCACTCAGAAGGTTAACTCAAAAGACGGTACAGTTGGTATGCTGCTCAACGATAAAGAGTTGTACTCCAATATCAACGAAACTATTCAGTCTGTCGACAGCCTCGTGGTTGACCTCAAAGCCAACCCCAAACGCTACGTGCACTTCTCAGTCTTCGGCAACAAGAAAGACAAATAAACAATCTTCAGACTCATGCACATGCATCTCTAATATTCTCAACTCATACTTCTCGGTAATTATTTAATTTTTTATAAATAAACAAAAGTGAGCACGAGATTCTGCTATTGTTGATAACTTCTTGACTTATTAACAAAATATATTGGGGCTTGGTTCTTTCGAAAGGGAATCAAGCCTCTTTATATATATCTGTAAATCAGTGTATCAATATGTTAAGGTGTGTGCTAAGATGTTGCTAATGAGTATGTTTTATGTAAGGTTTTGAAAAATAAACATATACACATGATGAATAAAATTCCAAATCGCTCGGTACTTGTGTATGTGAAAAAAATGTGCGACCTTTGCATTGCGAAATGATGACTCACGCACCTGTGTTAACGTTCTGTTTTTTAGAATGATATTTTCAGCGGGTTATAGTGAGGCTCTTTTTTTCAGCGCTTTTCCGGCAGGAATTGCTGGTGATAATTATATTAATGGAAAACAATTGCATTACATATTGGGACAAATGTTGCGAGATACTGAAAGATAATCTTTCTGCTTCTGCTTATCGCACATGGTTTGCTCCTATTGTACCGCTGCACTATGAAAATAAAGTGCTGGTGGTGCAGGTCAACAGCCAGTATGTGGTGGAATATATAGAGGAGAACTTCATCGACTTGCTTCGCAAGACTCTTCTCCGCGTGTTTGGCGAAGGTATCCGTCTTGAATATCGTGTTCTTATTGACAGCAATTCAGGTGCAGGCTCCATGATTCCCAGTCAGGGGGTGTCGGAGGCAACTCCCGCACAGTACAACGGCTATATGCCCGTTATGCCTTCAGAACGCCGTATGCAGATGCCGCAGTTGGAGTCGCAACTCAATCCGCAATACACTTTTCCCTCTTTCGTGGAGGGCGATTGCAACCGTCTGGCACGTACCGCAGGTGTTACCATCGCATCCAACCCTGGTAGAAACATTTTCAATCCTCTGTTTGTCTATGGAGGCAGCGGAGTGGGGAAGACGCATCTCGTTAACGCAATCGGCAACAGCATAAAGCATAACTATCCTGACAAACGCGTGCTTTATGTCTCGGCTAACACTTTCCAAGTGCAATACACAGATGCCGTGGTCTCCAACAAGGTTAATGACTTTATCAATTTCTATCAGACTATCGACGTACTGATTGTTGATGATATTCAGTATTGGGCTGACAAGAAAGGCACACAAAACACCTTCTTCTTTATCTTCAATCATCTTCATCAGACCGGCAAACAACTGATTCTGACATCCGATTGTGCACCTGTTGACCTCAAAGGGCTTGAAGACAGACTTATAACCCGTTTCAAATGGGGGCTTACAGCAGAGATTCTGCGTCCGGATTTCCAACTGAGAAAGGATATCCTCAAAAATCGTATATGGCGTGATGGACTTGCTATTCCTGAGGAGGTGGTGGACTATATCGCCGAAAACGTACGAAACAATGTCCGCGATCTTGAGGGAGTTCTCGCATCTTTGCTGGCATACAGCACTCTCACTAATACGGAAATCAATATTGAACTTACAGAACAGGTGGTAAGCAGACTTGTGAAAGTTAGTTCTGCTGATATTACTATCGAAAATATTACTGACGCAGTGTGCCGTCATTTCAATATTCCTGAAAAAATGCTTGTTGCTTCCACTCGCAAGCGTGAGATTGCTCAGGCACGTATGGTGGCAATGTATCTTGCCAAGCAGATGACCAACAAATCTCTTATGGAGATTGGGCGTCAGTTGGGTAACCGAAATCATGCCACAGTCCTTCATGCTATCAACACCATCACCAACGACATGGCAGGCGATGCTTTCCTTCGTCGTTCGGTTTCGCAGATAGAGAACGAACTGCATAGTTGATATTCATTGTAGGTAAGACTTAAGACACAATAAAATTAAGGGTACTCCTGAATATACGTATCAGAAGTACCCTTTTTTATTGTAGTGCGGTGCGCTTATTCTTTTTGCTCCGCTTCGGTTATGCGACCGTCTTCAAAAAACAACCTTCTGCCCGGATATTTCTGTACCCAGTTCATGTTGTGTGTTGACATGATTACGGTTGTTCCCGCTTGACATATCCCGTGCAGCAAGTCCATTATGCCGGCACCCGTCTCCGGATCAAGATTACCGGTAGGCTCATCAGCCAGTATTATCTCCGGCGAGTTGAGTAGTGCACGTGCTATTACCACGCGCTGTTGTTCTCCGCCTGACAACTGGTGAGGCATCTTGTATGCTTTGTTTTCCATGCCTACCTGACGGAGAATATCGCTTATGTGGTTCTTCATCACTTTTTTGTCTTTCCAGCCTGTTGCCTTGAGAACGAAGATAAGGTTGTCTTCTACACTGCGGTCAGTCAGCAGTTGGAAATCTTGAAACACTATACCGATTTTGCGACGCAGATAAGGAACTTGATTACGTCTGATGTGGGGAATGTCATAGCCGAGTACTGTTGCTTCGCCTGTTTTTACGGGCAGTTCGGCATAGATTGTCTTTAGCAGACTGCTCTTGCCGCTACCTACTTTGCCAAGCAGATACACGAATTCACCGTTCCTCACCGTCAGATTAACGTCCTGAAGAACAACTTGCTCCAGTTGTCGCACCTCCACGTTTTTATATTCTATCAGATTCATAGACTATTTGACAATTAGAGGTATTCCTATTCCAGTTTGCTGTCAATCAGATTTATTCTTTCTTCAAGTTCTGCCAGTTGCTTTTTCTGGTCCTCTATTTTCTTTTGCATTTCTTCAACCAGTTTGTTGCCTTTTTTGTTGCCTGAGGTGAAGAATAGAATATTGTTTTCGGCAGTCTTTATCTCTTGTTCAAGAACTTCATATTGGCGAACTAAACGGCGGCGCTCGTTTAATAGTGCATTGTCGTCTTTGTTTTCAAGGCGTTTGCTGAAGTCTTCTATACGACGGTTGTGCTGCTCTATGTTCAGTTGATCGAAAATTTTATCCGTTGCTGCGCGGAATTGTTTGAACAACTTGTCCTTGTCGCGGAATGGAACAAAGCCAATCTCGTTATAGTGGTTTATAAGTTCATGCAGTTTGGCCAGGGTCTCTTCTTTTGTGGTTACTGCCAGTTCTTCTATTTCTTTAATGATTGCTTTTTTCTGTACAAGATTCTCTTTTTCTTGCTGGTGCACGTCTTTTACAGAAGCTTTCTTTCGTTCAAAGAAATTGTCGCATGCGGCTGAGAATTGTTTCCAGATGTCTTCCGAATACTTGCGCGCAACAGGTCCTATCTCTTTCCATTGCTTCTGAAGTTTCACCAGTTTGTCTGTTGCTTCTTTCCATTCCTCCGAATCCTTTAGTGCCTCTGCTTGGGCAAGCAGTGAGCGTTTCTTCTGCAGGTTTTGCTGCAGTTCATCGCGCATCTTTTTGTAGAATGATGTTTTAGCCTTAAAGAACCCGTCACACAAACTGCGATATTCATCGTAGATTTGTTGATTCATCTTTTTCGGGGCAAATCCTATAGTGCGCCATTCTGCCTGCAATTCGTTAACGGCGGCTGTGGCATCGTCCCACATCTTGTTTGAGGTGAGATCTTCTATGTTCAGAGCTTTCAGTTTCTCTATAATCTCTTGCTTGCGGCGGAGGTTGTCTTCCTCGGCGGCATGCAGTTTTTCAAAGTGCTCCTGATGACGCTTGTTGATGTATGTGCTTGCCTCCTTGAATCTGTTCCAGAGGTCTTCTCTCAGTTCGCGTGCAACAGGACCTATGTTAGCCCACTCGTCATGCAATTGTTGCAGTTGGCGGAATGCTTCAACCACGTCGCCTTTGTCTTTCAGTGCTTCCGCTTGCTCGCAAATAGCTGTCTTCTGCTCCAGATTCTTACGGAAATCATACTCGCGTAGCTCGTTGTTGATTTTCACAAGGTCGTAGAATTTCTCCTGATACAGATTGTATTCTTTCCACAACAATGTGGCAACCGTAGGAGGTACAGCACCTATCGATTTCCATTCACCCCTCAGTTCGCGCATCTTCTTCAGGTTTTCTGTCACATCGGCAGTATCAGACTCCGCCATCTGTTTCATCTGTGCTATGATGTTCTCTTTGCGGAGTTGGTTCTGTTGCATCTCTGCCTCGCGTTTTTCGCGCTCTTCCTGACGTTGTTGTCTGTATATCTCCAGCAGATGACGGAACTGCTGTTCTATCTCGTCAATCACAGGCTTGTAGTCTTCTGCTTTTTCGCCCAGCTCCTCCCACTGCTTCCTTGCAGCCTCTTGCTCCTGACGGAATATTCTGTAGAACTGGGTTTTCAGCAGGTCGGCTTGTTCCTTTATTTCACTCACTTGCCCGCTAAGCAATACTTTGAATTGCTCGACTATGCCTTCTTTCGTCAGAGGCTTATCTTCGGGTGCTTCTTCTGTTTCTGCAGCAGTTGTTTCTTCCTGTTCTTCATTCGCAATATCTTCTGCGGGTTCAACTCCTGAAACTTCAATTTCGTCAACTACTTGCGAAACTTCTTGTACTTCAGTTGTTTCATTAACTGCATTTTCCTCCGCCTGAACTGTCTCAGGGGCATGTAAATCCTTGTTTTCAAGTGAGTCCATAATCCTTAAATAAAGGGTTGATACTAATGTTTCCGGGCATTTGTTGACTGTCTGACATGGTTTAACGTGTCTCTAATGTTATATTGGCTGCCCGTTCATTGCCAAAATTCGGGCAAAGATACAAAAAAATATAATATTGTACAAACTTTTTTTATTATATTGTTCAAACAACTATTATTAGAGTCTTTGCTTTATACTTCTTAGTCTGGTGTCGCAGTTTAATATTACAAAAAAAGAGCACCGCAAGATAACCACTGTTATTTTGCGGTGCAGCAACAGGCATATACTCCTATTTTATGAAGAAAAAAAATGCTACGGTTTCGCCGTAACTAACACTAACCAAAACTATGCCGTGTTGCTTGCGAATTGCACTGCAAAGGTAATGCTTTTTCTTGATATGCACAAAAAAAGTTGTGTCTTTTTGCAAAAAAATATGATTTTTTTCAGCAGTATCTTGTGCAATGTGTTGATAATCTGTTATGGAGAAAATATCTTCTACTCCTTAAAAATTAAAAAGCATAAACCGAGGTTTCTGCCTTTTGTCGGGGTGAAAGGATTCGTTCAGCGAAGCAGATCGTTCCGAGCTTTGCGAGGATAAGAACCTTCTCTATTATACTTTCACAACAAAAAAAATAGAAAAGAACATCGTCTTTTCTATTTTTGTCGGGGTGAAAGGATTCGAACCTTCGACCTCCTGGTCCCAAACCAGATGCGCTACCGGACTGCGCCACGCCCCGTCGTCGAAACTCGCTCGGATTCGGACTGACTCTGCTTTGCTTCGTCATTGTTGTCCTCGCGGTTTCTCAAAAGTGGCTGCAAAGGTACAACCTTTTTTGCAATTGTGCAAAATAAAATGTGCCGTGTGCCTCAAAATATCTTCATTTTTTGTTTTTCCATATTTATTTTGTACCTTTGCAGCCTAAATTCCACTTGTGTGTTTATGAAGCAGAAAACTTTCATTCTGGCACTCTGTGCCGTAGCAACAATCGGTTGTATGAATCAGGAAAAACAGACAGTAATAGGCAGACAATACCCGAAAATCGAAAACCGCCTTTTCTCCGCTGAAGCATTGTGGGCGATGGGAAGAATGGGCGGCGTGGCTGTCAATGCTGTAACCGGTGATGTCGCATATCAGGTCAGTTATTATAGTGTGGAAGAGAACCGTTCTAATACCGAACTCTTTCTTCTCGAAACAGATGCCGCAGAACCGCGGCAACTGACGGAGACTCCTTTCGGAGAGAATTCCCCTGCATGGCTTGAGGACGGCAGACTTGCCTTCTTGAGTACAGAATCCGGCAGTTCACAGGTGTGGGCGATGGACACAAAGACCGGCAGGCGCGTGCAGATAACCGATTACAAAGATGACATCGAGGGCTTTCGTTTTTCTCCTGACGGCAGGCAGTTGCTTTTCATTGCGCAGGTGAAAACCGTTGAACAGACTGCCGACAAGTATCCCGATTTGCCTAAGGCATCGGGCAGGGTGGTTACCGACCTCATGTACAAGCATTGGGACGAGTGGACCGAAACGGCTCCTCATCCCTTCATTGCCGACTTCAACGGGCAGCAAATCACCAATATACGTGATATCCTTGCAGGAGAACCCTATGAATGTCCTATGAAACCTTTCGGCGGTATCGAACAACTATGTTTCTCGCCTGATTGCAAGACCATTGCCTATACTTGTCGCAAGAAAACCGGTCTCGACTATGCTGTCAGCACCAATTCCGACATATACCTTTATAATATAGAAACCGGCGAGACACAGAATCTCACAGAAGGAATGATGGGCTATGATACCAATCCGCAGTTCTCGCCTGACGGCACTATGCTCGCATGGCAGTCAATGGAAAGAGACGGATATGAGTCTGATTGGAACAGGCTTTTCATCCTTGATCTCGCAACAGGTGAGAAACGCTTTATTACAGAGAGTTTCAAAAGCAATGTTGACGAGTATGAGTGGATTGACAACTCCCGACTGGTGTTTGCCGGTTGTTGGCATGCTCTTGAGCATCTGTATCTCGCAGACCTCAGCGGCAAAGTCTGTGAACTCACTGACGGTCAGTACGACTACTCTGTCGCGGGAGTTTTCGGCACAAAAATATACACTTTGCGCCACTCCATGCGTGAGGCGAACGAACTCTATATGTTTGACCTCAACGACATAGTGTTGGCAGATGCCAAGTTGGATATATACCGCTCTGAATCGGAGTTGGAGAAAAAGGGTATCCTCCGCCAACTCACTCATGAGAACAAGCATATCTACGACCAGGTTGACATGGGTACTGTTCAGCAGCGTTGGCAGACAACCACCGACGGCAAGCGCATGCTCACGTGGATTATCTATCCGCCTCAGTTCGACCCGCAGAAGAAGTATCCCACTTTGCTATATTGCGAAGGCGGACCGCAGTCGCCCGTCTCGCAGTTCTGGTCGTATCGTTGGAACTTCATGCGCATGGCGGCTCACGGATATATAATTGTAGCCCCCAACCGTCGTGGTCTTCCGGGCTTCGGACTCGAGTGGAATGAGCAGATTTCAGGCGACTACGGAGGTCAGTGCATGCGCGATTATTTGACCGCAATCGATGAGTTCTGCACTGAACCGTATGTTGACCGCGACCATCTCGGGTGCGTAGGTGCTTCTTTCGGAGGCTTCAGTGTATATTGGCTTGCAGGGCACCACAACAAACGGTTCAAGGCATTCATTGCTCACGACGGTATCTTCAATATGGAGATGCAATATCTTGAAACAGAGGAGAAATGGTTCGCCAACTGGGATATGGGCGGAGCCTATTGGGAGAAAGACAACAAAACGGCACAGCGTACTTTCCAAAACTCTCCGCATCTCTTTGTTGACAAATGGGATACACCTATTCTCTGCATTCACGGCGAGAAGGACTACCGCATCCTCGCCAATCAGGGCATGGCGGCCTTCGATGCTGCCAAGATGCGAGGCGTACCTGCCGAACTGCTCATCTTCCCCGATGAGAACCATTGGGTACTCAAACCGCAGAACGGAATACTATGGCAACGTGAATTTATCAATTGGTTGGACAAATGGCTCAAGTAAACAAATTGGATTATACTATCCAGTATCAGGATCTGGATCAGAACTACCGTCTCCGTCTCTACACTTTGGAGAACTACCTTCTCAACTCGGCGGGCATAGTGGCTGACCGCGGAGGTTTCGGTATGCGCTACCTCATCAAGCAGGATTGCACATGGGTGCTCACAAACCTCTCCGTGGAAATCAGTTATCTGCCTACCGTTGACGAAGTGCTGACTATAGAGACATGGGTGGAACAGAACATTCACATGCTCTCCGTGCGTAACTACAGACTTTATGTCAACGGAACGCTCGTTGGTAAGGTAAAGTCTGTATGGGCGATAATCAATGTCAACGACCGCACTGTTCAGAGTATCTTCGAACAACCTGCATTTCATGACATAGCAACCGGCGAAACCGTCAGTATCGCACGCGCTCCCAGATTCATAACCTTTAGCCAAGAGGAGCGGGTGATTAGCGGGTCGTTAGCGGGTGATTGCCGCGTTATTGAACAATCTCCGAGCCAACCGATAGGTCTCTGGAAGCACACCGTGCAGTATTCCGACATTGACTACAACGGTCACTGCAACTCATGCAAGTATCTCGAGTTCATGCTCAATGCCTGTGAACCTGTGGAACTGAAAAAGGGACTCTCTGCAACTGTGGAGGGCATCTCGGAAAGTAGCCACAGTTTGCGCATTGACATCAAATATGCGAAAGAAATCCGCAGGGGCGAGCAGGTGGATATCTTCTACAAAGCCCGTACTGAGGAGATTGATTATGAAATACGTACAGCCGAGGGTGAGGTATCATGTCAGGCAAGAATAGCAAAGGTATTGTAGAGACGTTGCATTATAACATCTCCTCACATGGAACGTCTTTTCACATTGGAACCTCTCCTCACATTGGAACGTCTCATATTATATAAGAATAGTTATGAAGATAGCATTAATAACCGGCATTACAGGACAAGACGGCTCTTTCCTTGCAGAGTTTCTGCTTGAAAAAGGCTACGAAGTACATGGCATTCTTCGCCGTTCTTCCACTTTCAATACAGGTCGTATAGAACATCTCTATCTCAACGAGTGGGTTCGCGATATGAAGCGTTCCCGCGCTATTAATCTGCACTATGGCGACATGACCGACTCATCCTCGCTCATCCGTATCATTCAAGAGATAAAGCCTGACGAGATATACAATCTTGCAGCCCAAAGCCATGTCAAAGTCTCGTTTGACGTGCCTGAGTACACAGCAGAGACCGATGCTGTCGGAACACTGCGTTTGCTTGAGGCAGTGCGTATGCTCGGACTCGAGAAGAAAACACGCATCTATCAGGCATCCACGTCCGAACTCTACGGCAAAGTGCAGGAAGTACCGCAGCGTGAAACCACTCCTTTCTATCCGCGCAGTCCTTACGGAGTGGCAAAGCAATACGGTTTTTGGATAACCAAGAACTACCGCGAAGCCTATGGAATGTTCGCCGCCAACGGCATTCTCTTCAATCACGAGTCAGAACGGCGGGGTGAGACCTTTGTCACGCGCAAGATAACTCTCGCCGCTGCTGCTATTGCGCAGGGCAGGCAGGACAAACTCTACCTCGGCAATCTCAGTGCACGGCGCGATTGGGGTTATGCAAAGGATTATGTGGAGTGCATGTGGCTTATGCTGCAGCAGCCTGAACCCGATGACTTCGTTATTGCCACCGGCGAGATGCACACTGTCCGTGAGTTCTGCACACTTGCTTTCCGTGAGGCGGGAATCAGTCTTCATTGGGAAGGAGAGGGTGTCGATGAGAAAGGTGTTGACGAGCAGGGCAGAGTGCTTGTGGAGGTTGACCCGAAGTATTTCCGCCCGACCGAGGTTGACCAACTCTGCGGTGACCCGACCAAAGCACGCACTGTTCTTGGTTGGAATCCTCGCAAGACCTCATTTGAGCAACTTGTCAAAATCATGGTTCAGCATGATTTAATTCATAATGCATAATGCATAATTCATAACTTGAAACCTGAAACTTGAAACCTGAAACTTGAAACCTGAAACTTGAAACCTGAAACTTGAAACCTGAAACTTGAAACCTGAAACATTAAGGCATGGAACAAAATTCTAAAATATATGTAGCAGGTCACCGGGGAATGGTGGGTTCCGCCATTGTGCGCGAACTGCTCAGGCAAGGTTATACCAACATCATCACCCGTACCCACCGCGAACTCGACCTTACTCAGCAGGATGCTGTCAGACAGTTTTTTGAGCAGGAGAAACCTGAGTATGTGTTTCTTGCTGCTGCAAAGGTCGGGGGGATAGTAGCCAATCAGAATGCTCTTGCCGATTTCATGTATGAGAACATGATGCTTGAGATGAATGTCATTCATGCCGCATGGCAGAACGGCTGCAAGAAACTGCTTTTCCTCGGCTCCTCATGCATCTATCCCCGCATGGCTCCTCAGCCTATGAAAGAAGACTGTCTGCTCACAGGTGCGCTCGAAAAGACCAACGAGGCATACGCTCTTGCCAAGATTAGCGGACTCAAGTATTGCGAGTTCCTCAATCGTCAGTGTGGCACCGATTATATCTCTGTCATGCCTACCAACCTATATGGTCCAAACGACAACTATCACCCAGAACATTCGCATGTACTGCCTGCCCTTATACGCCGTTTTCATGAGGCTAAACAGAGTGGGGCAGAGACAGTTACCTGTTGGGGCGACGGTTCGCCGTTGCGCGAGTTTCTGTATGTTGACGACCTTGCCAACCTGTGTGTCTTCCTTATGAACAACTATTCAGGCAACGAAACGGTAAATGCAGGCACGGGCAAGGAACTTACTATCAAGCAACTTACCGAATTGGTTGCCGAGGTCATCGGTTTTAAAGGCACGATTCTATGGGACACAACCCGTCCCAACGGTACTCCCCGCAAACTGCTTGATGTCAGCAAGGCTGCTGCTCTCGGTTGGCACTATACTACCGAACTTGAGGACGGTATCCGCCTCGCATACGAAGATTTCCTCACCAACCCCGTGCGTGCCGAAAGGTAAAAAGTGCGAGCATATCTTCTTCGTCCATTGCGTCCGAATTCTATTCGGACAAATTATAAAATATTCGCGCCATCAGCGCGAGAAACTTTATCATATATCCCCAATCACCGATTTATTTATTTTCATTTTGTAGTTATTGAAATAATTATTATCTTTGCACTCGATTCCTACCGCCGTTGTCTGCCCCTGGGCGGACGGAAGGGCGGAGGGTCGGCTCGGACTGATTATCCGGACCAAGAACCTGCAAGGCTGCGAAGCGTCGCACCAAGCCAAGCAGGTTACATAAATGGCGTTTATTACGCTTTGCGTTCAATCTGACAGGAAATACTTCGCAACTATTTTCACTAATAAGAACTCAAAGTAACAATAGATGCCTATGGGTATGACATTATACCCGTGCTTGCGGTATTTGCAAGACGGTTCGTCATATCGGCGTAGGTTTCATTGTTGTTTATTTTTATTAGTGGGGATTGCGAAGCCCTCTGTCAGTTAGTAAGCAACGAATGGAGCTTATGCTTTATATGTATATATGATAAATGATTCACACATAAAAGGTTGGATAATTGCTATATCTGCAGTTTCAGTGTTATCTATAGTTATTACATGTATTATCTATGGAGTAAATGGTGTTATCCCTGCATTTAGCATCTCCGTAGATAGTGATTTAACAATTTCCTTTTTTACTGTTATTGCGGCTATTCTTACCCCCACTATTGCTTTCATTAGTGCATTGCTATATTATGATACATTGATGGAACAGAAAAGACAAAATGTTAATTTTTCTTTGCAACATTTTGAGGAACAATTCAACAATTTAATCGAGCGTCAGCTTAAAATACGCGACCAACTCTATATTATACACCCCATAATCCAGAATGGAGTGCTGAATAATGTCAGATACCAAGGAATAGAGGCATTCAAACGGTTATGGCTTACTTATCGTTTCCTTATTCAAGCGATAAACTCTCGCGAAAATTATTATGATTGGGAGCAATTTGAAGCCGGTTATGATAACGCTAAAGAGAGTCTCGACCCGGATAGAGTTCTTGAACATTTTGAGCCAAAAGAATTAGATAAAAAAATTGAAGAACTGAATCTGCAATATCATATTGCAATGATAGGTCATATATTCAATATTGATGGTACGCAACAATTGGCAAATACAGAAATAGAAGCTTTCCGTATGATATATGAAAAATTCTTCCATGCATCTTCACTCTATTTTACTCACCTATGCTCAATTTTGAAATTCTTGCAACATAGTTTTAATCTCTATTCTATTGATTCGAAACTACAAGAAGAATATGTCCAACGCTTGAGAGATAATTTGTCAAGTGCTGAAATCTCTGTGATTGATAGTTATTCCAACTATAATTTATGCGATAAGCAACTCATAAGGCAAATGCTTTTTACTCATAGTGTGCCATGACCGATTCAGCATACATATCAGCCTTCCTTTCTAATAATCAGAAAGCAATCACTGCTTTCTACTCTCGTTATAAGGCTTCTTTCGTGCGAATAATCGGTTCTAAATGCCGCATGTTTGATTCTGACACTCTCGTTGACATCTATCAGGATGCCACTTGTCGTTTGTGGGAAAATATTCAGCGCGGTAAACTCACTAATGAAACACTCACCACTACACTATTCTCCTATTTGTGTGGTATTGGCGAACTTGTGGCTTTTGAAACTCTTCGTGCGAATAAAGAAATCCTGATTACAGATTCTATACTTCATAATTCCCAAATATCCGATGCCGAGGTCAGTTGTTATTATTATGAAAAGGAAGAGCGATATCAAGCCGTGCGTGAAACAGTAAATAAAATGGGTAAACCTTGTGCTCCTCTGCTCCTGAATTTTTATTGGAATGGCTATTCTATGGAGGAGATTGCTCAGCGGCTCAACTATAAAAATGCTGATTCTGCCAAGACGCAGAAAAACAAATGTATGAACAAACTAAAATCTATTCTCAAAAACAAATCTTTATGAATCAGTTGGAACATACAGAATGGATTGACCTGTATCTTGCCGGCACCTTGCCACCTGCAGATAAAATGGAGTTTGAAAGGTTACTTTCCGACCCTGAATCGTCATTATTGAGTGAAATGCAGTTGCAACAAGACATCATAATGGCTATTCGTGAGCGCGGTATGCGTGAAATGCTACAGGCTGAGGAATGTCGGAGGCATAGACAAAAACTCTTTTGGCGCATATCTTCTGTGTCTCTTATATCTCTTGCTATGGCGGCAGCCCTGGCACTCTTGCTCATTATCGCACCTCTCGCCCGTCAGATGTTTCCATACAGTGAGCAGTATGCTGTGACATTAAACAACTCTCAAGCAATGCGAAGTGGAGAAATAACCGACCCACTTTTGCAACAACTCCACCAAGCACAAACCTTCATCACCCAAAACAACTGGCGCGAAGCCGACCGCCTTGCAGTTGAAGTGATGAAACAAACAAAGAGTACTGAAACAGAAGAACAACTTGATCTCTACCATGATGCCGAATGGCTGCACGCTCAATGCTTGATGCATCGCAATTGTCCTCTGCAGGCTCGCCGTCTATTGAAAAAAATAGCCAGTGATAATGGTTACTATAACAAACAAGCACAAAACATATTAGATAAAATCAAATAGCTATTGATATGAAAAATCGTTCATTTACATTATTGCTCGCTATTGCAGTTGCCATCCAACTGCAAGCGCAGTACAATCCTTATCAGACTCAACAACCCACCGATTGGTCGGGAACAGGGTGGATGCTGAACAAAGGGTATGTCGTCACTAATAACCATGTTGCGGAAAATGCTCGCACCATTGTTTTGAAGTTTCAAGTGGGAGATAGCATTGTGCAGTATTCTGGTGAAGTTGCATTGCAAGACCCTGAAAATGACCTCGCATTGATTCGTATTAATGACCCTAAATTCAAAGGATTCGGAAAATTACCGTATGCACTGAAAACACAAACTGCCGATGTAGGGGAATCTGTTTTTGTACTTGGTTATCCAATGACTGACACCATGGGGGATGAAATCAAACTGACCACTGGTATCGTTTCTTCATTATCTGGTTATCAAGGCGGAAAGAATCAGTATCAGATTTCCGCGCCCGTGCAACCCGGCAATAGTGGTGGACCTCTTTTTGACGAAAATGGCAATATCATAGGTATTGTCAATGCAAAACATTCTGGGGCAGAAAATGTTAGTTATGCCGTAAAAGCGACTCATTTACAAACATTAGTTAGCAAATTGTCAGACAAGGGTGGAGTATTACCTACATCTTCTGACTTGCAAGGCTTAAATCTTCCACAGAAAGTGAAGAAAGTGAAAGGATTGGTCTGTTTCATTCATTGCTCTACACGAGGGGAAACGCCTCGGTCTGCTACCCCCAAATATGGTGTCCCGACAGTTCCCAAAGGTAGTAAGATAGTAGAAAACCCTTATGTCGATTTTACTCATGCGGATGCACATACGCGCATACGAAAAGTTACTCTTACAGATAAAGAAACAATTATAGAAATATCCGCAACAGATGAAACAACAAATTCAAACTCTCATTATATATGTATAAATGAGGAAACTTATATTCGTGTAAATGGCGAAACTTATCGCATGAAAAAGGCAGAAGGTATTGCCATTTTCCCAAAGGAAACCACTTTCCCCAAAAATGGTGGCACGATTACTTTCCGCCTTATATTTCCCGCAATTCCAAAAGCAACCACTTCGTTAGACTTGATAGAGCCTGGCGATAGCGACTGGCAGTATTATGGTATATCCTTAAAAGAGTATTGATATGAAACGCACACTTCTAATTATTTCGTTGGCACTGACTACACTCACCCTCTCTGCCACCCGTCGCGCCCTTGTCGTCGGCATAGGCAACTATCCCGCCTCGTCAGGTTGGGCTAAAATCAACGGCGACAAAGACATACCCATGGTTGAGGAGATGCTCCTTGCTAACGGTTTCAGCAAAGCCAACATCGTTGAGTTGAGCAACCAACAAGCCACCTGCGCTGCTATCAAACAGCAGTTTGAGAACCTCATCGCCCGCTCGCAATCAGGTGACTATATCTATATCCATTTTTCCGGTCACGGACAGCAGATAACGGACCTCAACGGCGACGAGGAAGACGGCTTCGATGAGGCATGGATTCCCTACGATGCGCAGTTCGCCTTCACCAAAGGCAAGTACGAAGGACAGAACCATCTTATAGATGACGAACTCAACGGTTATCTGCATCGTCTGCGTGAGAAAATAGGCGGCACAGGTAAGATTATCGTTGTTGCTGATGCTTGTCATAGCGGAGGCGGCTCGCGGGCGGAAACGGATGAAGAATATGTGGTGCGTGGTACAGCGGATGCTTTTGTAATTAAAGGTGTCAAGAAAACTGTTACTGCCGTATCATACCCTGTAGAGTGGACTTTCATCAGTGCCTGCAAACCCTATCAATGCAACTACGAATACAAGGGCAATGGCTCACTCACCTATGCCCTTTATCAGCAGAAAGATAATTTCACTTCTCTAACTTCTAAACAAGTCGGTCAGCGTGTCCGCTCATGTATTGCCAGTATCATCCCATTTACACAAACTCCGGTGCTTGAGGTTACTTCTGGCACCGAAACCGACATATTCTTTTAGATGATGTCCTATTATCGGCTATTTTTTTGCTCAATTAGACATATAACTAACAACAAGTTTAACAAATAAAAACATCAGACAAATGAAAAAAGTAATGTTACTTTCCGTCATCGCACTGAGTGCTTTGATGGTAGCGTGTGGCAAACAGACCGCACAAACCAACGAACAGAAAGAGGAAATCACAGTGCAAGCTTCGCAGGAACTCTCTGCTATCCGCACCGCCATCGACCTCGCCAAGTACGGCTACGAAGCCGAGTCAGCCTCTGCCCTCATCGAGGCAGCCAACATCCTTGCCGCCACCCCAGCACAAGACCTTGAAGCCGAGGTAGAGAGCGGTGAACAGACTGCCAACGAGACCGAGAAAGCCGACAAGGCACAGGTCAATCCCGCTCAACTCCTCGCTGATGCTCGCGACCTCACCGATGATGCTACCATCCTCGCTATGGCTGACCGTGTATCGGCTCGTCTCAATGCCGCTGCCGAAGGTACTCGCGGCGCAGTAGGCGGACCCAAGCGCGGTTACGGCACTGTCTATGCTCGCAACTATACCTACTACACAGCTAAGTTCTGGGCTAATGAGATAGCCGAGGTACTTGTTTCCGGGGATGGCGATACTGACCTTGACTTGTATGTCTATGACGAAAACGGCAACCTCATCACCTCCGACACCGACTACACCGACGACTGCTATGTCCGCTTTTATCCTCGCTGGACAGGTGAGTTCGTAATCAAGATTGTCAATCGCGGCGGAGTGTATAACAATTATGTTATCGTAACCAACTAATGGTGCGAGTTAGTACATTTTTGTTTAATTAAACATTTTGCCTACCACTGACAGCAATGGCTGCCTGTGGTAGGCATTTAATAAACCACAAAGGTGGTTTATAGCGATGAGGACACACCCCTTCCCATTCCGAACAGGGTCGTTAAATTCATCCGCGCCGATGGTACTGCATCTTATTGTGGGAGAGTAGGTAACTGCCCATAAGTGGGAGGAGCAAAATTGTACTTGTGTGTCTGTTTAACGCTCCGCAGACCAAGAAAAGCACAAGTCGTAACCCAAAACTTTTGTAATATGCTAAGTTTCTTAAAAACAGCTTACAAGTAGATTGGGCACGGAAAGGTTGCCCAATTGAAAGTCGTGATTCTGTTGTTAAAAGTATTATCAGATGTCTGTTTCATCAGCATAGACCTGTATCAGAATCATAATCTTTAGCCAAAAGCAGTTATCAATCTTATTATAGACACCTATGGCATGATTGAGGAACTGATAAAGATTACTAAAAAGGAAGGTAGCTAATCCTTCACGCTGGCGGAGTAGTCCGCTACTCCGTCAGTTTTAATTTGACAATAACGAAAAACATCAAATATATGGAACAAGAAAAAATCTATCAAATCTTTGTGAGTTCTACCTATGAGGACTTAAAAGAAGAAAGACAAGCAGCGATGACTGCAATTATCAAGTCTGGTAATATGCCAATTGGTATGGAGTATTTTCCATCAGCCGATTATACCATATTTGATTATATCAAGAAAATGATAAACCAAGCTGACTATTATTTTCTTATCATTGGTGGTAAATATGGCTCAATAGATTCCTCGACGGGGAAAAGTTTTACTCAAATGGAGTATGAATATGCTAAATCACTAAATATTCCCATAATTGTATTTCCTCGCAAAGATATAGAGAAAAACATTCCTGCTGAAAAGATAGAGATTGATACGACCAAGCGTGAACTCTTAAATAATTTTAGGAAAGAGGCTATGGGGCGTATGAGTGCAGGTATGTGGAATACACCAGCAGAATTAGGTGCTGCGATTTCTACATCAATACCGCAAATAATTAAAGATACTCCTCGTATTGGTTGGGTTAGAGCCGATAGTACTGATATAGAACCTGATGACTTTGATTATAGTCAAATAGCATACACGACACATATTGATGACCCTACTTTTTGGGAAATAGACCACGATGGCGAAACTTTTACTCCACAAGATATTACTTGGAAAGATATAGTGGTTAATGTATTTCCTAAAATAAATAGTATGTTGTCAAGCAGAGATATTTGGGGTTTAATTAAAAATAGATGTGGAGAAATTAGAGATACTGATTTTGATTCCATACTCCTGCAAATGCAAAAACAACAATTAATCAAATCCGAAGTTATATCATATTATGAAGGTGGTGGCGAGATACTTTATCATTTAACCTCCAAAGGAATTGCCGCAATGTTTCGTTTAACAGAATAAAATATAGTT
Source organism: Paludibacteraceae bacterium (assembly GCA_017479885.1). Taxonomy (GTDB): domain Bacteria; phylum Bacteroidota; class Bacteroidia; order Bacteroidales; family Paludibacteraceae; genus Colicola. Next base: position 19,099 of record JAFVBR010000010.1, on the reverse strand, counting down.
ATTATGAATACTAATAGTCTCAAACCCGACCCACATACCATTCCATTGTATATGTACTTCTCATTGGAAGGTGCAAAATGCTTTCTTCAAAGTCATTCGTTGAAACTATCAAACCCTATTCAATGTAATGACCCATTTGAATGTCAAATAAATAAAGAATCGGATATTGTTAAGGATAATAGAATTACATATGGTGAACATGTTATCTTGTATCAAACAAGAAAGGAACTCGGCAAAAACAAAATAGGATGTTTTACTACAAAACCAAATAATATCCTAATGTGGGCACACTATGCACAATATAATAAAGGTGTATGTATAGAATTTGATCCACGATTAGATACAATAGTATTTGATGTGAATTTGTACTATGTTAAGTATGAAAACGATTTTGCTCAGATTGACGATAAACATGGTAAATATGATACTTATGATGTAATGCTTACGAAATCTCCATTGTGGGATTACGAAGAAGAAATCCGATTAATCAAAGAAAGAAGAGATAATAGATTTATTGAACTCAATCCATTGGCTATTCGGAGTATTATTTTAGGGTGTCAATCGGAAAATTTTGATTTAGGCGATAAGGATAGGATTAAAAGTTTGAAGAAAATTATTGCTCTATTGAAGAGAAAGGAAAATGAACATATTACAATTAAACAAATTCAACTATCTGATGATTCATTTGATATGTTTGTTGCTGATGCCACATTTGTTTTCTGGAAAGGATGTCGCAAGTATAAAATAATTTCTTTACACGACCAGAAACTCAGAATATCGCAACAAACTAATGAGGGATATAAAATAGTAAAACAACAAGATATGCATAAGTGGGATGAGGTATTAGTTTCGCTGACAAAAGGAAATTATTTCATTGAATCATCATTATATCCATCTTGTATTCATTTGGATATAGACTAAATTTTCACGATATGAAACGCATACTAATAATCTTTACTATCTTTGCAAACTGCAATCTGCTCTTTGCGCAATCATCTATGTCCGACCTTTACAAACAATGGATGATTGAGGATATTAATAATGGAAGGTTTGATAAGGCAATAAATGAGATTGTATATATTGATAACTGGTCGTTTAATTTTAGTAATAAAAAAGATTTTATAAATATTAGGGCAGCCTTGCAATTTATACAGTATGCAGATTCTATAAATCTTTCAAATTCATTAATAGAAAAACTATCGTTATATATATGTACTGAATGTGAGTATATTTGGGAGTATTTCTATGAAATGCATGATTATAATACAGCTATATTTTATTGTGAAATATTAGTTACTCTACATCAAAATATACTCGGTGAAAGTCATCCAGATTATGCGAATTCGCTCAATAGCCTCGGATTGTTATATTTTCAAATGGGGGACTATCAAAAGGCAGAAAAGTTATATCTCAATGCACTATCAATATGGAAAAATACTTTAGATGTTAATCATCCTAATTTTGCTACATCTTTTAATAATATCGGACTTTTATATTACCAATTAGGCGAATTTGCGAAAGCAGAAAAATATTTTTTAGATGCTTTGGAAGTCCGTGAAAAAGTTTTTGGAACAGAGCATAAAGAATATGCTAATTCTCTAAATGCTCTTGGCGCTCTATATGCTCAAATTGGAGATTTTCAAAGAGCGGAGCAATATTATTCATTGGCACTTAATATACAAGGAACCACTTTAGGAGGAAATAGTTATGAATATGCACTTTCTTTGCTCAATCTCGGAACTCTTCATTTTTATTGCAATGATTATATAAAAGCTGAACGATACTATTTAGAAGCATTACAAATAATCAAAGATAACAGGGGGGAAAATAATCCTGACTATTGCAAATGTATAAATTATTTAGGAAGTCTTTATGGTAAAAAGGGTAATTATCAGAAAGCAGAACAATGTATTTTAGAATCTTTGCATACAAGAGAAACTATGTTAGGTAAAAATAATCCCGATTATGCAAGCTCTTTGAATAGTCTTGGTAATATATATTATCAAATGGGGGATTTTCAGAAAGCAGAAACCTATTATATTGATGCATTAAATATTTGGAAGGCTGTGTTCGGAGAAAACCATCCTTATTGCGCACACTGTTTGAATAATTTAGGTGCTAATTGTTGTATGATGAATAAATATGAAGAAGCCGAAACGTACTTTTCTACAGCATTAAAAATAAGGGAGTCAATATATGATACCTATATTTTTGATTATGCAATCTCTTTACATAGTCTTGGAATATTAAATTCATTATTGGACAATTACAAACAAGCAGAATCATATTATTTTAATAGCCAAAATATATTCAAAAAATTATTCATTAACTCTGTTGATTATATGTTAGAAAGTGAACGTACATCTTATTGGGATAAGTTTAATTTTAATTTTGAATATATATATCCTCTTTTCATATACAAATATAGAACCAAAGCACCATTGATTCGTGTTTTCTCATATGACAATGAATTATTTTTCAAGGGGCTACAATTACTCTCTACAGAAACAGTAAGAGTTTCTATTCTCGATAGCAATGACACCACCCTTATCAACCAGTGGAACACGCTCACGCAAGAAAAACAAATCATTGCTGCCATGCAGGAGAAAGACCCGCAGTCGCCATACATTGCTCAACACCAGCAGCGAGCTGATTCATTGGAGAAAGTACTCACTATCAACAGTGCCGCCTTCCGCCAAAGTCGTGAGCAATGGAATGTTACTTGGGATAGCGTGCGCAATCATCTAACCGACAAGCAAGTCGCCATTGAGTATTTCACTGCCCCACTCAACGAGGACTCAACCATGTACTGCGCATTGCTGTTGCGGAAGGATAGCGAGTACCCCGAACTGATACCGCTGTTTGAGGAAAAAGAGGCATTGGCACTAATCAATACTACCACCCCGAACTTCACGAATCGCACATACGGTTTCCATGTTGCAGATGAGGACGAGGCAGAGGCAAGCGATGGGGCTATCAACATAGGCGACACCCTCTACAACGGGGCGCGGCTCAAAGACCTTGTATGGAGTAAGGTTCTACCGTATATTCGTGAGGGTGAGACTATCTATTTTGCGCCATCAGGACTGCTACATCAACTCGCTATCGAAGCCCTACCATACGACACCAAGCGTACGATGGCGGATGTGTATAACCTTGTTCGACTGTCATCTACACGCGAGTTGGTGCTTCGTCGTCAGCAACCCTCGCACACCACTGCCACCCTCTATGGCGGCATACAATACAACATGGATGGCGATGAGATGCTTGTCGAGAGCGAGCAGTATGCCACGCAGAACCTGCTCGCCTCACGCGGCATAGAGAGCGACACACTCAATCGTGGCACGGTCAATTATCTACAAGGCACAAAACAAGAGGTGGAGAATATCAATCAGATGCTGCGTGAGAGCAATCTCAAGGTGCAACTCTTCACCGCCACCAATGCCAACGAGGAATCGTTTAAGGCACTCAGTGGCAAGCACCAGAACATACTGCATATCGCCACACACGGTTTCTTCTGGACGGACTCCACTGCCCAGCGCAAAGACTATTTCTCGCAGCGAATGCTGATGATGGACGGCAATATGTCTGCTCCGCCCACTATCGACCCTCTCAACCGTTGCGGCTTGCTGTTTGCGGGTGCGAACACGGCTCTGACAGGGCGTTCGAGCGAACTACCCGAAGGCGTGCAAGACGGAATCCTGACCGCCAAAGAGATTTCCTTGCTTGACCTCCGTGATGCGGATTTGGTTGTTCTTTCGGCTTGTGAGACAGGCAAAGGCGAGATAACAGGAGAAGGCGTGTTCGGTCTGCAACGCGCCTTCAAACAAGCCGGTGCGCAGACTATCATCATGTCGCTCTGGCCAGTAAACGACCAAGCCACCCAACTCCTCATGACCGAGTTTTACAAAAATTGGATTGCCAACCACCAGTCCAAGCGTACGGCCTTCCGCAACGCCCAGAATACCGTCCGCAAAACCTACGAAGAACCCGCCTACTGGGCAGGATTCATAATGTTAGATTAACCTTAAAAGAAACATAGTCTGCAAGCATAATTCATTTTCAGGGCTTGTTTTATAAATATATACTGACTTTTAGCAGGTAAAATGCTAAAGGTCAGTATTATTTTTGGACTTATTCCGAACTCACATTAAATAACCCCAATGTATTAGCAGTCAAAACATTTACAATCATGAAAAAATCCTGATGGTGGCTATAAGTTATACCCAAAGTATATAAACCATTCAGTATAAACAAAGTTCATAAATATACTAATAGCAATAGCGTTCTTTGACATATTGGATTACCGTAAATAAGGCAATTGTCAGCCCTGACGGACAAAATATACGCAAAGGGGAAAACTTAGTTGATGTAAACTGAGAAAAGTTCCAGTACCTACGCGAAACAGGCAAAAAAACTGCGTGTTTCGCGCCCTATATCTGATGCAGCGCGCGAAATATGTAAAAAAAGTTCTGTTTCGCGCCCTATGTCTTGGATATAATGAGAAAAAGTTGTACCTTTGCACGCTTATTGTGACGGAGTCAGAGACTCCTGTTTCAGGGGTTTGGTTTCAAGTTTCAAGTTTCAGGTTTCACTCCTGTTTCAAGTTTCAAAGAACTAAAAACTAAATACATACAACATATAACAATGAAAAAATTCAAACTATGGAATACGCTTTGCGGTTGGTTGGCATTTATTATAGCCGCTGCGACGTATTTGCTAACTATCGAGCCCACAGCGAGTTTTTGGGACTGCGGGGAGTTTATCAGTTCGGCTTCGAAGCTTGATGTTGGTCATCCGCCCGGAGCCCCATTCTTCATGCTGATGGGTCACTTTGCGAGTCTGTTTGCCAAGGACGCTTCACATGTGGCGATGTGTGTCAACGCTCTTTCTGCGTTGATGTCGGCATTCACCATTTTGTTTCTCTTTTGGACTATTACCGCTTTGGCAAAGAAGCTGTTGCCTAAAGACAGTGAGATGACCCTCTGGCAGGGTACTGCAATTCTGGGCGCAGGCATGGTAGGCGCCTTGGCATACACCTTCTCCGACACCTTCTGGTTCTCGGCTGTCGAAGGCGAGGTCTATGCCTCCTCTTCCTTCTTCACGGCAGTGGTGTTTTGGCTTATTTTGAAATGGGATGAGAAAGCCGACGAAGAGGGCTCTGACAAGTGGCTGATACTGATAGCCTACCTGATGGGCCTGAGCATCGGTGTGCACCTATTGAACCTGCTGACCATCCCCGCCATTGTGCTTGTGTATTATTTCCGCAAGTACGAGTTTACATGGAAAGGTGTGTGCGTGGCACTGCTTGTGTCAGTTGGTTGTTTGGCAGTAGTGCTGTACGGCATAATTCCGGGCAGTGTGCAGGTGGCATGTTGGTTGGAACTGTTGTTTGTAAACCATTTGGGTCTGCCGTTCAATTCGGGTCTGTGCATCTACCTTCTGCTGCTTGCAGCATCGCTCGCGTGGGCAGTCTTTGAGACATACGCCGAGAAGAGCCGTTTGAGAATGAACATCTCTGTTATATTGGCAGTTACGATGGCGGGTATACCGTTCTTCGGGGAGAGTGTAATCATCGGCATCGGTGTCATAGCCGTTCTTGCAGGTGTTCTGTTTGGACTGAAAGAGCGTGTGCCTGCGCGTTGGCTAAACACTGCCACCCTGATGATAACCGTCATTCTTATCGGTTACAGTTCTTATGCAGCCATTGTAATCCGTAGTAATGCAGATACTCCAATGGATCAGAACTCTCCTGACAACGTGTTCTCATTGAAATATTACCTCAACCGTGAGCAGTATGGCGACCGCCCCTTGCTTTACGGGGCAGTTTACAGCGCACCCGTTGAGTTGGAGGTAAAGGGCAATATGTGTGTTCCTGTCGAGAAGAAAGGTCATGCACAATATTCCCCTGCGCCGAAGACGTCTCCTGACGAGAAAGACCGCTATGTTATAACAGGTTACAAGTCAAGCTACAAGATGAAGAAAGAGTTCATGATGCTCTTTCCGCGTATGTACTCTCCCGACGGGCGCCACAAAGAGGCATACAAGCAGTGGGGTGAGGTGAAAGGTCAGAAAATCCGCTACGACTATTGCGGTCAGCAGAAAACCGATGTGAAACCCACTTTCGGCGAGAACCTGCGCTTCTTCTTCTCCTATCAGTGCCATTTCATGTATTGGCGCTATTTTATGTGGAACTTCTCAGGCCGTCAGAACGACTTGCAGGGTTATGGCGAGATAACCAAGGGCAATTGGCTCAGCGGTATTCCCGCACTCGACAATGCCCGCCTTGGCGACCAAAATGCTCTGCCGACCGAACTGCGTGAGAACAAGGGACATAACGTATATTATATGCTCCCCCTTCTGCTCGGAATAATAGGTATATGCTATCAGCTCGGCAAACGCAAGCAGGGGTTGCAGAACTTCACCCTTGTGTTCCTTCTGTTCTTCCTGACAGGTCTTGCCATCGTTGTATATCTCAATCAGACTCCATATCAACCTCGTGAGCGTGACTATGCCTATGCAGGTTCGTTCTACGCATTCTGTATATGGATAGGACTTGGAGTTATGGCGCTCATCGACGGACTCAACTCATTGATGAAGAAGGACAACCAAGCATTGAAAACCGCTGTGGCAGTATGTCTTACAGTCGTTTGTCTCGGAGTGCCGGCACTGATGGCTCAGCAGAATTGGGACGACCACGACCGCTCCGACCGCTACTCGTGCCGCGACTTCGGAGCCAACTATTTGCGCTCATGCGAGGACCAAGGTATTATCTTCTCCAACGGTGACAACGACACTTTCCCGCTGTGGTATAATCAGGAGGTGGAAGGTGAAGGCACCAATCTCCGTGTATGCAACTTGAGTTATTTGCAGACGGATTGGTATATCTCGCAGATGAAGCGGCCATACTACACTTCAGCTGCTTTGCCCATTTCATGGGAGCAGCAGGACTATATGCCCGGCAAGAATGAGGTTGTGTGGGTTGACAACAAACTCGGCACTCCGCTTGACGTGAAGACTGCCTTCGATTTTGTACGCTCTACCGACACGCGCACCAAGCGTGACGGTGAGAGTTATATACCGAGCAACAAACTCTATATTCCTGTCAATGCTGAAGACTTGCAAGGAACAGAGTGGGAGGGGCAACCTGTAGCCGACAAGTTGGATATTCGTGTCGGCCGTCGTCTCACACGCAGTGAGATGATGGTTCTCGAGATGCTCTCCACCAACCGTTGGAAACGCCCTGTGTATTTTGCAGTCACTGTCGGCAACGATTATTATCAGGGGCTCGAGAAATATTTCGCTCTGACGGGTTTGGCTTATCAGGTTACTCCTGTGGCATCGGCAGACGGTCAACCTCGTGTTGATACTGAAAAGATGTACGACAATATGATGCACAAGTTCCGCTACGGAAACATGAACAAGCCCGGCATCTATATTGACGAGAACCTTATGCGTATGTGCCGCACTCATCGTATGATGTTTGCACAGCTTGCCGAGGCTCTTCTCAAAGAGGGCAGGCGTGAGCAGGCGGTCGAGGTGCTCGATTATGCGGAAGAGATGCTGCCGGGATACAATATCCCGTATGACTACACCGCTGCCACCATGGCAATCAACTATTATCAGTGCGGACAGCCTGAAAAGGCGGATGCCATTATGGATCAGGTGGCTCAAACCGATGTGCAGTATCTGCAATGGGGCTCCACACTCGACAAACAAGGTCAGAAAGCTATGTCACAGACTCTTGGACACCATGCTGCAGTATTGGGTTTTGTGCTTCAGAATATGGAAAGAAACGGACGTACAGAGTTGGTTGACAAGTGGTATCCGCTCTATCAGCAGTTTGCAGGAGTAGCGAGATAAGGTTGCAGGTGATGGGCAGAATACTCGCGATAGACTATGGCAGAAAGCGCACGGGTTTGGCAGTTACCGACCCGATGCGCATTACTGCGCAACCGCTCGAGACTATACCCACTCACACTCTGCTTGATTGGTTGACTGACTATTTCAGCCGCGAACAAGTGGACATTGTGGTGCTCGGTTATCCCAAGCAGATGTCGGGAGCCGACAGCGAATCGATGAATTACATCCGCCCGTTTCAAAGTCAGTTTGCCAAGCGTTTTCCTGAGCGCCAATTGGTCCTGTATGACGAGCGTTTCACCTCTGTGCTTGCACACCGTGCCATGATAGACGGAGGAATGAATAAGAAACAGCGGCAGGATAAAGCCGTAGTTGACAAGATTGCCGCCTGCATCATCCTCGAGGACTACCTGCAAACCCTGTCTTAACCTAAATAGTCAATAGTAAATAGTAAATAATTTAATAGTAAATATCATGATTCTTCCTATATATCTTTATGGTCAGCCGGTTCTTCGCCGTGAGACTGAAGAAATCGACAAGGATTATCCTGAACTCAAGCAACTTGTTGCCGATATGTTCGAGACCCTTACCCAAGCCGACGGTTGCGGACTTGCTGCTCCGCAGATTGGCAGAAGCATCCGCCTGTTTGTTGTTGATGGTTCCGAACTTGGCGAAGACTACCCTGATTGCATCGGTTTCAAAAAGGCTTTCATCAATCCTGAAATCATTGAGGAATCAGAAGACACTGCCATCTATAGCGAAGGCTGTCTTTCGTTGCCGGGTATAAGTGAGAATGTGACGCGCCCCAAGACTATTGTCATTCGTTATTTCGACGAAGACTTCAATGAGCACGAAGAGGAGTACTCGGGATTCCGTGCTCGTATCATCGAGCATGAATACGACCATTTGGAGGGCAATGTGTTCACCGACCGTATCTCGCCCATACGCCGTCAGTTCGTCAAAGGCAAACTGTCCAACATCGCCAAAGGCAAAACCACTGCACGATACCGCACCAAGCATTAACGCATGGATTTGCTTACCATCATACTGATAGCTGTCGGGTTGGCAATGGACTGCTTTGCCGTCTCGGTCAGCAAAGGACTTCTGTCCGGCAAGACGCCGCAATGGTTGCCGGCTCTTCTGATGGCACTGATGTTCGGTTTGTTTCAGGGAGGAATGCCCTTGTTGAGTTATTATGCAGGCAGCAGTTTCGTTGGTTTCTTCAGCAATTGGAGCCATTGGGTGGCATTGCTGTTGTTGGGCGCCATTGGTGGCAAGATGATTTATGATAGTCTGAGCCCTAAACACAATGAGGAGGAAATGGTCTGCAAACCTGTATTCTCTTTCATTCAGACGCTTGTGCTGTCAGTTGCAACAAGTATCGATGCTTTGGTTACGGGAGTCTTGTTTGTTCCCGTGCCTGAGAAAGTGTTTCTTGCCGTCGGCATAATTGCTCTGGTCAGTTTCATTTTCTCATTGGCAGGCTATTCTGTCGGCATTTATGTTGGCAGGCGTTTCCGTTTCAATGCCGAACTGATGGGAGGTATCATTCTGCTATGTATAGGTCTCAAAATCTTTATCGAACATTACATTAATTAATAAGTCGTCAATAGTCAATAAGTAAATAGTCAATCGTAAATAAGTAAATAGTCAATATAATGATGTTTCACATAGGCAATACTATCGTCTCACTCGATGTGCTTGAGAAAGAGTTCTGTTGCGACCTTGATAGTTGCAAAGGCTGTTGTTGCATAGAAGGCGATGCCGGAGCACCGCTGACTGACAACGAAGAAGAGAAAATCAGGCAGATTCTGCCTGTGCTCCTTCCTGAAATGCGTAAAGAGGCTCGTGAGATAGTGGAACAGAATGGTATATCATATCTTGATCCTACGGGCGACAAGGTGACGCAGATTGTTGACGGCAAAGATTGTGTCTTCGCCCGTACCGACCACAACGGATGGTGTTATTGTGTTATAGAGCGTGCATACAACGCAGGCAAGATTGATTTCAAAAAGCCCGTCTCATGTCATCTCTATCCCATTCGCCTCGCCGAGCATCCCACTTTCACTGCTGTGGAGTATCATCGATGGGATATTTGTCATTCGGCACGGCAGTGCGGCAAAAAACTGCATCTGCCTCTGTATAAGTATCTCAAAGAACCGCTTGTCAGGCGTTTCGGAGAGGATTGGTATAACGAACTTTGTTTGGTAGCTGAAGAATGGAAAAAGCAGAAATAATAGTAATAGGTGACGAGTTGCTTATAGGGCAGGTGGTTGATACCAACTCCGGCATGATAGCCGGGCAACTCAACATGTTGGGAATAGCAGTTGAACGCACCACCGCCGTTCACGACTCGGAATATGCCATCACATCGGCTCTTGACGAAGCGTTCTCCCGCGTTGGTTTGGTACTTATGACAGGCGGACTCGGACCTACCAAAGACGACATTACCAAGACAACTCTTTGCAAGTTCTTTCATACCCGTCTCGTTGAAGATCCTGCTGTTAAACAGCATATTCTTCAACTCTATAGCGACCGTCCTCAGGTACTCAACTCACTAACTGCCACTCAGTGGCAAGTCCCCGAGGCATGTCAGGTTTTGGAGAACAGAGTAGGGTCTGCTCCCTTGATGGAGTTCTGCAAAGACGGCAAACTGCTGTACTCCATGCCCGGTGTGCCATACGAGGCTGAGGTGGCTATGCAGGAGCAAATTGTTCCCCGCCTCAGAAGCATGGTGCAGACCAACGTCATTCTTCATCGAACGCTTATAGTGTATGGCATACCCGAATCATCTCTTGCTCTCCTTATTGCTGATTGGGAAGACGCACTGCCCGAATATATGCATCTTGCATATCTGCCCTCCAACAGGATGATTCGTCTGCGTCTCACTGCATCTGTGCATACCGACAAGCACTCTCTCGAAGCTGAAATGAGTGCCCGTCTTGATGCACTCAAACCGCTTATACACGACTATCTGATTGCTGAGGAAGACAAACCCATAGAAGTCCTTGTGGGAGAACTCCTCAAAAAGAGAGGCGAAACAGTATCTTCCGCTGAAAGTTGCACCGGTGGCAAGGTCGCTATGTTGCTCAACAAACATGCCGGAAGCAGCAGTTTCTACTATGGCACCGTTGTTGCCTACGACAATAGCGTGAAACAGAAGGTGTTAGGAGTTAAATCTGATACATTGGAGAGTGTCGGGGCGGTAAGCGAACAGACTGTCGCAGAAATGGCAAACGGCGTTCGCGCGCTCCTTGGCACCACATGGGGTGTTGCTACATCAGGCATTGCAGGACCCGACGGAGGAACAAAAGAAAAACCTGTCGGCACGGTGTGGATTGCGGTAAGTAACGAAAATGCAACTATTGCTCAGTGCTGCCATTTCCGAGGTTCTCGTGACCAGATTACCACTCATGCTGCCACTGCCGCCCTCATACTCCTTTTGCAACAACTCAAAAAATAACCGTCCTAAACCATATTAAACAACCCTAAATCACCCTAAACGATATTGAACCATATTAAACAACATACAGATGTATAATTTTGCACTTATAGGCGCAGCCGGATACATTGCTCCTCGCCATATCAAAGCCATCAAAGACACCGGCAACAATCTTATGGTGGCATACGACAAGTTCGACTCTGTTGGTCGTCTTGACAGCAGTTTCCCTGATTGTTCGTTCTATACTGAGAACGAGCAGTTCGACCGTTTCTGTTCCAAGCAGATGCGGACTGCCAATCCGCTACATTGGGTGTCAATCTGCACTCCAAACTACACTCACGATGCTTTCATTCGTTATGGTCTGCGTCTCGGTTGCAATGTTATTTGCGAGAAACCGCTTGTGCTCAATCCCTATAATATTGACAACTTGCTCGAACTTGAGAAAGAGACAGGTCATGAGGCTTACACAATTCTCCAACTGCGCTTGCACGACTCTATTGCCGCCCTAAAGAAGAAGGTGGACGAAGGTCCCCAAGACAAGATTTACGATGTGGAACTCACTTATATCACATCGCGCGGCAAGTGGTACTATTCATCATGGAAAGGCGATGTGCACAAGTCGGGTGGGGTGGCAACCAACATAGGTGTACATTTCTACGATATGCTTCAGTGGATTTTCGGACCTGTACGTCAGAACATTGTTCATGTCATGTCGTTCGACCGCGTGGCAGGATATCTTGACCTTCAGAAGGCTCGTGTGCGCTATTTCCTCAGTATCAATGCCGATTGTCTGCCTCAAAATGCTGTGGAGGGTGAAAAACGAACATACCGCACTCTCAATATCAACGGTGAGGAGTTTGAGTTCTCGCAGGGATTCACCGAGTTGCATACTCTTTCTTATCAGCGTATTCTTGCCGGCGAAGGTTTTCGTATTTCCGAAGCGCGTCCGTGCATCGAGATGGTAAGTGAGATACGTAATGCCACGCCCGTCGGCCTTCGTGGTGACTATCACCCTCTTGCACGGTTGCCTCTCGCACCTCATCCGTTTGGTTGGGATGAAAAGAGATAATACGCATTGCCATATTGAGAAATATTGCTGTTATATTGTCCGTGCTATTCTCGCTGTCTTTGTTTGGACAGCGGCACACTATCAACGGATACGTTTCTGATGCTGTTTCAGGTGAGAGACTAATTGGCGCAACTGTGATTGACACAGTTTCAGGATATGGTGCTGTCACCAACAACAGTGGCTTCTATAGTCTGACTATTCCTGATGGGGATGCGGGCTTGCGTTGCAGTTACGTTGGCTATGCGCCATCGCATATCGTATGCCTGCAACTTTCAGCTGATACACTCCTCAATTTCGTTCTGAGAGAGAATACCCGCCTGCAAGAAGTTACGGTTGTTGGGCATCAGTCTGTAAGTTCTCCCAATTCTGTACAGATGTCTGCCATTGAAGTGCCTGTGCAGCAGATAAAAGCTATTCCTGCATTGGCAGGTGAGGTGGATGTAATCAAGGCACTTCAGTTGTTGCCAGGTGTGCAGTCTGGATCGGAGGGTAGTGCAGGACTATATGTCCGCGGTGGTGGACCCGACGAGAATCTAATTATGCTTGACGGAGTGCCACTCTATAATGTTAACCACATGATGGGATTCTTCTCTGTCTTCAATGCTGATGCCGTAAAGAATATCACACTATATAAAGGCAATTTCCCAGCGCATTTCGGTTCACGTCTGTCTTCAGTGGTGGATGTACGTCAGAACGATGGCAACAGAATAGGATGGCATGGCAATGTAAGTGTTGGTCTTATATCTGCAAAACTTAATGCGGAAGGACCTATTCCATGGAATAAGGAGCAATTGGATAAACTTCGGAGAGGAGAGAAGATAGAGCGTAATGCCACTACATTCAACGTTTCTGCCCGCCGTACTTACTTCGACCTCTTTACGGCGCCAATCGTTGGTGTCATCTCACGTCGTGAGACTAACGGCGATTTGAATCTCAATGCAGGATACTATTTCTATGATGTCAATGCCAAGCTCACTCATCTCATTACCGATGACGACAAACTTTCTCTTACCGTTTATGCAGGGGACGATGATATATATTTCAGATTGAACAATTTCGGAGAGTCAAAATCGAGTGGCTCTGACCAAAATACCAAGGCTAAGTTTGCATGGCATTGGGGAAATCTTCTTACTGCTCTTAATTGGGAGCATCGCTTTTCTCCGCGTATATTCTGTAATACACAATTGTCATACACTCGTTATCGATATGACCTGCGTCAGCAGTCGGCTGTCACTTCCTTGCAAAAGTCGGCATCTGCTACTTTCAATGAACAGATGGAGTATCGCTCTTTTGTCGGTGATTTGATGATACAGACCAATTACAATTTCGCTGCTTCACCAAAACACGATTTGCACTGGGGAGCCAACTATGTCTTCCACAGGTTTCGTCCGCAAGTAAGTGCGCTTAATTTCCGGGTTAGCGGCAACCAGAATATCATCGATGACGACTTCTCTGATATAATCAATATTGATACCACTCTCACCGATGGAACAATACATGCTCACGAAGCCTCTCTGTATGTTGAAGATACATATACACCTTTGTCATGGCTACGCATTAGTTATGGGCTCAGAGGAAGCCTCTATTCTGTTGACGGGAGGACATATCCTTCTTTTGAACCTCGTGTCGGAATTCGGGCACTTGCTATGAAAGACCTCTCAATAAAAGCAAGTTATGCATATATGTCGCAGTATATTCACTTGCTTAGCAATTCAAGTGTATCTCTGCCTACAGACCTTTGGGTCCCCGTTACTAAAAACATTGTTCCAATGCGCAGTATGCAAGTGGCAGGAGGAATAAGTTACAATCTTCTCGGCCAAGTGGAACTCTCTGTTGAGGGCTATTACAAGAAGATGCTCAACATGATAGAATATAAAGATGGCGCCTCTTTCCTTGGCTCTACCACTGGATGGGAAGAAAAAGTCTGTATGGGAGAAGGGTGGAGCTATGGTGTGGAATTCCTCGCTCAACGTACTGTCGGGAGAGTTACCGGTTGGATTGGTTATACTTGGAGTCGTGCGTGGAGATTGTTCAATCGTGAAGGGCAACAGATTAACTATGGTAAACCTTTCCCTGCCAAGTATGACCGTGAGCACGACCTGAGCATTACCATACAGTGGGCTGTCAACAAACTGGTTGATTTGAATGCCACTTTCGTTTATGGCACTGGCAATAGGGCTACTCTCGGCACACAGGTCTATTACGACCCGAATACTGAGACCGAAGTTGCATATATACCTGAGCGGAACAATTATCTTATGCCTGACTATCACCGTCTTGACTTCGGGGCATCTTTCCACTATTCGCTTCGTCGGCATCCTGATATGCAGTCTGTTTGGAATGTAAGCGTATATAATGTTTATAACAACATGAATCCTTTCCTCCTCTATAGTCAGGACAACAAAATGTATAAAGTCACTCTATTTCCAATTCTTCCAAGTGTAAGTTACACATTCAAGTTCTAACTATTCAAACTCAACTAACTATAACTAATCAAAATTATCCACTTCTCATGCGCAGATATTTACCGCTCATAGCATTACTTCTCTTTATTTCATCGTGCAAAACAGAGATTAACTACAGAGGTGAAATCACTGAACCTTTGCTTGTCGTCTTTGCAGAAGCTACTACCAATGGCTTCCTGAATGTGAAAGTAAGTGAGTCTGCCTTCTTCCTTCAGAAAGTCAACATGCCTGACACCAACATTATAGCTGAGCAACGTTACCGAATAAAAGATGCTGAGGTCATGTATTCCGTCAACGATGGCGAGCAGTATCCGCTCATATATACTGAAGTGGGGTATGTGACAGGCAAAGGTTATGTCTATGGGTATATACCTGACTATAAGACTGCTCCACGACTTGCTACCGGCGACAAAGTCACAGTCTATGTCTCTCATCCTCGTTTTGCTTCTACTACTGCATCAGAATATATGCCTCCTAAAATTGATATTGATCTTACAGGGCTGAAAACATATGAAAAAATAACAAACAAAGGTGATACGGTTGTGGAACACCATCTCACTTACCATATTCCTTATGTTGAAGACAATTCATATGTTGGACGCATTATTATCCAAGATGATCATCTTAACCAACTGCCCATTATGAGTAACGACCTTCTTTTTCAAGAATTAAACTATACTATTGATAGTCAGAATTGGCGTGAGATTATAGGGAGTATGTTCTCTTTTGAGGAAGATGAGGCGGAAGACTACAGACCATATCTTGACTTCCGTATGTCTGATATACCAAAAGAGGGCAAAGATGTTGTTATCGTAACTCGTGGGCAGAGGCGTATAGTTAATGGTAAACTTGAAATAACCCCTAAAGGTCTAATTACCGATTATTATCTCTACACAGCCAATACCTATCTTTATATGCAATCAATGAAGAAGTATGAAGGCTCAAGCACAAGTCTTTTGGGATTGGAAGAAAAAGTGCAAGTATATGGCAACTTCTCAGGCAATACTATCGGCTGTCTCACTGCCAATTACTATTATAGTTATATCGTATATTTCAAAGAAGAGTAACCTTTACACTCATAAAGAATAAACTAAGTTTGAACTACGTTGTGCGTCTC
The DNA here is from genome assembly GCA_017479885.1 of Paludibacteraceae bacterium. GTDB lineage: Bacteria > Bacteroidota > Bacteroidia > Bacteroidales > Paludibacteraceae > Colicola. The sequence continues at coordinate 3,146 of JAFVBR010000010.1, read as the reverse complement.
TTCTTAGTAATTACTATTAGAAAGTAATACCATTGTAATACCATTCTGCTCACTCTTAGCCTTCTCTAATTTAGATCTTAATATAAACAAAGAGTGATGAGTTAACTCTCACCACTCTTTGTTTATCGTTAGATTCTATCAAATCTTATTCGTATCAATTGGCAGCAATTGTCTTCTCGCTCTCGGCAAACTGCTGCTGGTTCTGGTTGTCGTGCATGTTGGCATAGTAGCGGTGAGCTGCTTCCTTCTGGCGCGGCGCGGAGAAATTGCTTACACGTTTCAGATAACCTATGATACGTGTCAGATAATCCAAGTTGGTGGAATGACACTTGGGGCACTCGTGCAGATAGCGTTTGTCGATATGTCCGCAGTCGTTGCAGACAGTATTGGGGATGTTGAAAGTGAAATAGTTGCATCCTTCCTTGGCTGCTACGCGCAGAAGCTGCCGGTACTGCTCTTTCGACAGGTGTTCCTCAAGGTTGCAGTGCAGAGCTGAACCACCGGTGAGGTGCTCAATATATTTCTTGCCGTGCATACGGAACTTGTCGATAACGTTTAGTGACGTATCTTCTACCACATAGAAATATGAGTTATAGCAGTCACGGGGAACAACGTAGCCGTCTTCTTTATCCCACTTTGCATGTTTTACGCCTACATTTTCTGCCGGTATCATCTCGCAGTTGAACATAACGTCTTTAGTGCGGTATTTCTTGTTGAGCTTCTCTACGATGCCGAGAACTTCCTGTACGTAGTGGGCGTAACGCTCGTTGTCGGTGATTTCTATTCCGAGGAACTCGGCGGCCTCAACCAGACCGTTGACACCGATGGTCAGATACTGACGTCCTATATTGATATATCCTGCATCAAAGAGAGGAAGCATGCCTTTCTCCTGCAGACGTTTCAGGTTCTCGTTGTATGCGAGTTGCACTTTGTGCATCAAGTCAACAATTTCCTCTACGTATGCTTGATATGGGATACCCATGCGCACTGCATACTGGATGGCGCGGTTGAGGTTGATGGTGAGCACAGATTTAGAACCTGTAGAAATACCACCCGCACCAAGTGTATAGCTGAATCCGTTATCAGTGATTTCGTTGCGCAGACGGCAGCATGAACTCAGTGAGTCGGCATTATCGCTTACGTAGGTGAAGAATGAGTGACCTTCAGCATACATTTCTGCGGTGAAATCGGCATATTCTTTATCGCGGAAGTCGCCATTGCCGTCTGCGAGCAGTGCCATGGTCTCAACAGGGAAGGTGAGGGGAGTGCGCAGACGCTCGGCATTGAACCATTTCATAAATCTCTTCTGAAGCCAGTTGAGTCCGTCCCAGTCCGGTTTGCTGCCGTCGGGGAAATAGAAATTGTCGAAGAGAGAGTTGAAGTAGAAACTGTCGTAGTAGGATATGTTCCAGAACACTGCCTGGAAATTGCGTGCACCTGTAGGTTGGTTGATGGAATAAACCACCTGCTCGAAGCAGTCGGTAATCACTTTGTCTATAGTGCGGCGCTTGAGTGAGAGGTCAACCACTTCGTCGGCACGTTTCCAATAGTCCTTGCCGTATTCCAATCCGAGGAAATAACTCATATACATGAGGAATTCCGGAGTGGCGCATGCTCCTGACAGCATGGAACTTACAATGAATACCATGTTGACAAATCCGCCACAGAACGACTTGAGGTTGGTGGGGGGGGTGGAGTTGCCGCCGATAGATATAGTGCCGCCTATGAGCCACGGATACATGGTGATGGATGCACAGTAGTTGGCAAGCGATGTCTCATCGTTCTTGTAAATAAAGTGCTGGTGAAGAAGACTGATGTACTTGTCAGCCACTTCTTTGCCGAACATCTCTTTGATGCGGTCTGTCAGCAGACGACGGTTCAGACGGATGTAGTTTGACTTGGGCAGTTCGCCGATAAGGGTAGCAATGTTTTTCTTCTCCACGTTTGCATTTGCATCATACTTGCTGCCGGTAGCGGGATTCACTGCATCGCAGTAACTCATAAGGAACTCCAGTTTGTCGCGTGTCTCTCTGTCTCCCTGATGGCGGCTGCGGTAGAGCATATAGTTCTTTGCCACCTTGTAATATCCTTCCGACATAAGCGCAATCTCCACCTGATTCTGAATCTCTTCCACACTTACCCCGTCCTGCACGCGCAAATGTCCAAGGATATTGGTCATGATTTCCTCCGTCGCGAATGAGTCCGACGCGATAAAGGCTTTCGCAATAGCCTCTTTGATTTTCTCGATGGCGAATATCTCTTTTTTGCCATCACGTTTGATAATGTAGGTTTCCATGTTAATTTGGTATATTATATTTCTAAAAACTTTCTTTAGTCAGTGTGCGTTGTCTTGTTATGGCTTATTATGGCGGAGGACATTGCAATCAGGTTATTAACAATATCACAAACCATCGTTTTCACCGTGAATAACAGGATGAATATATTATATAATAAGGTGCAGGTTCAAGTTCCATTTTTTTGTCAACAATCATTTTCATCTGTTTCCGGCAAAGGTGTGTCATCTACCTACACACCTTCTTCATCGGACTAAGGTATGTTGTCAATTTGATGCGTTTTTGCAAAATTGCGGTCATTCGAATGTTTTCGTTTTCATCGAAAAATCGTGCGAACTCCGCATCAATTCTTGCTTTGAGTAATATTCGCAAACGAACAGAAGTCGGTTAATTCGTTCGTCTGCAAAGTTAGTACTTTTTTGTGAACCAACAATACCCAAAATCATTTTTTTTGAAGAAAAAAATCATATTGTTTGTAACTGTCAATCTTTCATATATTTCGCGATTTCATCGGAGAGAATATTTCAATGTAAAATGCAGAAAAGTCAGCAAAATTGCTGAAATCTATTGCGTATTTGAAAAAGAAAGTTTACCTTTGCAGCCGCTTTTGGTGTGAGCCTGCATCTCGTAGGATTTCTGTCACTCAAGCGGGTAATAATGTTGCCACTGTGGCTCAGTTGGTAGAGCAACGCATTCGTAATGCGTGGGTCAGGGGTTCAAGTCCCCCCAGTGGCTCACAGGAGTACAAATATCGCCGGTTCGAGTCCGGCCAGTGGCTCAACACGACAAAAGTCGGCGGTTCGAGTCCGCCCAGTGGCTCCATAGTGAGACTATCCCCGGTTCGAGTCCGGG
>JAFVBR010000029.1 GCA_017479885.1 Paludibacteraceae bacterium | reverse complement strand
CTGTAGCCTGGACCTCGTCTTGATACCGGTTCCATAATTTTTCAAAATCTTTACTTGTTGCCATAACGTAAACTTTTGGTTTGCGTCGGCAAAAGTACACATTATTAATATTATGACCTAAAAAGCAATTGAGTGCTTACGGTTCGCTATTGACAATTCTATTTCTTATTATAGAGATAGTCAAGACCTTGGTTACAATAGAAGTCGAATTTGGTGTCGGAAGAAATGAGGGTCAGTCCTTCGGTGATGGCGTGGGCAATGATGAGCAGGTCGGTGGTGTCGCGGTGATTCTCTGCAAGATTCCACTGCAAAGAGAGGAACTTCTTGTAGTGCTCACGCTGGGGATAGAGAATCTGTACCCCGTAATGGTCATGAAGTTCTTGTATCATTAGTTCTGCAGACTTCCACTTGCGTTGCATATAGTCGTACTTATGCCATGCTGCAGAAAGTTCCCGGATACTTGCAGAGCACATGTATAGCTGATTGCCGAAATCTGTGACAATGGCTTCTACATTGTCACCCAGCTCACCAGTCTTATTGACCATAAAGAGCATGATACACGTGTCAAGCAGATATCGCATTCCCTATAGATTTGTACAGTCTGCTACTGCTTGCATCAATTCGGCATGCTCCTCAGGCGTAAGAGGAGTCCAGCCATGCGCAACAGCATAATCCCGCGCATTCTGAAGTCTGGAATATCTGCTGTCTGGCGACACCCTATTGGGTGTAGTTGTTGCTGTTGTCATCATTTCTTCCTGTATTTGGTTTGACGGTGCAAAAATAACACTTTTCGCCGAAACTGCCAAATGTTTTGTCTCTTTTTATTCTGTAAACGGGCTGTCAAAATCTTTTCTTTCAGTTCTTACTTGACGATGCCTTTTTCCAGATATTCGGCGAGGTTGGTGCGCACCTTCATGGCGGCATCCTCGGATGCGACCTTGGCCATATCACTCTCTACCATCAGTTTGACAAGCTCCTCAAAACTCGTCTTGTTCGGGTTCCACTTGAGTTTGGCCTTGGCCTTCGTGGGGTCACCCCAAAGGTTCACAACATCAGTAGGACGATAGAAATCCTCACTGACTGCGACAACAGCTTTTCCAATCAAGTTATCCGGACCGCTGACTACGATGCCTTTCTCATTGATTCCTTCGCCCTCGAATTTCAGTTCAATACCGGCATGACGGAAAGCAAGTTCTGTGAACTCACGCACACTGTGCTGTACACCCGTAGCAATCACAAAGTCCTCCGGCTTGTCCTGTTGCAGGATGAGCCACATACACTCCACATAGTCCTTGGCGTACCCCCAGTCACGCAGGGAGTCCATATTGCCAAGATACAAGCAGTTCTGCAAACCCTGACTGATTCGGGCGGCAGCCAGTGTGATTTTGCGGGTGACGAAGGTCTCGCCACGGCGCTCAGACTCATGGTTGAACAGGATGCCCGAGCAGCAGTACATGTTGTATGCCTCACGATACTCCTTGACAATCCAGAAGCCATACTGCTTG
>JAFVBR010000002.1 GCA_017479885.1 Paludibacteraceae bacterium | reverse complement strand
TGATGTGAAGGATAGGCCGGAGGCAATGAAGCAGGCACGCCAGTGTTTGTGGAGCCGCTGTTGAAATACGGCCCTTTGGTTATTTTGGTACTAACCCGCGGGGCGGGGACACTGCATGGTCGGTAGATTGACGGGGGTGGTCGCCTCCAAAAGAGTAACGGAGGCTTCCAAAGGTGCGTTCATGACGATTGGTAACCGTCAGTAGAGTGTAATGGTATAAGCGCGCTTGACTGAGAGACTAACAAGTCGACCAGGTTGGAAACAAGGGCATAGTGATCCGGTGGTTCCGTATGGAAGGGCCATCGCTCAAAGGATAAAAGGTACTCCGGGGATAACCGGCTGATCATTCCCAAGAGCTCATATCGAAGGGGTGGTATCTCACCTCGATGTCGGCTCTTCACATCCTGGGGCTGGAGAAGGTCCCAAGTTTTGGGCTGTTCGCCCAGTAAAGTCGCACGCGAGCTGGGTTCAGAACGTCGTGAGACTGTTCGGTCTCTATCTGTTGTGGGCGTAGAAATTTGCGGAGGTCTGACACTAGTACGAGAGGACCGTGTTGGACGAACCTCCTGTGCACCGGTTGTTCTGCCAAGGGCACTGCCGGGTAGCAGCGTTCGGTTCAGATAAGCGCTGAAAGCATCTAAGCGCGAAGCTGGCTCCAAGATTAGATTTCATTAAGGGTCGTTATAGACGATGACGTTGATAGGCTGCAGGTGTACAATGGTGACATAAAGCCGAGCAGTACTAATTACCCGAATTCTTTTTTTCTTGCAAACAGGTCAAGGTTAGTTTTCTTTGTTTCAATCAATATGTCAACCCCATATTGGTAAGAGATGTTTTGTGATTTGTATGTTTTTGGACATCAGTCATTGAGTTTTGAAATCATTGGATTATGAAAATATCGAATTACCGAGGTCATTAAGGTGGTTATAGCGCTGAGGTCCCACCCCTTCCCATTCCGAACAGGGTCGTTAAGCTCAGCATCGCCGATGGTACTGCGTCAGTGGGAGAGTAGGTAGCCGCCACTTTCAGAGCCCTTCAGTCAACCGACTGAGGGGCTCTCTGTTTTATGCCGTTTCCCGCGCTCCGTTCTCCCTCCTTTCACATCGTTGTTCTTCCCGGTTTCTTTCATCTGCATTGTTGCTATTTCTTTTTAGTTGTTTGCCACTTTCCGAAATTATGCGTACCTTTGTAGGCAAAACAATAGATTTTTGACCTATGCCAGATTTTTATTATAAATAATATTACCTATGAATCACATCTCTATCTTTCGATGCGGCAAAAGCATTGCTATCATATTGTCTCTTTTTGCCGTAATAACTGTTGCCTCTTCATGCGGAGAGAAGTCGCCTGCGGAATTGTTGAGCGGCAAAATAGTATCCTACAATGAGTTTGGAGCAGCCATGCTCAGTTTTACAGGAGACGATATGACCAAGGCAGGCTTTGCCCTCGGTGACGTCATTACTATTGCACTCACTGATACGGAACTTGTTATGCCTTATTATGATGGTTTCTATTCTGCAACCGGTGAATACATCTGCATCGATTACCCCGGCTACTCGTCTGTTTGCTTCACTGCCAACAATACCGGACTGCCTGCCGTTTTCATGGATCGTGAAGGAGAGCCCGTTGTCGTTAAGATGAAAGAGAAAGCCGGCATGCTTGATGTACAGACAGCCTTGGGTATGAAATACAAGTACGACCGCGACAACTACCCTTCCGATGAAGCTTTTGCCAACGCACGCTCCGTGACTGCTGGCAATATCGCCCAAGGAAGACTGCATCGCTCTTCTTCGCCGTTCAGCAATGAAATATCCCGCGCACAATATGTATCGGCTTATTTAGAGCAACAACAGGTTGCAACGGTGCTCAATCTCACTGACAACCCCGAAAAAATGGCGGGTTACGACATGCCTTCCTATAGCCGGCAGTTATGGGAAAAAGGTAATGTCATCCTTTGTCCGCTGAAAGCCGACCCAACTGTTGATGAGTTCAATACTCCGCTGATTGAAGCCCTGATTGAAATGTCTTCGCGCCCCGGTCCGTATGTGGTGCATTGCACTGAGGGTAAAGATCGTACAGGTTACGTCTGCGCTTTGCTGGAGGGTCTATGCGGCGCCACGTATCAGGAGATAGTGGATGATTATCTCAAGACCTATGAAAATTATTACTTTATCACCCCTCAGAATGCACCCGACGTGTGCCATACATTGTTGACACTGCGGCTCAACCCATGTTTGATGTACTATGCCGGTATCAACGATGAAGCCTTGTTGCCCGGTATAAACTATGCTCAGGCTTTTGCCGCCTTTGTGCTCGAACACGGCATGACCCTGCAGCAGTTGGAGGCATTGCTTCGAATGCTGACGCTGTCCGCTATTGATACTTAGTTACATAGCGATACTGCGGTGATACTGCGGTGATACTACGGTGATACTACGGTGATACTACGGTAAGATTATGGTATGGATAATATCCAAGTTATAAATATACTATAATCAATGTGAGCAGGATTATATTTCCATAGTGCATTGCTCCTTTCATAAATCTATAGATTTCTCGTACATCTTGTGTATATAGATATTTTTGTGTAACTTTGTCAACAAAAATTGTTATTGTATGTACATCCACTATAGAGATTTTCTTTTGGCAGCGATGTTGGCACTTGCGTCGGTTATTGTCGTATCAGCAGATGATAAAACAATATTACCCGATTCGTCTTTGGTGAAGAGCGGTTTGTTGATGGGAGATACCTTGCGTGGTGACAATATGCAACGTGGTCACATGACTACAGCTCTCGATGCTTTGCAAGGCAGAACTGCCGGTGTAACAGTCGGCAACAATTCCAACCAGGAGGCAATGCTGTCTTCTGTCCGTGTTCGTGGTAACACTTCTCTTACCGGTGGAAATGAGCCGTTGGTGATTATCGACGGCATGTCATCCGACTTGCGTACGCTGGCAAGCATCTATCCTGCCGACATCGAAAGTTTCACCATTCTCAAAGATGCTGCTCAGACAGCTCAATATGGCAGCCGTGCCTCTGCCGGTGTGATTGAAGTGAAAACCAAACGCGGTTCTGCCGCACGTTTCTCAGTAGGCTATAGCGGCGATGTGGGCTTCAGTCATGCAGACAAGTTCTTGCCCGTGATGACCGGCGATGAATATCGGGATTTGACGCACAGACTTGGCCTGAGCATTGTTGACCATGGCTCTGATACCGACTGGCAGCGCTCGGTGTTACGGACGGGTTTTGTTCAGAACCACCATGTGGCGATAAGCGGCGGTTCCGAGCAGTCGCAATACAGAGCATCTGTCAGTTTCAGTCAGAACAACACTATCGTAAAAACAATCGGCAACCGAAACCTGACTGCCAAACTTGATGTTACGCAGCATGCCTTTGACAAACGTATGACCATTGACTTGGGTGTGTTTGGCGCAACACAATGGAACACCTACATCAACGACGAGCAGAAACTGTTTTACTCCTCGGCTGCTTTTAATCCTACCTTCCCCCTGGGAAAAAATGCAGACGGAGGTTGGACAGGTTACACTGATGCCAGCCAAATCAATCATCCGCAGTCATTGCTTGACATCGAGAAGCATAGCGACGAGCTGCATTTCAATATGCATTTGCGAATAAACGGGAATCTCGGCAAAGGCTTCAGTCTGTCTGCCTATGGCAGCTACAGTTACGATGTAAACGACCAAAGGTACTTCTATCCGACCTACATTGAGAGTACGGGAAAAATCTATCGTGGTGCCGGAAAGGAGCAGGCATGGTTGGCTAACGTCCGTGCGGGATACAAATTCAATAACGGCAGGCATCTGGTGGAGGCGTCTCTGCTTGGCGAGATGCAGGGTGTAACCCGTACTGGTTTTCACACTACCGTCAACAAACTTGCAAGCAACGCCTTCGGATATGACAATCTGAGTGTGGGCGCCATGCGTATGTGGCAAGGCACCGGGTCCGAGTATGAAAGACAGCATCTGGTGTCGGTGATGGGGCAGGTTGGTTATACTGCACTTGGCAGGTACAATCTGTCGGTTACTGCACGCGCTGATGCCAGTTCGCTTGCCGGTAGCAACCACAAGTGGGGATTTTTCCCTTCTGTTAGTGTCTCATGGGATATTTCAAAAGAGAAGTTCATGGAACCGGCGAATCGCTGGCTCTCCCGTCTTTCTGTTCGTGCAGGATATGGTATTACAGGAAACCTCAGCGGCATCAAGGCTTATCAATCGCTCTTGCTGCTTGCTCCTGAAGGGATAATAGAGACTTCTGACGGGGAGGTGGTCACTATGGGTATAACCCGCAATGCCAATCCCGACCTCCGATGGGAGAAATCGTCAACTGTAAGTGCAGGACTGGATTTCGGGGTGCTGAATAACAGAATATTGTTCAATGCCGGTTACTACTATTCCCATATCACCGACATGCTTTACAATTACGAGGTCAGTGTGCCTCCGTTCCTTTACGACCATCTGCTCGCCAACCTCGGACAGATGGAGAACACTGGTCTTGAATTCGGATTGGGTATAGCTGCAGTGCAAACCAAAGATTTCAGTCTTAACATCAGTGCCAATCTTGCATGGCAGCGCAACCGACTGCTCTCGCTCAACGGTTGGTATGAAGACCAGTATCTCACTGCACCAGAGTACACACCGATAGCAGGACTCAACGGTGCCGGATTGCACGGCGGAGATGCAGATGTCGTATATCAAATAGTAGGTCAACCGCTTGGCGTCTTCTATCTGCCTCATTGCACCGGTCTAAGCCGGCAGGAAGATGGCACATATAGGTATGAGATTGCCGATATCGATGGTAAAAAAGGCATCAGCATGAGTGACGGTGGAGACAGACAGGTGTGCGGACAGGCAACACCTAAAGTGCTGCTTGGAAGCAATATCTCATTCAGGTACAAACAACTTGACTTGTCCGTGCAGTTGAACGGGGCTTTCGGTCACAAGATTTTCAACGGCACGGCACTGAGTTATATGAATATCGGCAGTTTGCCCTATTACAACATCTTTCGCCGTGCAGAGACTAATAATATCAAAGACCTTACCGTAAGTGACTATTGGCTTGAGAAAGGCGACTACGTCAATATCGATTACATAACTTTGGGGTGGAATATGCCTATTGAGAAATGGGTGCATAGGAAGACCGACACCTCTAATGAACGCCCGGCCCGTCGTCTGCCGTCGCTACGTCTCTCGCTCTCGGTCAACAATGTAGCTACCATCAGCGGTTATTCAGGACTGACACCTATGATTAACTCTTCCGTAATTAACGGCACGCTCGGTATTGACGACAAGCGTACATGGCCCGTGGCAAGGACATATTCATTCTCTATATCTGTGCAATTATGAAAAAGATTATATCCTTATTATTTACCTCACTGCTTGTTGTTTCTTGCTCCTTTCTTGATGAAGAACCGCGTTCCGAACTGCCGGAGGAAGCATTCATTACAGATGCTGCAAGTCTGTATAACAACACTGTCGGCAGATTGTACAACCATATAGGCGGGTCGGTTGCCGGCGAAGGACTGCAAGGTACCTATCGCGGCGTTTACGACCTTCAGACATTCACTACAGACGAAGCTCTCATCCCTACACGTGGCGGTGACTGGTACGACGGAGGATTGTGGCAGCAGTTGTTTCTCCACACATGGCAGCCTGACAACGAAGCTCTTGGCAACGCATGGAAATATCTTTACAAAGTGATAGTCCTTTCCAACTATTCTTTGCAGACACTCAATGATTATCACCATCTGATTAACGATACACAATTCGAAATGTATTGTGCCGAAGTGAGAGCCATCAGGGCTATCTGTTATGCCTATCTGCTCGATTTGTTCGCACGTGTCCCCATTGTGATTGACGTGGATGTGGATTTGAAAGATGTCTCCCAGTCGGAACGGCATGAGGTGTTCCGTTTTGTGGAGACCGAATTGTGTGATGCAATGGAATGGTTGCCCGATGTGAGGAGTACTGTGAAAAACGATTATTACGGTCATGTAAGTCTGTCTGTGGCTGCTTTCGCAATGATGAAACTGGCACTTAATGCAGAAGTATGGACCGATGACGATTGGACAGACACTGACCATCCTGACGGTAAAGACATAAAGATACGCTGCTTCAGTGATAGTCTGTCCGCATGGAAGGCAGTGGGGTATTATGCCGAGTTGATACGTAACTCAGGATTGGCACTTGATGAAAGTCAGACCATGTGTTTTGCTGTACACAATGAGACATCTGCTGAGAATATCTTCACTATCCCTATGGATTATTGGGTTTATCAGAACCGTTTCAGCAACCAGTTCCGCAGTTTGCACTATCAGCATGGTGCAGCGTTGGGTTACGCGGGTGAGAACGGCAGTTGCGCCACGCGTGAGACTCTTCGCACATTCGGCTACAATACCAATGACGTTGACTGCCGTTTCGCCCTCTCGTTTTTTGCTGATACGGTGTATGCCGGTGAGCAACCACTGGTGCTGCTCAGTGGCGATACTCTTGTATATAAAGCCTTGGATGTTCAGTTGGACCTTACTTACAGCCCCTTTATCGCTACTGCCGGCGCACGAATGTACAAATATGCCATCGACCCTGCCGGATTTTGGGATGGCACTATGCGTCAGAACGATATTGTGCTTTTCCGTTATGCCGATGTTCTGCTGATGGAGGCTGAGGCAAAAGTGCGTAACGGACAAAACGGGCAGACTGAGTTCGATTTGGTGCGCAATCGTGAGACAAAATTCCGTACAGGTCACGACAATACGCCAAGAGAAGCCACTCTCTGCAATATTCTCGAAGAGCGGAAACTTGAACTTGTTTGGGAAGGATGGCGCCGGCAGGATATGATTAGGTTCGGCATTTTCACGTCTTCTTATTCCGACCGCCCTGCGTTACCAGGAGAGAAGGTTGTCGAAGGATTTGAATCGTCATGGCAGCCTGCTGGTGGCTACACTACCGTCTTCCCTGTTCCTCAGAATGCAATAGAGATGAACGCCAATCTAACGCAAAACATAGGATACAGATAGATTGTGACATTGGGTGGCAGGCATTTCCTCATGGCTGATCTGAAAACGATTGATTCTATTCGGCGATTTATCACCATAATGTCACCTGACCTCAAATAATCTCTATGCTAAGTGTATGCTGAGTGGGGAATACCATTCTTTTTACTCTTCACTCACTCTTCTATGTCACTTGCCCGCACGACAGATGCGTAAACCCTTCTCATTTCAGCGGCATCCTATATTTCCTAAATATTCAAAAATTACCTCTGTTTGTTGCATGTTTGAACAAAATTCACTAACTTTGCACGCCTAATTAATAAATGTGAGTGTATAATAAGTGGAGATTTTGAAGATTAAACATCTCATATTGCTTGCTTTGCTTGTATTCTCGGCTGCATCTTGTGTCACTTCCAAAAAGGTGAACTACATGCAGGAGCCTGACAAACATATACCTTCCTATACGGATACTCTGCTTTACACCGACTATATTCTTCAAACAGATGACCGTCTCTTCATTCAGGTTTACAGCATTGACGAGAAGATAAGCGCATTGTTCAATGGCGGCGCCACTTTCACCAATATCCGTCAGCTCGCACGTCAGAACTCAGCCAACAGCAACTCCGACCTCTATACTTATCTTGTTGACAAAGAAGGGAATATCAATTTTCCGACCCTCGGGCACGTCTATGTCAAAGGTATGAATACGCGCGAGGTGAAGCATGTGTTGGAGGAGCGTCTTTCGGGGATGATAGTGCAGCAAGGCAACATGCCCAACCTTTCGGTGGAGGTGCAGGTCGTGGGCAGAACGTTCTCGCTTGTAGGCATGAAATCAGGCAGATACACGCTGCCCAAAGAGAAAGTGACAATCTTCGAAGCGCTTGCCATGGCGGGCGACATACCCGATTTCGGATATCGCCATGAGATAAAGATAGTGCGTGAGGTTAATGATTCCACTGTTATTAAAACCTTTGATGTGCGCTCGGCTGATATCATCAACTCCGAATTCTATTACGTGGAACCCAACGATGTGATTTATGTGCGCAAGATGCCCGGATACAGCTTTGGTATCAACTCGGCAGCCACAGCCATCTCCGTTACCGCAGGAACTATCTCTTTCGGAGTGTTCGTCTATTCGCTCGTGATGAGAATAAAAGGGGCGGTGGATAAAGCGAAGGCGAATAACGAATAGTGAATTCATAATTCATAATGCATAATTCATATTGTAAGAAACTTGAAACCTGAAACCTGAAACTTGAAACCTGAAACTTGAAACAACTTGAAACCATATTGCTGCTGTGTGTTCTGACGTTATGTCTGACAGGCTGTTATCCTCACCGTGCGGTTGGTCTGCTGCAGGAAAGGAAAGGCTTGCCCGTATATGAGAACGCAGACTATACGCCGTATCGCATACGTGTCAACGACGAGATAATCTATCGTCTGATAACCATGGATCAAACTATCTCGAAGGTTATGACCCAAGGTCGGGGCGCTTCATCCAATGATGTTAACTCCTATCGTGTTTATTCCGATGGTACTATTGATATTCCTTTCCTCGAACCTATTCATGTGGAAGGTCTTACCATTGAAGAGGCAAGGCAGGAAGTGGAAAAACGTTTCCGTGAGATTATTCCTGACGCTGAAATCAAACTTTCTATTTACAACAAGACGTTTACCGTGATAGGTGATATCAACTCGGGAACTTTTCCTGTGTATCGCGACAAACTGACCATCTATCAGGCACTTGCTATGTCCGGTGATTTGCGCGACGGAGCCGACCACAAGCATGTGCGCATCCTTCGCCCGCAAGGAGAGGGGGAACCTGAGATACTTGAGTTTGATATTCGTACAAACACTGTGATTGACTCAAAATACTATTACGTCTATCCCAACGATGTGATATACGTGGCACGTAGCAAAGGCAGTTTCTACAAAGTGGCATCCTACAGCGGCTTGCTCGCACTTATCACATCATCAGTATCTTTGCTTATAACAGTGCTTAATTTCACTCCGATATGGTAATTGATATAGCAATCTGTCTTATGATACTGGTGTTATTTTCTAACTAAAACGCAAAGCGCATGGAAAACAAATCAAATACACCTCAACAGAATCAGTTTGAAGAAGAAAAGTCCAACTTTGACCTCATGGAGTGGGGACTGAAGATTCTTTCATATTGGTATCTCTTCGTGATTGGTGCTGTAATTGCTTTTGCATTGTCAATGCTGCAGAATCGGAAATGGATACCTCAATACCTGTCATCCGGTACCATTATTATCAAAGAATACGGACCTTCTTATGGGGGCTCTTCACTGCTGATGCAGGGCTTCGGCGTTGATGCCGGCTATAAAAATGTAAACAATCAAGTTATAATGCTGCGCGGATACGACTTGATGTGTCGTGTCGTAGATTCACTGCCGTTCATGCATGTTGACTATATTACTCAGGGACGTTTCAAAACACGTAATATTTATAACATGACTCCTGTCATAGTGGAGCCGACGCACGTGTCGCAATTCGCATATGGCATGATGTTCCACCTTGAGATAAAGGATGATGGTACTCTGGTCATCACTTCCAAGGACAATGATATAGACTTTAATATAGAAACTCGATATGGGGAACCTGTGCATACCGACTGGTTCGACTGTGTAATTCTTCCTACAGATAACATGGTGCGCTCGGGCAAACTCTATTTCCGCTTCCGTGACCGTGGTTCGCTTGTTAATGACTTCTCTTCACGGTTGGGACTTGACTTCGTGTCGGAAGGCTCTTCTGTATTGCAGATTTCACTTGTCAGTGAGACTCCACAACGTGACTGCGACTTCATCAACATGCTATGCAAATGTTTCCTTGAAGACAACCTCAACCGCAAGAACGATGTTGCAGACAACTCCATCCGTTTTATCAATCAGCAACTTGAGCTACTCCAGAAATCGTTAGTCGTCAGTGAAGGGGCTATGACGGATTTCCGTCAGGAGAACAAGTTTGTGGATGTGGGATCTTATGCCGGAACTCTCATGGCTAAGATGGAGAGTTACGATGCTCAGGAGATGTCGCTTAATCTCAAAGAGACTTATCTCAATTACCTTGAGAATTATATTCAGACAAATATGGAAGAGGGGGGTGTGGCTGCACCTTCATCTCTCGGGCTTAACGAGCCTATGCTTATGACACTCGTGCAACAACTCAACGACCTGCGCATCCAACGCGGCGAACTGAGCGAGAAAAACGTCTATTACGCCAAATATACTAAGGATATAGAGAACGTCAAAGAGGCTATCAACGAGGTGGTCCGTTCTATGCGTGCTTCTCTTGAAATAGAGAAAAAAGACTTGCAGACACGATATGCACAAGTGCAGAAAGACATAAAGAACCTGCCTGAGAAGGAACTGCAGATGGTGGCTATCGAGCGTAACTACCGCATCGATGACAACTACTATACTTTCTTCCTTCAGAAACGTGCCGAAGCTGAGATTCAGAAGGCAAGCAACATGCCCGACAATGATATTCTTGACCGTGCGCGGACAACCGCTGTAACCAACGGTACACAGAAACGCAAAACGACAACAAGATATTTGCTAATCGGACTCTTGATTCCCTTGTTGCTTGTCATTCTCTCCGAATTGCTCAACAACAAAGTGCGTACTCCCAAGGAAGCTGAGCGTCTTTCTGATTTCAGACTCATTGGCTCTGTGCGTCATGCCAAATCGGAGAACCCGACATTGGTGAAGAAAAACCCACGCTCGTCTTATGCCGAGATGCTACGGAGTATACGTACACGCATTGAGTTTATTGTTCAGCGAAAGACAGGCATCAGCATTGCTATCACTTCCACGCAGTCGGGTGACGGCAAGACATTCCTTTCTACCAATCTCGCAGCACTCTATGCAATGACAGGTAAACAGACTCTGCTTATCGACTTGGATATACGTAAACCTAATATTCACGAAAAACTCGGTATCGAAAACGGACTTGGTGTAACCAACTACCTTATAGGGGAATGCTCGCTTGAAGATGTGATTCACCACCACGATGCTTTTGACTTTGACATTATGCGGGCAGGCACCATCCCACCAAATCCCGGGGAACTGATACGCAGTGAACATCTTACAGAGATGCTCGATATTCTCAAGCAGCGATACGAGTTTATCGTTATTGACTCCTCGCCTATTGGGCAGGTACCTGATGCATACGCTCTTGTAGAACAGACCGACATCACACTTTTTGTCATACGATGCATGCAGACCAACAAGTATTTCGCCAAGAACACTCTGCAGCAACTCTCGGTTGACCATGCCGATAAGATACAACTCATACTCTCCGACATACCTACCGAGCGTCGTGGACTGCGCAAAAGCTATGGTTATGCTTATGGCTACGGCTATGGCTATGGAGGCTATGGCTACGGTTATGGTTACGGAGGCTATGGGTATGGCGGCTACGGTTACGGCTCACGCTACGGCAGAAAGAAGAAAGATACTTACAACTACTACTCTGACGACGACGAGTAGAGTGATGCATAATTCATAATGCATAACCTGAAACTTGAAACCTGAAACTTGAAACTTGAAACCTGAAACCTGAAACGTAAACCTGAAACATCATGAACATCGCAATAGTAGGTACAGGATATGTAGGTCTTGTCTCGGGAACATGCTTCGCCGAGATGGGCGTTGACGTCACTTGTGTGGATGTCAACGAGCAGAAAATAGACAGTCTGAAGAAGGGCATCATACCAATCTTCGAACCCGGTTTGGAGGATATGGTTCTCAGAAACATGAAGGCAAAACGCCTGCATTTCACAACCGACCTCGGCTCAGTGCTCGACAAGCTGGAGATACTCTTCATAGCCGTCGGTACTCCTGCCGATGAGGATGGGTCGGCTGACCTCAGTTATGTGCTTCAGGTGGCTCGTGAAGTGGGGCGGAAGATGAACAACTATCTGCTTGTCGTAACCAAGAGTACCGTGCCCGTAGGCACATCGCGCAAAGTGCGTGAGGCGGTTGAGCAGGAACTGAAGAACAGAGGTCTTGACATAGACTTCGATGTGGCGTCCAATCCCGAGTTCCTCAAAGAAGGTGATGCCATCAAGGATTTCATGTCGCCTGACAGGGTGGTGGTAGGTGTTGAGAGCGAACATGCGCGTGAACTGATGACACGTCTGTATCGCCCCTTCCTCTTGAACAACTTCCGGGTTATCTTCATGGACATACCTTCCGCAGAGATGACCAAGTATGCCGCCAACAGCATGCTCGCCACGCGTATCTCTTTCATGAACGACATAGCCAACCTGTGCGAGCAGGTGGGTGCTGACGTTAATATGGTCCGCAAGGGGATAGGCTCCGATGCACGTATCGGCAGCAAGTTCCTCTATCCGGGTATCGGTTATGGCGGAAGTTGTTTCCCCAAGGATGTGAAGGCCTTGCTGCATACGGCAGCAGAGAACGGATGCCGGATGCGTGTGCTTGAGGCTGTGGAGGAAGTCAATTACCGTCAGAAAGAGGTGCTCTTCCGCAAACTCGAGAAGGCTTTCCCCGAAGGACTGAATGGCAAGACCATTGCCATGTGGGGACTGAGTTTCAAACCAAACACCGATGACATGCGCGAGGCTACATCGCTTGTGCTCATCAATCTGCTGCTTGAGGCAGGCTGCAATCTGCGTGTGTATGACCCTGTAGCTATAGGGGAGGCGAAACGTATTCTGAAAGAAAAGGATAATCTCTATTACGCTTCCGACATCTACGATGCTGTCCTCAATGCTGATGCACTTCTGCTTGTCACCGAGTGGAAAGAGTTCCGTCTGCCTTCGTGGCAGGTCGTAAAGAAAACAATGCGCGGCAACCTTATACTTGACGGACGCAATATCTACGACAAGCAGGAACTGCTCTCACACGGTTTCCGATATCAGGGAATAGGAATATAACGATTTAAAAACTATATCAAGCCATGACTAAGTATGTAAGAATGTACAAACTTTGTACAATTGTTTTCTGTTTGGTCTTGTGTTATGCTAAAACACAGGCAGTCAATATCTCAGGCAACGTTAATGTCTCCTCGATTGCCGCTGATGCGGAACTCGTACTTACAGGCAACACCACACTCAATATGGATGCCGACAAGTACATAAGAGGTATAAAGGGAGATTACGCTTTGACTATTTCCGGTGATAAGCAACTTGTCATAAACACAGGAAACCACGGTATTGCTGTCTCAAGTCTTACAATCGCTGCAAATATTAACATTGATTGTAGCAAAGACGGACTTAATACTGATAATGACATCCTTATTAAGTCTGGCTCAGTTACTATTGATGCAGGAAAAGACGCCATCTATTCCCGCAACGGAAACATAACTATACAAAACGGATTTATAAAAGCCGAGTGCGGAACCAATTGTGCCGCCATCTATGCCAAAGCCGGGAATGTGAAAATAAGCAGTGGCACCACCATTGCTCGTGGTGCCAAGTACGGGATAATCGCAGATGTCGGGTCTATTACTTTGGGGGGAAGTGTCACGGCTACTGCAGCAGGATGGGCTGTCACTGCACAAAAAGACATCTCTGTTCTCAACGGACAGACTACTGCCAAGTCTTGCGGAGGAGCCATATTGTCAACACAAGGCTCCGTGAATATCTCTGCCGATGTTGATGCCGCTTCTACAGGCGACGGAGCATGCGGAATTTATGCAAAGACGGGAATAAATATCAGTGGCGGCAATGTGTCTGCCTCTTGCTCCGTCAACGGATCTGCCATTCTTTGCGGCAATGGCAATGTCAACATCACCGGCGGAAATGTCACTACGAGCGGTGCCAAATATGGCATCGGAACCGACAATGGGAGCATCAATGTGAGTGCAAAGGTGTCCTCTAAAGGTTGCTGGGCAATGGCATCCACAAACGGCATCCACATCATACCTCCTTATGCTATTCTCTCACCCGTAGGTGCAACTGCGGGAAAGACCATTTCCAATCCTACCAATCCTAACATGCCGCAGTCCTATGTCTTGATTGGTATTCCGCCCCTGTCGGGTACTGTGACTATCGACTGTACAACTGCCACGGTGGGACGTTTCTTGAGGTACAAACTCGGCGGAATGGCTTACACACTGCAGCAGAGCGGTGCCGTAATAACGCCACAATGGCAGATAAGCGACAACGGAGAGTCGGGCTGGACCAACCTCACTGCCGAAAGCGATGGAGCCTATGTCGTAGGAAGTTCGGACGTGGGAAAATTCATTCGTGTGCGTATCTCTTCAGAAAGTTGCGATGGTTATATCTATAGTGCTGTCCGTCAGGCGCAGAAGTCGCAGTGTTATGTTGATGTAGTGTCAGCAAGCCTTTCTGTGACGGACAACAAAGTCTATCTCAACAACCCTAAGACCACTCAAGAATATATCATCGTGACGGGCAAGAAGGCAGTGAGCAGTCTCACCGAGTCTGATTGGGCGAAATCAGTAACCCCGACCTCTTCTTCCAAGATGCTGCTCGGCGGCACTGCCAATGCAACCAACTATGTCTATACCCGTGTAAAAGAAACGCCCAACATGCTTGCCGGAACTGATATTCCCGTATCTTGGGTCTATGCCGGCACTAACACCTATCTGCAGGGAATAAGCCTCTCTTGTCAGGGCGTTTCATCCACTCTGCAGTCCGACTCCTATTATTACTACTGTAAACTCGGTGATGTAATCCGCGTTACCGCTTCGCCTATTCCCTCAAATGCAACCAATTTTCAGGGAATATACTATAATAAGTGGTTCAACAACAGCAAGTCAGGTACGTTCTATGCCAATCAGGCATGCACAGAGGCCCTGCAGTCGGGTGAGTATTATAAGACAGTCTATTTCAAACCCTCTGTGCAGCGCAACAATGTGGATATAAATGCAGAGTTTCAGAAAGGTTATAATGACATTGCCCACGATGATGTTACTGTCAATGTAGGAGATGCCAACGGACGGTTCCTTATCACCAACATCAACGGGAAAGCCTACGTATGCAAGGGAGAAAAGCAAAGCGGACTCACGGTTGATGTATTCCCGAGCAAGGCTACTGTGTATGGCATAACCACCTCCCTCGGTAGCGGCACAGGCACTGCCCCCGTCATCACCTTTGCCTCCGACGGCACCTATTCTGTGGATGCCACTTCGGCTACCGCAGGCAAGTATTACTTCAATGTCTCTCAGAACGGCACTAAACTTATTGGCAGTATCTCCGTAGAGGTGACCAACTACAACATCGAGGACATCATTCTTCAACCCTCCGCTCTCACTGTCAATCCCGGAGATGAGATAGAACTTAGACCGCAACTCCTGCCTGCTCAGGCTGATGACAAAATCACTTGGTCAAGCAGCAACTATTCAGTTGCCAATGTATCCGCCGACGGCAAAATTACTGTCAATGCCAATGCTGATATTGCCGCAACTGCCACTATCACGGCTTCTGTCGGAGGCAAGTCCGCCAAGTGTGTCCTTACTGTCGCCGGAGAAAAGTACAATCTCACAATAGACGGCACTCAAGTCACGTCCCGCAACATGAACGATATTCTCTCAAATTCCGCTTTTGCCTTTGATGGAATACGCACGCTTACTGTCAGTTCAGATTACTCAACCTCGTCTCAACTTATTGTGTCTCAGATAGAAGGACTGATTGTTGAAGTGGAGAAAGATGCGACACTGACAAGCGACGCCGTTGTCCTTAATGTTACTAAGAACACTACCATCACAGGTCAGGGCACTCTTACGCTCTCTCGCAACAGCGGTTATGCTCTTCAAATCAATAACAATGCGACCCTAAATGTGGAGAATGCAAAACTAAATGTTGATGGAGGTATCACTTGTGGTAAGGCTGCGAAGGCTCGTCTTCTTATCGATGCATCTTACGTCAGTGCCGTCTCTCACGATGGTAATCCGGCAATAGGTAATCTCCTTGGAGGTATAGAATTGAGCGATTGTCAAATTGTCAAACCGCAGAACGGCAAGATAGACTCAGCGACCGGCAGTATTGTTGAAAGCAATGGAACAGTAGCAACTGAAGTTGAGATTGAATCTACAGTCACTTCTGTAGAGACGCCGCATCGGGACGTCTCCCCTCAAGCTCGGAAGATTCTCAAAGACGGCAATCTGTATATCTGTTTCCCCGATGGCAGAATCTACAATGCTCAAGGACAGGAGTTTTAGAATGTCGGTGGTGACACAGTGCCCGTTTAACGCTATCCGTCAGATGTGAGTAGCTCACCCTTTGTAGCCCATGTTCATGCGTTAAGAAAAATACCAAAAAACATCTCAACATTTGCACAAATGGCATTTTTCTACTACCTTTGCAGCGGCGAGGGCATTAAAGCAGGGGGGGGGATTTATAAAGGGGAACAAAAATACTGCTGCGAGGAGCAATAGTAATGAACAGGGGAGAGGAAGAATATGCTTCTTCTCCTTTTGTTTCCCTCTCAGGCGTTCTTTCAAAATGCGAAATTTCGTGTCTTTTGGTGTTTTCAGCATATGATATACCTTTGCAGCGCAATTCTCAAATGAGTTGCAAAGATAGTTTATGAAAATAAATAAATTATTCGATGATACGGAATACTGTATTGTCCCTTACAAACCAACCGCGAGAAAAGTTGCACAAGAGTGTGGCAGGTCCATACAAAAACAAGTGACCACTTTGTGTCATTTGGTAACACTGACAAACAAATTCCAACAACCTATTTTGCAAGCCTACACTGGCACACCACCGGATATTATTCGGGCTGTTCCAAGGACAAAAGAGAACGAAAGAAATACCACTTGCGGACATTTTTATATAGAGGATGCAAAGATTGAACGATATTGGAATAACTTACCCAAATATGAAAGACAACTTTCACAATTCAAAGCATTGATAGCACCCAATCTGTCTTGCACGGAACAGATGCCTCTTGAAGCAAAACGATGGAACGTGTTCCGCAACAAACTGATGGCAGCTTGGCTGCAAAGCAGAGGAATAAGCGTTATTCCTGATGTGATGTGGTGGAAGAATGCTGATATGGATTGGTGTTTGGATGGCATTCCGAGACATTCCGTTATTGCAATTAACAGCACGGGATTACGTAGAAACGAAAATAGTAAACAAATATGGTTGGAAGGCTATAAACAGGCAGTTGAAATCCTGAAGCCCACTATGATATTGCGTTATGGCGCAAAACAGTCGGGAGAATATGAACAGATAAGCCGCTACTATCCGAATGACAACCAACTTTTAGCACAAGAAAGGAGGAACGGTTATGGGTGGTAACGGATCATTTGACAAAAACACCGGTGGCGTTCCTGTAGTCAATCGCACCCACGATGAATTGCCAAACCGAATTGACGGACATAAAATACTTGTTCAAAAAAATAACGTTAATCAGGTTAAACTGCCTATGAACTCCAATTCCGAAAAACCAATGTATCTGTGTGCATCTGTTGATAAAACCACAAAAGAAGTGACTATCAGACAGATAGGAATATATCGTAACCATAAAATTGTAGCAGAAATAGGTCTTGAATTTGATAAGAAAGGCAATCTGATACCTTATTCAAAAGGGAAAGGCTCACACATGCACCTCTATGGTGAAGATACAAAAGGTAATAGAAGCAGGAAAGCGCACGATAAAAAGAACACTTTTCCCGTTCCTCGGAAATACCGAAAACTGCTAAAACAAATTGAACTATACAATAAAGAAAGGCACACGTATGATAACAAATGAGCAATTGGTGCAATGGCACAAAGAATTTGAATTTGAAAGAGAGCAGGGTACACATCCCACGTTTCATTACTGGGAAGATTTCTTAAGATGGCGGCAGCATCGTCCGATGCAACGCAAAATTGTGATTCCCGATTTTGATGGACCGCAGGATCATCTTTACGAGGATATGCTCGGCTGGCAGTATGAGAATAAGCAGGAGGTGAAATCCTCTGTGTCTCGCGTATTGTTTGAAACTTATGTGATTGATTGGGCGCATAACTTCTCTTTCTACTATGTGGATAACGACACTTTCTACGGATTTCACGCACAAGGAAACCCCATCTACTTCAAGAAATTAGAGCGCGACCGTTCTCAACCGTATATAGGCTGGCAGTGCGAAGGTAACCCGCATCCGAGAGACGGCGAAGAGATACTCGGCGTGTATGAAGTTCCCGAAGACTCCGATGACGAGACTGCGTGGCGCACTATGTGGGACACCATCAAAATCAACGGCAAAAGCCTCGAAGAAGTTATCCAACGCTCCTATATCATTTTACTATCCCTATAAACTTATGCAACCATAATAAAAAACATAGGGAAATCACAATTATTGCGATTTCCCTATGTCATATTCAGACCTTAACGTTGCTGCTAAGTATAATCTCTGCATTTACTTCACTTCCTCGAAGTCAACGTCTGTTACGTCATCTCCGCCTCCGTTGCCCGGGTTTCCTCCACCGGGATTACCACCTCCGGGGTTATCGGGATTGCCTCCGCCCGGGTTGCCAGGATTGCCTTGTGCTGCATACATCTCTGCTGCGGCGGCTTGGAAGGCTGCATTCAGTTCGTTGACATAGCGTTCGCACTCATCGGCATCCTTCTTCTCGTATGCCTCTTTCAGTTTCTTCAAAGCGTCTTCTATAGGAGCCTTCTTGTCGGCGGGTATCTTGTCGCCTATCTCCTGAAGTTGCTTCTCGGTTTGGAAGATCATTGAGTCAGCCTTGTTGAGGCGGTCAACGCGCTCTTTCTCCTTTGCGTCTGCTGCTGCATTGGCTTCTGCCTCAGCTTTCATACGCTTGATTTCTGCATCGCTCAAACCGCTTGAAGCCTCGATACGTATCTTCTGCTCCTTGCCTGTAGCTTTGTCTTTGGCGCTCACGTTCAAGATTCCGTTTGCATCAATATCGAAGGTTACCTCTATCTGAGGCTCGCCACGTCTTGCAGGCATGATGCCGTCCAAGTGGAAGATACCTATCTGCTTGTTCTGTGCCGCCATCGGGCGTTCGCCTTGAAGCACCTTGATTTCTACACTCGGCTGATTGTCAACTGCTGTGGTGAATATCTCGGTCTTCTTGGTAGGAATGGTGGTGTTCGACTCAATCATCTTGGTCATCACGCCGCCCATAGTCTCAATACCGAGGCTCAACGGAGTAACGTCAAGCAGAAGCACGTCTTTCACTTCGCCTGTCAGCACACCGCCTTGGATTGCTGCACCTACGGCTACCACCTCGTCAGGATTGACACCCTTTGAAGGCACTTTGCCGAAGAATTTCTCTACTGCCTGCTGTATGGCGGGAATACGGGTCGAACCGCCCACGAGAATAATCTCGTCAATGTCGCTTGTAGTGAGTCCTGCATGCTGCAATGCAGTTTTGCAGGGAGCTATGGTCTTCTGAATAAGGTCGTCAATCAGTTGCTCGAATTTGGCACGGGTAAGTGTCTTTACCAAGTGTGCGGGAACACCGTTGACAGGCATGATGTAAGGCAGATTGATTTCAGTGGAGGTAGTGTTGCTCAGTTCAATCTTGGCTTTCTCTGCTGCCTCTTTCAGACGTTGCATAGCCATCGGGTCTTTGCTCAGGTCGGCACCGCCGTTGTCCTGCTTGAACTCCTGAACAAGCCATTCGATGATTCTGTGGTCGAAGTCGTCACCGCCGAGGTGGGTGTCACCATCGGTCGCTTTCACTTCGAATACGCCGTCACCAAGTTCCAATACGCTCACATCGTGAGTACCGCCACCGCAGTCGAATACCACTATCTTCATGTCTTTGTTAGCCTTGTCCAAGCCGTATGCAAGTGCTGCTGCTGTAGGTTCGTTTACTATACGTCTTACATGCAGACCTGCTATCTCGCCTGCCTCTTTCGTTGCCTGACGCTGAGAGTCGTTGAAGTAGGCGGGAACGGTGATTACGGCTTCTGTCACTTCCTGACCCAGATAGTCTTCTGCTGTCTTCTTCATCTTCTGAAGAATGATAGCCGATATCTCCTGAGGAGTATAAAGACGTCCGTCTATATCAACACGCGGAGTGTTGTTGTCGCCTTTTACTACTTTATAAGGTACGCGGGCGATCTCTGTCTGCAGACGGTCGTAGGTCTCACCCATCAGTCGTTTGATGCTATATACGGTTTTGGTCGGATTGGTGATGGCCTGACGTTTTGCAGGATCACCCACTTTCCTTTCACCGCCTTCTACAAATCCTACTACAGAAGGAGTAGTGCGCTTGCCTTCCGAGTTGGCAATTACCACAGGCTCATTGCCTTCCATTACTGACACACATGAGTTTGTTGTGCCGAGGTCTATACCGATAATCTTTGACATAGTTGTATGTTTTTTTAAGTTAATATTCTGTATTCCGTAGTCCTCAATCTAACGCATTCAAGAAGAAGTGAAATCTAATAAACTTAAAACTTTTAACTTCCCAACTTCTTTCAACCTTAAACCTTGAACTTTCAACTATCTTATGGCAAAGCTTGTGCCAAAACAAAATATATGGAAATATCTGCCAAAATGGCAGACGGAGACGAGACCTTGCCTCTATTTTAGCGGAGCAATGCTCCTATTTATAGATTTGAAGATTGTTTGAAACCTGAAACCTGAAACTTGAAACCTGAAACCTGAAACCTGAAACCTGAAACCTGAAACTTTATCTAAGTCTCATTGCACTCTTTCTGCCAAAAACATAGCCTTCTTCTCTGCCACTCTTGTGGCTATCAGCCATTTTTCCCCTCCGTCCTCTATCTTGTAATGTCTTCTTATCTCGTCTGCCGATAGCGGATAGTTCCTCGATACTATGTTCATCTTCAGTCTCTCCCCTTTCTTCGGAATAGAACTTAGGGCGGCTGTTATTCTCCACACTCTTCCTGACCAATTCTCTATCAATCTGTCCGAGGTATATAAATGAGTATTCACTCCAAGTTTCTTTACTCCATATCTCTTTGCCACTGTCTTGAATGCCCCCGCTTTCATTATTGCCGCATTCGGCTCGAAGATGTATTCTCCCGCTTCTTCTGCATATTCACATTCCGCCTCTCTTTCTTCCTTCATTGTAAATACCAATTCCTCATCCTTTGTCTCCAAATTCACACAATGTATCTCCACCACCTCGCTATTAGCTATTACCTTTTCGCTATTAACTATTACAAGCACCTCTTTCACTTCGCCGCGTACTGCCACTATGTGCACTTCGCGGGCACCCGGCAGTGATGTCAGTGCCGCACTAAGGTCGAGCATGGGCGACAGCTTCAGCAGTAGGGCAGGGCATTTCTCTTTCAAAACAGGCAGCAGGCATGCCACATCAGGTTCGCAGTCTTCTATTCTGAATACTTTTCTCCCGCTTGCCGCTCTCCGTGCAGGGTCTATATATATAAGGTCGGCGTGCGTCAACTGTTGCAGAAAATCTTCCGCTTCCGAATGGTGGACTTTGATAACCTCTCGTGAACTTGTCAAACCGAAGTTGTGCTCTGCTATTCGGCACAGCTCCTCATCTCTCTCCACATAATGCACTTCTTTGAAGAGTTCTGCGAGAAACAGCGTGTCGATGCCCATTCCCCCCGTCAAATCCACTAACTTGAACCCTGAACCCTGAACCTTGAAACCTGAAACCTGAACCTTGAAACCTGAAACCTGAAACCTGAAACTTCTCTTATACCTTGCCGTCACCTCCGACGAGCATTGTTCTGTGGAGAGTCTCTTCGGAAACCACCATTCGGGATAGTTGTCAAGGAATGGCAGTTTCTCTCTTGTACGCTGTCGTCCTTCTATCTGCTGAAGCGCAAAACTGAAATCGGTATCCGTCATTTCCGAATACCGATTCCTTTGCAGTGCCAAACGACTCACATCGTCATTCTTGTGTGCTTCTATAAACTCTTCAACTCTCAACTTCTCTAAACTCTAAACTTTCAACTCTCAACTTTCAACTGTCAATCACCACATTATCACCACTCTGAACCTCATGTCTTCAGGCACGAAACTCGTATTTATCTCATAGTCGAAATCAGAGGCGGTGAAGAACACATTCAGCTTGCCCACGCCGTACTCATAGTCGGTCGTTTCTGAGTAGAAACCCCATTGTGTGTTGCCCTCATCGTCGGTATAACTATACTCTTTGTGACGCGTGTTCGGCAATAGCAGTTGCACTGCGTTTGCTGTGCCGGTGTCGTACTCTCTATATACCTGAACGAGACCGTTGTCGTAGATGTCTTTGGTTATTTCGGGCATGTCGAATGTGCCCATGAAATAGTTGTTGTTGTCTATACTCGAGTATTGCCATTGGTTGCCGCTTACCGACAAATCCACTATCTTGACGTTTACCAAACCGTCAACTCCGTCTCGGCCGTCTCTGCCTGCAGGACCTTGGGGACCTCTGCAACTTGCAAACAATGCCGAAACTGTCATCAGTAATAAGAAAGTCTTTTTCATAATGTATATAATTTTGAGTTTTATCTATATACTTCAAATACCATACCACAATGCATTGTCCGCACTGATAAAACAAAAAAAGCACTGAATATCAGTGCTCCTCGTAGTGCTACGGGGAATCGAACCCCGGTTTAAAGATTGAGAATCTTTTGTCCTAACCGCTAGACGATAGCACCGTTAGTTACGCTTCTCTTCTCAAGACAACACCTGTCTTCTTTCTGAAAGCGGGTGCAAAGGTAATACCTTTTTTCCAATTACGCAACACCTGACTCACTTTTTTCTCATTATTCCCTCTTTTTTCCTACCTGCCTCCCCCGTAGAGACATCGCATTGGAACGTCTCTATGCGCATCTCTCCATCCTTCGCAGTTCCCTTCATCCGATATTTTTTCCTTACCTCTTGTGTATGTCACTTCTTTTACTTACCTTTGCACTATATTTATTTATATATGTCTGTGCAACTCTAAATTCATTACAATGAAAAAGTTCCTTCTCTTTGCATTAGCCGTAATCCTGCTTGCTGCATGCAACAACAACAGCAACAATCTTCCTCAACTGACAGGCATTAGCCTCAATAAGGCGAAACTCGTTTTGGAGGTGGGCGATACTTATAAACTCAATATAATTTACGAGCCCGAAGATGCAGAAACAGGTGCGCCCGAAATCACATGGGAATCTTCTAAAGAAAGTGTCGCATCCGTCAATGCCAATGGTAAGGTCACTGCTAAAAAACAAGGCAAAACCACTATCACTGCTTACTGCGGAAAACTATATGCTGATTGTTCTGTGGAAGTAACCGCCGCTACAGTTATTACTGACCCTGATTCCGGCACAGGCACCGGCACAGACCCCGAACCCGAACCTGAGCCTGACCCGACATACGGAATAGAGAACGGAGCCATTACCAAAGCGGTTTTCCAAGTCAACAGCGCAGGAAAAAAGGTGCGTTTCTCGCAAGGCAACCTTCAGTATCAGGCAAGCACCGACACATGGCGCTTCGCTGAGTATCAGTGTGATGTGATAGGTGATGACAATAGCAAAATCTCCTCTTCTTACAGCGGGTGGATCGACCTCTTCGGGTATGGCACAGGCAATAATCCTACTAATGCAAGTGAGAATGATGATGACTACTCCGAGTTTGTAGATTGGGGCACTGCTATCAAAACTGATAATACGGCAAGCATTTGGCGTACACTTACCGGAGATGAATGGGTATATATTTATGAAACGAGAACCAATGCTGCAAATCTTCGTGGTCGGGCTATGGTCAACAATGTTTATGGGTACATATTCTTACCCGACACATGGTCATTGCCGGGCGGTATGAGTTTTACGGCGGATGCTAAAAATTGGACTACCAATACATACTCTGTTACTGATTGGTCTAAGATGGAACAGAACGGCGCAGTATTTCTCCCCGCTGCGGGCTAACGCATCGGGACTACATTGTATGCTGTCGGGTCGGATGGCGCCTATTTGTCGAGTACTGCCGAATACTTCGCATACTCCTTCTGCTTCGGTAGCGATTACGTTAATCCTAAACTCTCCCGCGAGCTAAACTACGGTCGCTCTGTGCGTCTCGTGCTGGATGTGAAATAATCTGCTGAACTTTCTCGCATTATTAATATCTACTAAATAAAATCACATAGTGCTTTCGCATAATTCGTCAGTTTTGCACAATTTCGCACTTCCCCCAAGGCGATGACTGATGTTGTTTATGGTGAATAGTTTTATTCGTATTATTCGCTCGGTTCGAACCACTTCGCCCTATTAATACCCTTTCGTCCGATTCGTACCCTTCGCACGATTCATAGCCTTCGCACGATTCATACCGTTTCGCACTATAATAATGCACTGTTATTTTTTTGTGTGGAAAACTTTCTCACAAGTAGTCATCCCCTGACCTCATTAGTCGGGGGATGTTTTTTTTGACTTATACGCCTGAGTTTTTGTTTATATTCTTAATTATTAGGCGTGTTTTTCTATTTGGCGTTCTCTCTTCATTCCGTTTGCGCATATCCGTTTTTCTCTTTATCCCGTTTGCGCATATCCGTTTTTCTCTTCTTTCCGTTTGCATATCCCGATTCTTTTACTTACCTTTGCACTGTTTTACGTAAAAAAGACGTAAAAAAGACGTAAAAAGGACGTAAAAAACACGTAAAAAGAACATATAACATCCCTAAAATCAACCTTATTATGGCAAAAGCTGTTCCTTCACACCTGATTCAGCAATTATCAGGTAAAATCGACCGCAAGCGGGAAGATATCTACCTCGCACAACGCTTGGGCAAAACAGTCGTATCTCACTATCCTCGTCGCAAGAACCCGAAGAAAATCACTCAGGCTCAAACCGCCGCATTCTCTTCATTTGCCGATGCAGTCCGCGAGGCAAAACGGCAACTCGCTGACCCTCAGCTCCGCCTCCAATGGCAGGCACTCTTCGACGAGCAGAAAAACCATCCGCAGGCAGGGCAGAAGCAGTATCGTGTCCTCCGTAATTTCGTCATCGCCTCCATTCAGAAAGCCCCTGAAAATCAGTGACGATTTTTTTCCTTCTCTCATTGACGTTTTTTCTTGCATATCTCCCTGAAATTTCCTAACTTTGTCGCCACATTTAACTATATCGTATTGTCAAACATTTCAATCTTGTCAAACCTCTCAAACTCAATCTATATGAGCAGAAACTACGGATTTGTACGTGTGGCGGCTGCCGTGCCGCAGATGCGTCTTGCTGACTGCAAATACAATGCTGAACAGATTAAAAAACAGATCGACGAAGCCGTTTCCGAAGGTGTGCAGATAGTCTGCTTTCCCGAGCTCTCTGTCACGGGATACACCTGCGCCGACCTCTTCTTCATGCAGCAACTTCAGGAAAACGCCTTGCATGCGCTTGAGGATATATGCAATCACACTCGCGGCAAAAGTATTATCGCCATCGTAGGCGCTCCACTGCAGAGTGATAACAACCTCTATAACTGCGCTATAGTCATGACTGACGGAGATGTCGTCGGTGTCGTGCCGAAGATAAATCTCCCCAATACCGCCGAGTTCTATGAGAAACGTTGGTTCACCTCCGGGCGTGACTGCCTGCCTAAGATTGAACTTTGGGCTGACGAAGTGCCTTTCGGTCGTGACCTGCTCTTCCTAACGCGTGATTACTCTTTCGGAGTCGAGCTTTGCGAAGACCTTTGGTCGCCTCTTCCTCCCTCCACGCAACTCGCTATACAAGGTGCTGAACTCATCTTCAACCTCTCGTCATCCAACTGTGTGACTGGCAAGCACTCTTTCCGCCGTCAGATGATTACGCAGCAGTCCTCGCGTGTACACTGCGGGTATGTATATACCTCCTCCGGAGTAGGGGAGAGCACTACCGATGTCGTCTTTGGGGGCAGCACATACATCTGCGAAAACGGCAAACTCCTCTGCGAGGGCGAGCGCTTCCTGCGCGAGTCGAGCATGCTGATTCAGGAACTTGACATAGAGCGTCTGCGCACTGACCGTCAGCGTAATACCAATTTCACCAAGGACAAAACCGAGGCGTACCGCAAGATATATGTGGCTCCTATTGCCGACGGCGAACAGCAGATTATGCCTGTGCACCGCCATTTCCGCAAGAATCCTTTCTTGCCTGCACCCGCCGAGCGTGACGAGTTCTGCGCTGACGTAATACGCATACAGACTTCTGCTCTTGCCCGCCGATGGGAGCACACACATGCTGATACTCTTATACTTGGCGTGTCAGGCGGACTCGACTCCACGCTTGCCCTCATAGTGTGCGTCCTTACGGCAGACCTGCTTGGCTACAACCGCAAACAGGTCATTGGAGTGACAATGCCAGGCTTCGGAACTTCCGACCGCACCTATCAGAATGCACTCGCTCTCATGGATTTGCTCGGTATCTCGCAGCATGAGATTCCCATTTCTGCAGCCGTCTTGCAGCATTTCGAGGACATAGACCACGACCCCTCAGTGCACGACATAACCTACGAGAATGCTCAGGCACGCGAACGCACGCAGATTCTCATGGATATGGCTAACAAATACAACGGTATAGTCGTAGGCACGGGCGACATGTCGGAGCTTGCTCTCGGCTGGTGCACCTACAATGCCGACCACATGTCTATGTACGGCGTCAATGCAGGCATACCCAAGACCATTGTCCGATACGTAATAGAGTATGAGGCACAGAACTATTTCTCCTCCGATATACGCCAAATACTGCTTGACGTAATAGGCACGCCTGTATCGCCGGAGTTGTTGCCTACCGACAGCGAGGGTAACATAGCGCAGAAGACCGAGGACAAAGTCGGACCCTACGAACTTCACGACTTCTTCCTCTACTACACTCTCCGCTACGGTTTCTCCCGCGAGAAGATTCAGTATATCGCCAACATCGTCTTTGCCGATGACTATTCGGAGTCTGAAATCGACAAGTGGCTTTCTGTATTCATGCGCCGATTCTTTACGCAGCAGTACAAACGCTCCTGCCTGCCTGACGGACCCAAAGTAGTACCTCTCTCTCTTTCCCCCCGTGGTGACCTCCGTATGCCGAGCGATGTTAATCCGCTATAACCCTCAAGAATGATGAAACGTATATTCTTATCTCTTTTTTCGCTCCTTGCTCTCTCACTCAGTGCGCAGATTTTGGAGCCTGTCCACTGGCAGCAGTCGGCTGTGCAGAAAGGTGACTCCGTTGTGCTGACACTTACTGCCGCTATTGACAATGGCTGGCATCTCTATGACACACAGTTGCCTCCCGACGGACCCAAACCCACCTCATTCTCTATAGAAGGTGTTGACAACTACACACTTGCTCTTGCACAGGGCAAACTCCATACTTCTTACGACGAGAATTTCCTTATGGACTTGGGTTATTACGAGGGCAAAGTGGCTTTCTTGCTCACTTTCCCCATGCCTCCTACACCCGTGATAAAAGGCTCGGTGGAGTATATGGCATGCAACGATGTGTCGTGCTTGCCTCCTACTGTCTGGGAGTTCGAAACAGACGGGTTGCTTGCTGCCGACTGTGGCGAACTTTCTGTAGCTCCGTCAAACGCATCTGACACTGCTTCTCTCTGGTGGCTTTTCCTCATGGGACTTCTCGGCGGACTCCTTGCCATCTTCACGCCCTGCGTATGGCCTATCATCCCTATGACAGTCAGTTTCTTCATGAAACGCAATCAAGGCGGCAAGGCACTCAAAGACGCTCTCCTCTATGGTCTCTCCATCATTGTTATTTATGTTGCTCTCGGACTCTTGGTGACACTGATTTTCGGAGCAAGTGCACTCAACGACATCTCCACCAATGCTGTTGTCAACCTCTTCTTCTTTGCGCTTTTGGTGGTGTTTGCCCTCTCCTTCTTCGGAGCATTCGAGATTACTCTGCCTTCCTCTTGGAGTACGCGCCTTGATAGCAAGGCACGCTCTGCTTCAGGCTTGCTGAGTATTCTCCTCATGGCATTCACTCTCGTTATAGTCTCTTTTTCATGCACGGGTCCTATAATCGGCACTCTCCTCGTTGAGGCTGCAGGTAAGTCTCTCCTTGCTCCCGCTGTCGGAATGTTGGGCTTCGCTGTTGCTCTGGCTTTGCCTTTCTCGCTCTTTGCCATGTTTCCACAGTGGATGCGCCGTCTGCCTCGCTCAGGAGGCTGGATGGACTCATTCAAGGTCGTGCTCGCTTTTCTTGAACTCGCTCTCTCCCTCAAGTTCTTCTCCGTGGCGGACCTTGCTTACGGTTGGCATCTGCTCGACAGAGAAGTGTTTATAGCACTCTGGGTAGTCATCTTCCTTCTGCTCGGATTGTATCTGCTTGGAGTTTTCCGTTTTCGTCATGAAGAGAAACCTGAAGGTATCTCTGTCTTTCGCTTCATGATGGCAGTAATCTCTATTGCTTTCTCAATATATATGCTGCCCGGACTCTGGGGGGCTCCCCTCAAGGCTGTCTCAGCCTTCGCACCGCCTCTTGCCACTCAGGATTGGGTGATAGACAAATCTTCCTCTGATGTTCAGTCTTCTGACAATGGCATGTTCTCGCATATCGTAGGCTACGACGATGCCCTTCAGCAGGCTAATCAGCAAGGCAAACAACTCCTCCTCGACTTCTCTGGTTACGGTTGCGTCAACTGCCGTAAGATGGAGGCAAAGGTTCTCTCCGACGAACGCGTAAAGGCGGCTTTGGGTAATTATGTCATTGTCACTCTCATCGTTGACGACAAGACCAAACTCCCCGAACCTGTCACCGTTACAGAGAATGGCAAAGAGCGCCGTCTCAAGACTGTTGGCGATTACAATAGTTACATTCAGCGCTCGCGTTTCTCTGCCAATGCCCAGCCTTACTATGTTCGCCTCTCACCCGAGGGCAAACAGCTCGGCAAGGCATACTCCTATAATGAAGACATCACTGAATTCCTTAAATGGCTACAATAATGAATCCCCGTTCAACAAAGCAGACGCCTGCTGATTACAAAGTACGGCGTCCTAAACAGTCTGAGATGATATTCGGCATTCGTGCCGTTATGGAGGCTATAGATGCAGGCAAAGTAATCGACAAGATTCTCATTCGCCGCGACCTCAGTTCCCAACTTGCTAAAGAACTGTTGCTCAAACTCCAAGGTCTGCCTACACCTGTTCAGCGTGTGCCCGTTGAAAGACTCGCGCAATATACCGACAAGAATCACCAGGGTGTTATCGCCTTCCTCTCTCCAATCGACTTTCATCGTCTCGAAGACATCATTCCATCTCTTTATGAGCAGGGCAAAACCCCTCTTCTCGTCGTCCTCGACGGTATTACCGATATGCGTAATTTCGGAGCAATAGCCCGTACTTGTGCCTGTGCCGGTGTCGATGCTGTTGTTATTCCTTCTCGCGGCAGCGTCAGCATCAATGGTGATGCCGTTAAAACCAGTGCCGGAGCCCTCCATACACTCCCCGTTTGCAAGGTGGAGAATATGCAGGCTGCCCTCCGGTTCCTCCGTGATAGCGGACTTGCTGTTGTCGCCGCCACTGAGCATACCGACAAGTTATATACTCAGGCCGATTTCACACAACCTCTCGCAATTGTCATGGGGAGTGAAGATACGGGAATCTACGAAGATAACCTCCTGCTCTGCAATGAAAAAGTCCGTATCCCCATGAAAGGCACTATTGAATCACTCAACGTTAGCGTCGCGGCAGCAGTCATGATATACGAAGTAGTCCGCCAGCGCAACTCCGCAAACTAAACAAACTTTTCAAACTATACTAACTATAAGGTATTATGACAGACAAACTTACACGTCAGTACATCGACTCTTTCATGGCTGACCTTATCCGCAAGAACCCCGGTGAACACGAGTTTCATCAGGCTGTGAGCGAGGTGGTGGAGAGTGTTGCTCCCTACATCATGCAGTACCCCTATCTCCGTGAGCAGAAGGTGCTCGAGCGCATGGTAGAACCCGAGCGTGTCATCATGTTTCGTGTCCCTTGGGTTGACGATCGTGGACAAATACAGATTAATCGCGGTTTCCGCGTGCAGATGAATTCCGCTATCGGACCCTACAAAGGCGGCATTCGTTTCCACGAGTCGGTCAACCTCAGCATCATGAAGTTCCTCGCTTTCGAACAGACCTTCAAGAACTCCCTCACCACTCTGCCTATGGGCGGTGCCAAAGGTGGTAGCGACTTCTCACCCCGTGGCAAGTCCGATGCTGAGGTGATGCGCTTCTGCCAGTCGTTCATGACCGAACTCTATCGGCATATAGGTCAGGACACCGATGTACCCGCTGGTGATATAGGTGTCGGAGGTCGTGAGATAGGCTATCTCTTCGGGCAGTACAAGCGTTTGCGTGATGAATTCACCGGCACACTCACAGGCAAGGGGCAGTATTGGGGTGGCTCCAGGCTGAGACCCGAAGCTACAGGCTACGGTCTGTGCTACTTCGCACAAGCCATGCTCGCCACTCAGGGCAAGTCTTTCGAAGGGCAAACAGTCGCTGTCTCCGGAGCCGGCAATGTGGCACAGTATGCTGCACAGAAGGCTATGCGTCTCGGAGCCAAAGTGGTCACTCTCTCCGATTCTGACGGCTTTGTTTATGACCCCGAAGGACTTACAGAAGACAAACTCAACTATGTCTTTCTACTTAAGAATATACGTCGCGGCCGAATCTCGGAGTATGCTAAGCAATACCCGCAGGCGCAGTATTTCCCGGGAGAACGCCCTTGGCGTATTCCCTGTGATATAGCGCTGCCTTGCGCCACCCAGAACGAGATAGAGAAACACGATGCTGAGTTGCTCCTCAGTAATGGCTGCTGGTGTGTGGCTGAAGGAGCCAATATGCCCTCCACTCCCGAGGCAATCGCTCTCTTCCAGCAGGCAAAGATTCTCTATTCACCCGGCAAGGCAAGCAATGCCGGCGGAGTGGCTACCTCCGGACTCGAGATGACACAGAACAGCATCCGACAGCGCTGGACGGCTGAAGAAGTGGATGCTCATCTGCACCGCATCATGGCTGATATTCACGACGCATGCCTCAAATACGGTACACAGGATGATGGCTACGTCAACTATGTCAAAGGGGCGAATATCGCAGGATTCATCAAAGTAGCCAATGCCATGGTGGAACAAGGCGTGGTGTAAAATATTACTCTCAATCATTAAACAATGGAAGCAGATCTGAATAGTTTGATGGCAATCCGCATAAGGCGTATTCTTCTCGTTTGCAACAACTACGACAGCTTCGTACTCAACGAAGACGGACGTATCGATGTGCAGATTGCGCAAGAGTATGCCGAACTCAACCTCAGCAACCCGCCCGCCATCGTCAGAACTGAAACAACTGATGACGCTCTCCAACTCATGAGAAACGGAGAACAGTTCAGTCTCGTTATCATGGTCAACAATGCTGCCGTTGAGCAGACAGGCGCTTTCGCAAGGCAGATGAAACAACTCGCACCTGATACGCCTATCGTGCTGCTTACTTCTTTCTCCAAAACGGTTTACGAAAGAGTCAGAACTGCTATCGTGCAAAACGACGATGATGAGCGAGAGCACACTCTCTTCACTTCGCAATACATCGACTATATCTTCTGCTGGAACAACTCGGCTGACCTCATCATCGCTATCATCAAACTCCTTGAGGACAAACTCAATGCTGACCACGATATCCTCGGGGAAGAGGTGAGGGCCATTCTGCTCGTCGAAGACTCCATCAGATACTATTCTACATATCTCCCTGTACTCTACAAACTCGTTCTCCAGCAGAACAGCATCGCCATCAAAGATGCTCTCAACGAGCAGCAACAACTCTTCAGGAAAAGAGCAAGACCAAAAATCCTCATGGCCACTTGCTACGACGAGGCGGTCGAACTATACCGTAAGTACCGCAAACAAATCATCGGAGTCATATCAGATATCGGATTCGTCATTCATAAAACAGACCTGCCCGAAAAAGAAAAACTCGACGCAGGTGTTGATTTGTGCAAGCTCATCAGGAAAGATATTCCTACTATGCCCATTCTCATGCAGTCGTCGCAGGACTCTATGCGTGAGGTCGCCGCTAAACTCAATGTCGGATTCATCGTCAAAACCAGCAAAACACTCACACAACAACTCGGAGACTATATCGGACGGGAGTTCGGATTCGGAGATTTTGTCGCTATCGACCCCGATACAGATAAGGAGATTATGCGGGCAAACGACCTCGAAGGATTCGAACGTATCATCTCCACCATTCCGCCTAAGGCCTTCCGAAGACTATCCGACAACAACTATCTCAGCAAATGGCTCTACGCCAGAGGACTATTCTCCGTCGCACGAGGAGTCAGAAAACTCAAAATACAAAACGACGACGATATCGAGAATGTACGGCGGCAGAATATTCAACTCATACACGACTACCGACTCAACCAGGCTCAGGGTGTCGTAGCTAAGTTCAATCCCGATACCTTCAACGACACCATCTGGTTCTCACGACTCGGCAACTCCTCACTCGGAGGAAAGGCGCGGGGACTCGCTTTCCTCAATAGCATTCTCTATAAGTACAACCTCTACGACCGATGGGATAATGTACGAGTGCTCGTACCCAGAACACTCGTCATCACTACCGAGTTCTTCGACCGCTTCATTCACGACAACGGACTGCAGTATATCATCGAGTCCGAACTCTCCGACGAAGAAATACTCGCTGAATTTGTCGCCTCCACTCTCCCGCAGGAACTTATTGAGGCTCTGCGCATGTTTGTAAGAGTGTCCGGCAAACCTGTCGCTGTTCGCTCATCCAGCAAACTTGAGGATTCCTACTACCAGCCTTTCGCTGGGGTCTATTCTACTTACATGATTCCTGCCACTGAAAACGAAGACCAGCAGATTCGTATGATTGGAAAAGCTGTCAAGAGCGTCTATGCTGCCGTTTATTTCGCTTCCGCCAGAGGATATATCGCTTCTACTGCCAACCTCATCTCCGAGGAGAAAATGGCTGTCGTCATTCAGGAAATATGCGGAGAAGAGCAGGGGACTGTCTTCTTTCCTACACTCTCAGGCGTCGCCAGAAGCATCAATTTCTACCCCGTCGGATACGAGACACCTGACGACGGCATCGTCAAAGTAGCATACGGACTCGGTAAAGTCGTTGTCGATGGAGAACAGGTCCTCCGCTTCGCACCCGACTATCCCAACCATGTCCTCCAGACAAGCACACCCGAACTTACCATGAGAGACACACAGCAGTCTATGCTCGCACTCTCTATGCAACCCGAACTCTTCAAAACTTCTGTCAACGACGATGTCAATCTCAAACGATTCAATATCTCTGACTGCGAACAGTTCTACTCTCTCAGACACGTCGCTTCCACTTTCGACTACGACAATCAGCGTATCGTCGACTCTTGCTATCCCCACGGACCACGATTCATCACTTTCGCACCTATGCTTAAGTTCAATACCTTTCCCCTCGCTGATATTCTCAAGCAGCTCCTGCTTATAGCCAAACAGGAGATGAAGTGCCCCGTCGAAATAGAGTTCGCTGCAAATATTCCCGCCGACAACTCCAAGGCTGTCTTCAATGTCTTGCAAATCAGACCTATCGCTACCGATACACTCTATGCTAAAGTCGATTGGACCAACATCGACCAAACCAATCCACTCATCCTCTCGGATATGGCACTCGGCATCGGAAAAATTGACGGCGTCTCCGACATCATCTATCTCAAACAATCGGCTTTCGACCCACTCAGAACCACCGAAATGGCTGAAACCATCAGAGAATGGAATACACAACTCAGACTGCAAGGTAAAACATATCTCCTCATCGGATTCGGCAGATGGGGCTCACAAATCCCTTCACTCGGTGTACCCGTTCAGTGGAGCGACATCAGCGAGGCTAAGGCTATCGTCGAGTGTTCGCTACCGAACTTCAGAGTCGAACCAAGCCAGGGCTCGCATTTCTTCCAAAACCTCACTTCATTCAATGTCGGATACATCAATGTAGATCCTTATGCACGTGCCAACGACTCATACAACGAACAACAACTCAACCGGCTTGACGCTCTTCACGAAACTTCTTTCCTCAGACACGTACAACTACCCAAACCTCTACAAATAACCATCGACGGCCTCCATAACCACGCCTGCATCAAATTATAACCCTCCATCTCATGACCATTCTTTACGAAGACAACCATATTATTGCTGTCAACAAGGCGGTCGGCGAAATCGTCCAGCCCGACAAAACCGGTGATGCAACGCTCTCCGATGCCCTCAAAGCATACATCAAGCACAAATACAACAAGCCCGGCAATGTCTTCCTCGGGGTTGCACACCGCCTCGACAGACCCACTACCGGAGTCGTGCTCTTTGCACGAACAAGCAAGGCGCTCGCACGACTCAACAACATGTTCCGCTCGCACGACCGCATACAAAAAACATATTGGGCTATCGTGCAAGGACGCCCTGCTATGCCGCAGGCTAAGTTGACCAATTGGCTTATACGCCGTGAACAACAAAACAAATCATACATCGTCAAACCCGGCACTCACGATGCCAAAGAGGCAATTCTCGACTATCGGACTCTCGCCGTGGGCGACAACTACTCACTCCTCGAGATTCAGCTTCATACCGGAAGGCATCATCAAATCAGATGCCAGCTCGCTGCTATAGGATGCCCTGTAAAAGGAGACCTCAAGTATGGGGCAAGGCGAAGCAATCCCGATGGAGGAATATCGCTGCATGCAAGAAAAATAGAGTTTGTTCACCCCGTCAGCAAACAGCAGGTGGTAATAGTTGCAACGCCGCCTGACGACAATATTTGGAATGCTCTCACACAATCGATAATATGAACAACTGTAAAATAAATCTATAGTGAAAAAGGTTCTTGTTCTCATATTATTGCTTGCCGGTATCAATGCTTCTGCCGAAACGGTCACTTATGTGGTAAACGGTAGAAACTCTGTCCGATCAGAAGGTGTTGAACCCGCAGGCTCTCAATTTGCCCTATATGAAACTGCCACAACAGGACGGGTAGGGCAGCTTACTACAGGAAATTACGCCCTGTTCTCTCTAACCGGTCTGCCTCATATTGTTATTACCGATATTACTGTACACATGCATTCCAACTCTTCTTCCGGTAGCGGAGAGTTGCGTATTACCCTGAATGACGAAGTGCTGATGTCTATATCCGACCAACCCTTTTCTTCGCAGCTATGGTATGGCTCTTTTTCTTCTGCCAATGTACCTGTTGATGTCGTCCGTGGTATGCATATCGTAGCAAAAGACGGTGATAGCCTCGCTGTGAAAATCTCAGCGACAGAGAACTCGTTGTATTTAGCAAGTATATCTATTGCATATCATACTGCCAATACGCAGCCATATACTGTCACTTTCAATACCGGAACACGCCGTTTGTCACCGGTAATAAGAGAAGAAACACCCAATTCAGGTATCTCACTGCCCCGTTGGACGGAGCCGCTTCATGATTATGTTTTTGTAGGATGGATGAACGAACCTCTTGCTTATTCCGATACATGCCCATGTTATTATAAAGCAGGTGATACGTATTACCCTGTATCTGATGAAATACTTTACGCCTTGTATGCTGACTCGGCTTCGGTCGGGTATCAATGGAAACAGACGGTGGAGTTTACAACAGGCGACTATCTTTTTGCTGATACGTATAAGCATTGTATAGCGGTCGGAGGACTTAATAAGGATAAAAAAATTGATACCTATGTTCTGCCGCCATGGATAATTACCACCGATTCGCTTCGGGCGCTATATGAATTCGCGTATCCTGAACAGGCTGTATATCATATTGAATTCCTGCCCGACTCAACCGCTCTTATTACAAATATTTCAGACAATGAAGTCATTGGATTCTCTTCCTCGTCTTCCGGACTGAATCTTACCCGTAACACAGAACCGTGGAATTATACGGTTTATCCGGATTATCAAATATGTTTCTATCATACATATTCTCCTTCTGTCACCCGTTATCTGCGTGCCGATGAGGGTACAACACTTAGCACTATCGATATCCTGACGTTTGCAGCACAGAGTTTTATTTATCGTGGATATGCCACACTTCTTTTCTCTATCTCTGACAGCCCTGCATCACAGAGTCATGCATATACGTCATATCCTCTGACAACAGCAGTTGATGATTTTAAGGATAATATTGCAGTAACGGAATCGCTTATACTGAACCCGGAGCATTGCCTGATTCAAATATATTCATTATCAGGTGCTCAGGTATGTTCGTCTATGTCAGATATTCCGCTCTCATGTCTCCCCTCAGGCATCAACATTCTGCGTTATGGTATGAAAGTAAAGAAAATTTTTGTACAATAGGTTTGTCCGAACGGCAAACTTTTTGTAACTTTGCCGAATAAAAATATATGACAGCCATGAAACGGTATATTTACATATTTTTATTGGTTTTTTCAACAATTGCCCGTGCTGATTTGCTGAATGATATAATTGCAGGCGGCTACAATTCAAACAGTCTGCCTCAGATTACTGATATGGGCGATGGCGAACATTACGCTCTTCGTGTCGGTAATACGGTTTTGCAGTATGATTATAGGTCTGGGGCGGTTTCTGATACTTTGTTCTCTGCCGACAAGACCAAGATTACCAAATTGGAGGCTGTCGACGGTTTCGTTTTAGCACCCGTAGAACGGTATATGCTTGTCTCTGCCAACTCGCAACGAATTTTCCGTCGTTCGCACAAAGCAGATTGGTATATATATGACCGCCAGCGGGGAGAGTTGAAACCTTTGAGTGCGGAAATGCCAGTCTCTGAACCGGTGTTTTCACCTAACGGTAAATACATCGCATTTTCCAGAAATAACAATATCTTTATTCATAAACTTGATTTTTCAACAGAAGTAGCAGTAACAACCGACGGAGAAGCCGGTAAAATCATAAACGGCACTCCTGATTGGCTTTATGAAGA
Source organism: Paludibacteraceae bacterium (assembly GCA_017479885.1). Taxonomy (GTDB): domain Bacteria; phylum Bacteroidota; class Bacteroidia; order Bacteroidales; family Paludibacteraceae; genus Colicola. The sequence continues at coordinate 186,263 of JAFVBR010000002.1, read as the reverse complement.
AGAGTTTTCCACTACATGCCTCTATAGTTTCTCCCCTGATTCCAAACAGTTGGCGTTTGTACGTCTAAATGAGTCTGAGGTGCCTGCCTTCTCTTGGCAGACTTATCTCAATCCTGAATCAACTCCAAATGCTTATCCACAAAACTACTCAATTAATTACCCGAGAGCAGGCGAAAAGAACGCAGTACCTTCGGTGATTGTGTATGATACATACTACAAGTCGCTCAAAACTATGCAATTACCGCCTTTAGATGACTGCTATATTCCTCGAATCTCATGGACCCGGGCGGCCGACCAGCTTGCCGTGTTCCGTCTGAACAGAAATCAGAACAAGTTGGAGATGTTTCTTCTCAACTCCAAGTCTGCTGTGGCTAAACTTGTTTATTCTGAAGAAAACAGCAAGGGTAATGTGGATTTTGAACAAATAGACGAATGGCAGTTCTTTGATGATAACACAATGCTTGTCGTCAACGAGTCTTCTGGGTATCGTCATGCTTTTATTTATTCTGTTAACGGACAGAAACTTCGCCAGCTTACTTCAGGAAACTATGATGTTACTCGTGTGTATGGATACGACCCTCATACGCAGACACTCTTTTACCAGGCTGCGTTGCCTACACCCTTAGACCGTCAATTGTTTGTTCTTAATGTCAAAAAAAACAAAACTCAGTGCCTTACACCCGATAGAGGATTTAATTCCGCCGTATGGTCGGCAGACTACAAATATCTTTTTGCCGGGCGCACTTCTGTTGACGAACCTTTGTCATGGCAATTGTTAAACCGTGAAGGACGTCCGTTAAGACATATTGTCAATAACGATTCTCTCAAGCAGAAAACCGTGGATGCCTGTTTGCCTCGAAAGAGATTTTTTTCTTTCTCTACCGAGCGTGGAGACACTCTTAACGGATGGATTGTTCTGCCCCCGACTCTTGACTCTCTGCTCAAACAGGAAGAACTCTCAACTCTCAATTCTCAACTCTCAACTAAGTACCCCCTTCTGCTGTACCAATATTCAGGTCCGGCTTCTCAACAGGTACTCAACCGTTGGAAGATTGACTGGGAGCATTATCTGGCTAAAGAAAAGAATGTTGTTGTCGCGTGTGTTGACCCTCGTGGTACTTTTGCCCGCGGACGTGAATTCCGCAACCTTACTTATATGAATTTAGGCGTTAAAGAGGCTGAAGACCAGATATCTGCTGCAAATTATCTTGCTTCTCTTGGATTCATAGACAAAGATCGTATGGCTATATGGGGATGGAGTTATGGCGGCTTTCAGACTCTTATGACAATGTCCCAATCGGCTTCCCCTTTCCGTTGCGGTATTGCAGTAGCTCCCGTTACGGACTTCCGCCTGTATGATTCAGCATATACCGAACGTTTTATGCGCAAGCCTCAATCAAACGAGAGCGGCTATAACTCATGTGCCCTGCCGTTGTCGGCAGATAAACTGCAAGGACGGGTCCTTCTTGTACACGGAGTTGCCGATGATAACGTTCATTGTCAGAATATGTGGATGTATGTAGATGCTCTTGTTCAGGCAGGGAAACAATTTGATATGCAGATTTATCCTGATGACAACCATTTCCTGCGTAAGCGTTCTAATTATCTGCATCTCTATCGGCGGATGACTGATTTCCTTGAGAATAATCTTTTAGTAAAATAAATATTAGTATTAACCTATTAAACAATTTATCATGAGTAATCAACAAAAATCGAACATTTTGCCGATTGCAGTAATGTTCTCTCTCTTTTTCATGATCGCCTTTGTTACTAACTTCGCTGGTTCTATGGGGGTGATTGTAAAAAATCAATTCAATGCAAGTAATGCTCTTTCGCAACTTGGTACATTTGCCAACTTCATTGCTTATGCATGTATGGGCATTCCTGCAGGCATTATCCTCAAGCGAAAAGGTTATAAATTCACATCGCTTGCTGCTGTTACTGTCGGGTTCGTTGGAGTAGGAATACAATGGCTCTCCGGTTATGTGGAATCTTTTGGCGTTTATGTTCTTGGCGCTTTCATTGCCGGCTTCTCGATGTGTATGCTCAACATTGTTGTTAATCCGATGCTTAACACCTTGGGTGGAGGTGGTAATCGCGGCAACCAGCTTATTCAGTTCGGAGGCTCTTGCAACTCTATCGGTGGTACCATCGCACCTATTCTTCTCGGTTATCTTATTGGCGGTAATATAGAAACGGCTTCTGTCAGCGATGCAGCACCTGCAATGATGATTGCTATGGGAATCTTTCTGCTTGCCTTCATTATCATTATCTTCACCAATATTCCCGAACCTCACCTTGAGACTCCCGAACAGCGTGCAGCAAAACAGAAAGACACACATTCTCCGCTTTCATTCCGTCACTTTGTGCTCGGTGCGTTGGCAATCTTCTTTTATGTAGGTGTTGAGGTTGGTATTCCTAATATGGCAAATCTTTACATGTCCAACAACCCTGCTGTAGGTGCCGCTATCGCAGGCACTGTGGTTGGTCTGTATTGGCTTATGATGATGTTTGGGCGTCTGATTGGTGGTGCCATTGGAGGAAAGGTTTCAAGCAAAGTTATGCTGTCTTCTGTTGCATTGTTGGCAATCGTGCTGCTTATATGTATTATTTTCTTCCCCGAAACTTGGGTCGTAGCTTTCAAGGGGGTTGAACTCCCTGTAAGCATGATTCTGATGTTCCTGTGCGGTCTGTGCACCTCTGTCATGTGGGGAGCCATCTTCAACCTCGCTGCAGAAGGGCTTGGTAAATATACGCCCGCCGCATCAGGCATCTTCATGACTCTCGTTTGCGGCGGTGGTATTATTCCTCTGCTTCAGGGATGGGTTGCCGATATTCCGTCGGTTGGTTATCTTGGAAGTTATATTGTTACCATCTGCGCACTCCTCTACATCCTTTGGTATGCTCTCTTCGGCTCAAAGAATGTCAACAAAGACATACCTGTAGAGTAATCTTCAAATACTTGAATCTTCAAATCTTCAAATTCAAATTATCATGGACAAACCTTATGTAATAGGCATCGATATGGGTGGCACCAACACTGTGTTTGGTGTGGTAGATGCCCGTGGTCATGTAATTGCACGCTCATCCATAAAAACACAACAGTATCCTGACATAAACGACTACGTCAATGCTCTTCACGAAGAAATGATGAAGATTATTGATTCAGTAGGCGGAATTGAAACAATCAGAGGTATAGGCGCAGGTGTGCCTGACGGCAACTACTATACAGGCAACATTGAGTTTGCTCCCAACCTCCCATGGAAAGGGGTTGTTCCTTTTGCGCAATTGCTTACCGATAAGTTTGGGGTGCCTGCGCGCATTACCAATGATGCCAATGCTGCTGCTATGGGTGAGATGACCTATGGCGCTGCACGCGGAATGAAGAACTTTATCATGATTACTCTCGGTACAGGCGTAGGTTCAGGTATCGTAATTGACGGTAATGTGGTTTATGGTCACGACGGTTTTGCCGGCGAACTGGGACACACTACTGCCGTTCGTCACAATGGACGACTTTGCGGTTGCGGTAAATATGGCTGTCTCGAGACTTATGCATCGGCTACAGGTGTAGCACGCACAGCTAAAGAGATTATCAGCACCACCACTCAAGATACTTTGCTCCGCAAACTTGATATCGACAACATTACATCAAAAGATGTGTATGATGCCGCTGTTCAAGGTGACAAAGTAGCTATTGAAATATTCAATACCACAGGTAGATATCTTGGCGAGAAGTTTGCTGATTTTATTGCCTTTTCGGCTCCCGAGGCTATCATTATGTTTGGCGGTCTGACAAAGTCCGGCGACTTCCTTATGAAACCTATACGTGAGACCATGGAAGCAAACGTATTACCTCATTGGAAAGGAAAAGTTAAACTTATGTTTTCTGACCTTAAAGAGTCAGATGCAGCTGTTCTTGGTGCTTCTGCTCTCGCTTGGGAACTATAAGTAATGAATTAATATTTGTAGAGTAAAACAATTATTATTTGCACAAGTCGTTTTGAACTTGCTCTATCAAATACCCACAGCCTTACAACGCCTCTATCGAGGCGTTGTTTGGCGTATGTCGGCTGATGAAAAGGCGGTCTATTTAACATTCGATGACGGTTGTGTACCCGAGGTTACTCCGCTGGTGCTGGACATATTGTTGCATTACGGCGTAAGAGCCACTTTCTTCTGTGTGGGCGATAATTTGCTGAAATACCCTGAAGTGTTTCAGAGAATGGTAAATGAAGGACATATACCGGGTAATCATACTTTTCATCACGTACCGGGTTTGCGAGTCTCTGTAGATTCATATATCGAAGAGGTCGGAATGACAGATAAGCAGATAGAAAAGAATCTATCTGGTCATCTTAATCATCATTTGTTTCGTCCGCCATACGGACGCTTCTCATATAAGCAAAAAAGAGCATTGTCGCGCACTCACAAGATATTTCTATGGGATGTACTTACTCATGATTATAATCCACGCTATACACCTGATAAAATCTTGTCAATAGTGAAAACATATACTCGCAATGGTTCGATTATTGTTTTCCACGATTCGATTAAAGCCAAGAATCAAATGTTGCCTGCACTGCCCAAGGTAATTGAATATCTTCAGCAAGAGGGCTATAAATTCAAAACATTGAATTAACATTAACTATTATATTATTGATGCCCGAACTTCTGCTTCATTATATATGGCAACGCAAAGCATTTCTTGCTTTTCCGCAGGCAACCACAGATGGTCGCCCTATAGAGGTTATAGACGTAGGCACTCACAATACTGACGCAGGGCCAGATTTCATAGCGGCAAAACTTAAAATTGATGGAACTCTTTGGGTTGGCAATGTGGAAATTCATATCCTTTCTTCCGATTGGTACCGTCATGGTCATGATTCTGATCATGCCTATGATTCTGTTGTACTTCATGTGGTAAGAAGGGCTGATAAAGAAGTAATAAATGCTCGTGGAGAAGTATTGACGCAATGTGAACTTCGTTATCCTGATGATGAGCAATTGCTCAATCAACTGATTATTGATCACATATCGCTTTGTTCTGATCGTCTTCAACAGGATAATACTCTCCTTACATCAAATTGGAAGCGTGCACTATTGACCGACAGATTGAAGAGGAAAAACGAGGCAATTATACAACTCCTTAACCTTACGCATAACAATTGGCGTGAGGCATTTTATATCACGCTTGCCCACAATTTTGGTTTTCACACCAATTCTATTCCTTTTGAACTCCTTGCCAAGAGTCTGCCTTTATCCGTATTGTTGAGGCATCGTGATAGTTTGTTTTCTCTTGAAGCCCTGTTATTTGGGCAATCTGGTTTGCTCAACGACAATACTGCCAATGATGATTATTCCACCTCGCTGCTTAAGGAATATAAATTCCTGAGAACTAAATACTCGTTGCAACCGATTGACTATAGTTTGTGGAAATTGCTAAGAATGAGGCCTCAAAACTTTCCGCACCTGAGAATAGCGCAGTTTGCAGCATTGTTTTCCCAATCAGAATTCTTGTTTTCACGTTTGATGGAGGAGAGTGATTTATGCCGGTTGCGTACATGTTTCCATGTGTCGGCATCTGACTATTGGACAACCCATTATAGATTTTGTAGAACCTCACCTGTCTTGGCATCTGCAATTGGAAAGAGTGCTATCGACCTCCTGCTGATTAACACTGTTGTGCCATACAAATTTGCATATTCATATGGTAATACTACTACTTACCAGGAAAATGCCGTAACTTTGCTAAAGCAGATTCCGGCTGAAAAAAACAGTATCATTGACCGCTGGAAACTACTTGGATTCAGTATAAAGAATGCTGCTGAAAGTCAAACGTTTATTCATTTGTATCAGAATTACTGTCTTCGTGAACAATGTTTGAATTGCGAAGTGGGATGGCAGATATTTGCTATTAATATAGATAATATATCATTAAACAATAATAACCTATCTTCTTTGCATATATGAAAAAACGTATAATTTATATTGTAATACTATTTGCGGTATTATATGTCGCTAATTCTTGTGCAAATAGAGGTATTGGTCCTCAAGGAGGACCCAAGGACGAGACTCCGCCTGAAGTAGTTAAAGAAGTGCCTGTTAACGGTTCTGTAAACTATCACGACAAGCGAGTTGAGATTACTTTCAACGAATATATACAACTTGACAAGGTAGCGGAGAATGTGTTCATCTCCCCACCGCAGCAACGTCCTCCTGAGGTAAAGGCAGTCGGAAAGAAAGTAACAGTTACTTTTGATGAGGATTTGCGCGACTCTACAACATATACAATTGATTTTGGGTCTGCCATCTGCGACAACAATGAGCGTAATGCTCTTAAGGGGTACTCTTTCGCCTTTGCGACAGGTGATGTAATAGACTCTCTCATGATTTCCGGTCGAGTGCTTAATGCAGAAGATCTTAACTTTGTGAGCGGAGTTGTAGTTGGTATTCATCAAAACCTTAATGATTCGGCAATACGTCGTATGCCATTCACAAGAATAGGCAAAACAGATGAGAACGGTCACTTTACTATAAGAAATGTTCATCCCGGACAATACAAAATTTATGCTCTTGGTGATGTAAGTAAAGATTATATTTACCAGCCAAGTGAAGGACTTGCTGTCTATGACTCGCTGATTTATCCGGAGTGTCACACTGAGATTGTTATGGATACTATCAAACATGATAGTCTGTTTGCAGATAGTCTTTCAACAGATAGTATTGCTATTCCTGATACATTGCAACAAGTTAATATAGACTCAATTCCGCTGATAAATCATGATGCTTCACTTTATGTTGTTGATAGTGTGCATATAATTACTACAGACTCAATTCCAATCCCTTCAACTGACACGATTCAAATTTCCTCAACTGACTCACTGCGTAAAACTGTTAATACCATTTGTACTCCTGATGACCTTATTCTTATTTATTTCACTGAGAATAAACAACGGCAATATTTCCAGAGAGTTTTGCGTGAACAGCAGAATAAGTTCGTTCTCTATTTTGCTGCCCGTCAAGATTCTTTGCCTAAGTTTCGGGCCATAAATCATCGTTTGGCAGAAGCTGATTCGCTTTCTGTAGATTCTCTCACTTCTAATTTCAACTTTATTCCTTCCTCATTTATGCAGACCAATATGACCAAAGATACTATAACCTTCTGGCTTACTGATTCTGCATTCATAGCGAGTGACACACTCGCTTTTGAGATGATATATCAGAAAACCGACTCGTTGTATGAACTGCAGTGGGAGACTGATACCGTGTATGCTGTATATAGAGCACCGCGCTTAACCGATAAAGCACGAGAACGATTGGCGAAAGAAAAAAGTAAGAATGTTCCAAAAGTAGAAGTTAGAAGCAATGGCTCTTCACCTTTTGAAATATACAATTCCTTGATATTCAGTACTTCTGTTCCTCTAAGACTAATTGAACACGACAGTATTCATCTATATGAAATGTATGATACGGTACCTAAACCGTTGGCAATTCGGTTTGAACCTGCAGATTCTTCCTTTATGACTTTTCGTGTTGAATTCAAGTGGAAGCCTGAGACAACGTATCGTCTGGTTATGGATTCTGCAGCACTTACTGATATATATGGTAGTGTTAATGATAATTATAAGGCAGAGTTTACAACGCGTACTCTTGACGAATATTCTACTTTGATTATCAAGATAGAACCTTTTGATAGTAATGCAATGATTCAGGTTCTTGATGATAAGGATATGCCGGTTCAGACCAGACGGGCTGAGCCGGAAGGAACAAAGTTTGAGTATTTGTCACCAAAGAGTTACTATGTACGTCTGTATCTGGATTTAAATGGTGATTCTGTTTGGACAACAGGAGATTTTCAGACCCATCGTAAGCCGGAGCCTGTATATTATTTTTCGTCTAAACTTACTCTTCGTGCCAATTGGGATTTTGAAGAAACATTCAACTATCTTGAATTGCCGATTGAAGAGCAGAAACCTAAAGAAATTACAAAAGATGCAGCAAAAAAGAAATAGTTATTGAGTAGTATTGCCAACTTATTATTCAATGAAGTCTGTAAAATCAATATTGAAAGCAGAACTTGTTGCCGGAAGAAGTTTATTTGACTGGTTGTTCCTGTGTACAGGCATCATAGTTCAGATTGCTGTGTATATCATTCAGCCCGAAAATGTTGTCGCTGTGGTTAGCGGAATAACCGGTATCATATCTGTCATTCTGTGTGCACAGGGTAAAATTTCAACATTCTTTTTTGGTTTCCTCCAGATTAGTACCTATCTCTACCTTTCTCTATTGGAGAAGTTATACGGTGAAGTGGCTGTTAATGTGTTTTATTTTCTATCACAAATTTATGCCGTCTTTGTATGGATAAAAGCCTATAGAATAACCGAGCATAATTCAGCAGAACTGAAACCGAAACAGATGTCAATATCGCGATTTGTGATTTTAATTGTTTTTGTATTGGCATCTTCTGCAATTGTTGGTTGGCTATTGCAAACATATACTGACGATAGTCAGCCATGGCTTGATGCTTTTACAACAGTACCTGCCCTCTGTGCTCAAGTCTTACTCATGCTGGCATACAGAGAACAATGGGTGCTATGGTTTGTTGTAGATGTACTTTCCGCTATCATGTGGGCAAGGGCTTGCAATTGGTGCTTGTTTGCACAATATCTGTTCTGGTGTGCCAATTGTATATATGGATGGCACAGGTGGACTATAAAATCACGGAAGTCATAATATGCCATTAATCAGACTCTCATTATGCAAGTAAAAACCTTCTATTTTAATCTCTTTCGTGAGTGCACTTATTTGCTCATTGACGACAATGGAAGTGCGCTACTAATTGATTGTGGTTGTTCAGACAGGAGAGAACAGCAACGGCTTGAACAATTTGTATCCGCTAATGCTTTAACAATAAAATATCATCTGCTTACGCATGCTCATATCGACCACATTTATGGAGCAAGGTTTGTTTATGAGAAATACAGAGTTATGCCGCTTCTCTCAAGTAAAGATGACTGGTTGTTCCGTGTGATGCCTGAGCAAGCCAATATTTTCGGAGTCCCTTTGTTGGATAAACCTTTGACAGAATATGTTCCGATAGAGAGTAGGGCAGATGATAACCTACTGTTGAATTTGGAACTGATAGATGGTGGCTGCGTTGTGAAGATTATCCCTACACCCGGGCATAGTGAGGGTAGTGTGTGCTACTGGTTTGAAAAGAGCAATATGTTATTTTCGGGTGATACAATATTCCAAGGCGGATTCGGAAGAACAGATTTGCCCGGGGGTAATTATCAGCAACTGATGGAGAGTCTGAATAAACTCTATTTGCTTCCTGAAGATACAATTGTTCTGCCTGGCCACGGCAATCCTACCACAATAAAGGACGAAAGAAATTCAAGGATAAATTTCTTTTAGTTGTGGTAATTTCTTGGGAATTGAAATAGCTATATAGAGCTGATTCTACAGAGGTATATAAACCGCCTTTTTGGTCTTGAAGTATTCCTCACTGAAAAACTCACTCAGTGAAACAACTTCTGCAATATTTTTGAATGGACGGGTTTCCTTGTACAACTCTCCTCCTTTTAGACAGATAAGTCCATTGGGTAGGGCATTGTGCTGTTCCCTACTTATGTTTTTTAGTATTAGTTTGACAAGTTCAGGTAGAGGCATTACCGCACGAGAAACCACAAAGTCGTATTTACCTTTCTCTTCCTCTGCACGCAGTTGCTTGAAGCTTACGTTATCTAAACCTATAGCAGTGGCAATCTCTTGCGCTACTTTTATTTTCTTTCCAATGCTGTCTATCAAAGTGAAATGGCATTCTGGAAACATTATTGCAAGCGGTATTCCGGGAAAACCACCTCCGGTGCCAATGTCAAGTATTGATGTTCCGGAGCGGAAACGAAGCACACGTGCTATTGCAAGAGAGTGGAGAATGTGGTGCTCGTACAGATTCTCAATATCTTTTCTTGATATTACATTGATTTTGCTGTTCCATTCAGGATACAGAACACCAAGAGCAGCCATTTGCTGCTCCTGGTGTTCTGTCAGATTTGGATAATATTTTTTTATTATCTCCATATTTATCATCTATTCGTATAGATTAGTCGGCCATGTTGGTGAATACATTCTGAACGTCTTCGTCTTCCTCTATCTTGTCAATAAGTTTCTGTACAGACTCGCGTTGTTCGTCAGTCAGAGTTTTTGTGTCGTTAGGTATTCTAACAAACTCGGCAGAGTTGATTTCAAATCCGTTCTCTTCAAGATATTTTTGTATTTGTGAATATGAAGCAAAATCACCATAGATGATAATATTGCCTTCTTCATCCTGACCAAGTTCGTCCACTCCGTAATCAATCAACTCAAGTTCGAGTTCATCAAGGTCTATACCTTCTTTCGGTGCAACGGTAAATACAGATTTTCTATCAAATAGGAACTGCAAGCAACCTTGTGTGCCAAGTGAACCACCATGTTTGGTGAAATAAGAACGGATGTTGGCCACAGTACGCATGTTGTTGTCTGTTGCTGTTTCAACGAAGATTGCAATGCCATGTGGTCCATATCCCTCATAGTTGATTTCTTTGTATCCTTCTGAAGACTTGTCAGTGGCCTTCTTAATAGCGCGCTCGATATTCTCCTTGGGCATGTTTTCTTTTTTGCACTGCTGGATTAGCACGCGCAGACGAGGATTCATATCTGGATCATGACCACCCTCACGTGCTGCTATTGTTATTTCTTTGCCGAGTTTGGTGAACGTACGCGCCATGTGTCCCCAGCGTTTCAGTTTGGTAGCTTTGCGATATTCAAATGCTCTTCCCATAATTGTTATGTTTGTGTGTTAATATGTTTTGTAAGTTATTGTTGGTCTTGTTGCTGAGTAGTTGCTGTCGTGTCTTGTTGTTGAACACGGTCGTTAACCTCTTCATAAGTTACTTCTTCAAAGGAGATGACGAATTCTACACGGCGGTTCTTCGCACGACCGGCAGCAGTCTTGTTGCTCTCTATTGGCATAGTGTCACCATAGCCGTGAGCTGTGAGTTGATCTTCTGGAACACCGGCGCCAACCAGATATTTGCGTACCGACTGAGCACGACGCTCTGAAAGATCTTGGTTATATTCGGACTTGCCTACATTGTCGGTGTGACCTTGAACTTCAACCTTATATGTGGGATTTTCTATAAATACGTTAGCAATCTGGTTGAGAAGCGGGTGAGAAGTCTTTTTGATATTGGCTTTACCTGTTTCGAACTGAATACCTTGCATTGCTTTCTTTAAAAGATTGCGTATTTCCTTCTTTATTGTCGGACATCCGTGATTATCCTTTGAGCCGGGTATTGTGGGGCACTCGTCTTTGTAGTCTGGTACTCCGTCTGCATCGGTATCAAGTTCACAACCTTTCTCGTCAACTCTGCCGCGTGCTGCTGCCGGTGTGTTCGGGCATTCGTCTTTAAAATCAGGTACACCGTCCCCATCTGAGTCTGGACTGCAGCCCCACTCGTCAACCTCTGTACCGGCAGGTGTATCGTTGCATCTGTCTTTGTAATCTGGTACTCCGTCACCGTCGGTGTCAAGCAGACAACCCTTTTCGTCTACAAATCCGTATGCCTGACGAGGAGTGTCTGGACACTCGTCAAGATAGTCGGGTATCCCGTCCAGATCCGAATCGAGCAGACAACCATGCTTGTCAACGTATCCCTTCGCAGCTTTAGGTGTGTCGGGGCAGTCGTCAAGATAGTCAGGCACTCCGTCACCGTCTGTATCAATCGGGCAGCCGATTGAATCTACATGTCCCCAGGCAGCGGCAGGTGTTTCTGGACATTCATCAAGATAGTCAGGTACTCCATCGCCGTCAGTGTCAAGTGGACAGCCTTTCTCATCAAGTAGTTCCCACGCCTCAACAGGTGTATTGGGACATTGGTCAAGATAGTCAGGCACTCCGTCACCATCACTATCAATCGGGCAGCCTTTCTCATCAACCAATCCTCGGGCAGCTTCGGGAGTATCTGGACATTCGTCCAAATAGTCCGGCACCCCATCACCATCGGTGTCAAGTGGGCAGCCGTCTTTGTCTACAATAACTTTTCTCGGAGTCTCAGGACAGAGGTCATATTTGTCGTAAACACCATCATGGTCTTTGTCGCGTCTGCTTTTATGACCAATAACAAGGTTCAAACCGAATGCCAAGTTCAGTCCGTTGTTGTGATATGGAACAATGTTGCGGCTTTTGTCTCCGACATCAGCTTTGGCGTAACTAAGTGGAATGTAATCAGCCGCAAGGAACAAACCGAGTCCCTCGTATGTCACGATACCGAGTGCAGCACCTATTGTGTGCCATTTACCGTTGATGAAAGAATAGGATGCGGCAATATTAAACCAGTGAACAGGTCGGAATGCGGCACCAAGAGTGACTTCTTCATAAACTTGCTTATTGAAGAAACGTGTGCGAGAATAAACGCCTATTCCTACACGATTATCCCAGAAATTTGCATCGAAACCGACATTGAGTTTGGCGGAAATCATGCGTGCGAAGCGATCGCCTGCATGAGTTCCGGTCACCATGTTCTGATAGAAATCTTTGAAGCGGTTGCTGAGTGTATCTTTCAGTATGTCGGCATCGAAATCGCCTTCGGCATTAACATAATCGTTATATTTGATTTCACCAACACCGTCGAAAGTACCATTGATGTTGTAGTTGTATTTTGCACCTTTCCATGATATAAATCCGAGGTCAGTGACAGACGCTGTAATAGCAAGTTGTTCTATCGGCTTGTATGTAAAACCGAGATCAATTGCTCCACCCATACCGGCGGGCTTGATAAGTTTCTTCCAATCTTTTTTCAGGTCTAAATTGTTGTATGTCTCACTGAATCCTAATAAAGAATCAACATTCTGCAATTCATTGTAGGTCGGCATGTGGTCGGGCATTTGAATAAGTGGCATTGACATGTAGAGGTTACCATTGCCATAGACATCCCATTGTTCGGCTGTGGGATTCATGCTAAACTCATTGTTTACTACACCCATATATGCAGTACCTGCAAGAAACTTGAGTTTTCCGCCGACACTCCATTTCTCGTTAATCTCTCGTGTATAACCCAGTCCAATCTCAGTATAGGCTGACGCACCTGCTCCAAGTGAAGTAAGATTAAGCCGGTTGTCACCACCTGATAAATCTTTCATACCACCTCCAAGAAGGAAAGTAAACAGGTCTTTAGGCAGTGCAACTCCACCATCAATGCGCTCGTTGACGCTTATATGCAGATAGTTATAGTCCTTGAATCTGAAACCGAAACTGAATATATTAGTCTGCAAATCCATGTCAATAAGAGTCGTCTTACGGAGGTTGTTGAGAAATTTCTGACGATCAGCATCAGGATGCAGGACAGTGATGGCTTGACCGGCAGCATTGTTGAAAACGACATCGCTCGGAGTAATGGATTTGTAGCCGGCATTACCAGCCCAGAGGCTTGTGTAACCGATGACTGGCAGACTGAGGTAGAACGAGCTTATAGGCGTAAAGGCGGGGTTGATATATTGTCTTACTGGCGCGTTCTCCAGAAAATACAATGTGTTAACTTGCTGCTGGGCAGTGGCTGCCAATGTGATTGCTGTCAAAACAACAGCGAGAATTGATTTACGGATTAAGTTATTCATATTCATGTCCTCCTGTTGCTAAATTATTTCTTTTCACTATTGAAATCGAGATTGAGCAGTGCTTCCAGATTTGCTGAAGCGCCTATGTTTATCTTCAAACCGGAAGAAGGCAGAAGCGATACGTATCTCGTCCCCGGATTGTCATCGAAAGTTTGGTTGTTGGTCATCAGGTATGCATCATATTTGATTTTCTTGATTAAGCGAAGTTTGTCAAACTCTTCTTTTGATATGTTTATGATAATCTCTGTTTTACCGGGTTTGTCAGGGTTGACTACACCCTGAATCAATTCTGTGGGTGCCTTTATATATATGGTATCGTTGTCGATGAGATTGCTGAAGTCAATAGGTTGGTCAAACTCATCGAGAAAACTGAAACCTGCCTTGACATCAAGTGGAATAGTGCTTTCGGCAAGCAGACGGAGTTTTATGTCGGTAGCCTTGAGAGAATCCATAATTTGCACATCTTTAACAATAGAATCAAGATTCAGATTTATCTCTACATCGTTTGCCGTGTCGCAGTAGTTGAGCTCCATGCCCTTGTTGAAACAAAGAGGAATATGCATCTTGGTGGATAGGTCAATATTAGAATTCGGAGTGATGCGGTGTTGCAGATGACGGTTGTCAGGATCAACTTCTATGTCGAAATCATAATTCAATAGGTCCGGACGGATACGGAAGAGACGTGCAAGATCACCTTGTGTGGGATCTTCTGTCATATAATACGGTGCACTGTAGGTTATGCCGGGGCGTGTTTGGAACTGAGAGTGGTAAATGTTAGGTGTGATATAGTGCCACGTGGTGTGATCTCCTTCCGCAAAGTGTGCTTTCTCTGTAAGTACGGATTCGGATGATGTTACGGAAATCTCGTTTATTTTGATTACCAGTGGGGCTACTATCTGGGTCGTTGCCCAAATATCAATTCGTGGTTTTGCAAGCATCAAAGTACATTTCTTCAACTTTGACCAGTTGTCAAGGTCGGAGGCGATATCTTCTGTACCTTGTTCACGCATCTTGTTGCCAGGAATGAAGTAACCCCATATTGCTTCATACTTCATATCCTCTGTGTGCATATTGACATTAATCTTTGAATCATCACCCACTATGGCGCTTGTGCTGCTGCTCAGTATCATCTGAATCTCGCAATGTAATTCGTTACCCACATTCTGGTCTGCTGCGTCTTTTGTTGTAGGAACAAGGCTCTTGTCTTTAACAAGACTTGCATAGAAATCGTGAATCTCTATTTCTATCGGCTTGCCGAAGTCTTCGAAATCAAGTTCATACATGGCTCCGCCCGAGCGGTTGAAGCCGTCCTTCAATACCAAGCGTACGTTGGAGACATAATCCTTATTCAGACTCCATGATTCAAGTGACAATGTGGTTATGAACTTGATATCGGATACAAGCATGCTGTCTATACGCCCGAATTCTGCAATCTTTTCAGGGGTGTTGCAATCGTCTAAAGTGAGCACGATTGGTAAAACAAGAGTTGTGGCGCCGGTAATTGTTGCGCCTGTTTGGCTTTTTATTGTTATTGACTGGTCGGCCTTAGCCATGTAGTCTTTCACATCAATAGTTGTGTAAGGACGCGAAATATCGTAGTCAAAGTTGAATTGTAGCACTCCTTCGTCATTTACTTCAAGGTGCTCACGAACTTGCTCGCTGCCTATGAAGTCGTTGATTTTGGCAGACATTGAACCCACGGGCAATGCTAATGCCATATCAATCTCAGCCTTTTTGTCTATATTGCTGAAATCAACATCTGACTTGCAGCCCGAAACAAACATTGTACCTAATGCCATAGACAAGACTACAATGTTGCTTAGTTTTGTTTTTTTCATAAATGTTTTATTTTTTTAGGTTGATGATTATCTGTAACTTATATATTTACTTAGATGCTGAATAGTCAGCATTGGTTTGTTTCAGGCTACAAAGGTAATAATAAATATACAAAGTTAAAAGAATTATTTTATTTTTTTCTGTTAAAAATCCGTATTATTCTTTTTGCAAGAAGATAATTACTTTATTTGTTTGTATGTTGTTTCTTAGGAAAATTGATAAGGTACACTTGCTCGGTAGCGCGTGTAAGGGCTGTATAAAGCCATCTGTAATAATCTGTTCCGAGTAGTTCCTCAGTAATGGTTCCTTGGTCAATGAATACTCGCTTCCATTGTCCGCCTTGGGCTTTGTGGCATGTGACAGCGTATGCATGTTTAACTTGTAATGCGTTGTAATAAGGATTGTCCATTATGGTTTTCACGAGTTCTTTTTTTGTACGGATTTCTGGGTAGTCCTCTGCAATCCTGCTGAATAGTTCTCTTTGCATCCGGTATGCTTCGTCCGGTGAGTTTGTAAACAATGTGTCGAGCCAGATGACGGCATCTATCTCCCAGTCGTAATCCACTGCTTTGAGCGATGCATCCGCAAATCGGAAATCGTATATTTCTCTGATATTCCTTATTCTGACAGCTTCGAAGATGTCTCCATTGGCAAGGAAATCTATTCCTTCGTATTGTTTTGTCCAGTAATAGTTGTTTTTAGTTACCATCAGTCTGTCGCCTCCTGTAACTTCTTCTTCCTTCCACAATATTCGTGCTCTGATACCTTGGTTATAAAGATTCATGCGTCTGTTGGTGCGGGTTACAATCATAGTTTCTTCTATTCCTGCTTCCCTGTATGCGCGTTCTATCTCTTCAGTCATGTCTGAGCCGCTGAGGTGTCGGATATCGTTATATTGGTCGGTCTGGAAAACCGGCAGCGAATCCACTTTGCCTTCCTGAAGCCGTTGGCGCAGCATAGTTGCATTGCTCAGTATTCCGCTCTCGAGAGCCTGTCTTGCCACTTGTGTGAGCGTATGACAAGTCAAGTCTATTCCGTATCCTCTGAGCCACTCTTCGTTCAAAGCCGGGCTGTCCGTCTGTCCTACAGGAGGCAACTGAGCATCGTCACCGATTAATATAAGCGAACAATTGCGCCCTGAGAACACGTATTGAAGCAGGTCGTCAAGCAGGCAGCCTGATCCGAAAGCTGAGTTCTCACCGCGAGTGTTGGAGAGCATTGAGGCCTCATCCACTATGAAAACGGTATCTTGGGCTGAGTTGTATGAGAGAGAAAAACTGTCTTCTCCCATGCTTTTCTGACGATATATCTGCTTGTGAACCGTATATGCCGGAAAACCGGAATAGGCGGCTATCACTTTTGCAGCTCTGCCGGTTGGGGCAAGGAGCACGGTTTTCTGACGTAGTTTGTGCAATGCCCTCACCAATGCTGCAATCACTGATGTTTTTCCTGTACCTGCATATCCTCGTAGCAGAAACAACTTGTTGTCCTCTTGTTTGATGAGGAAAGCAGCAAGTTTCCTGAGCAATTCAGTTTGTCCTTCATTAGGTGTGAATGACAACTCTGATTCTATTCTGTTTACAAGAAAATCTGATAGCACGGTGTGTCTTATGTTTATAAGCAGATAAAGCGATAGTCAACAGAGTGTGAGGAATGATTTTTCAAAAAAATTTGTGTATGTCAAAAAATAGCAGTACTTTTGCAGTCGGGTAAGTCCTACACGACCAGCTCCCTCTGAATTCCCCCAGGTCTTGACCGAAGCAAGGGTAGGAGGTTGTAGCGGTGCGATGTAGTAAGCTTGCCCTTTTTTATTTCTCAATCTTCACTATCTTTCTCACCTCTCCGTTCTGGCGAACTATGTATATTCCTTTAGGCAATACGTTTGTATCGCCGCCTAAATAGTTTCCGTTTATGTTGTATATGGCAATTGATTTGTTTTCGTCTGTAGTTGTATATGTAATGCCGGTCGGCGTGTCATAGTAGGCCGCTATCAGGTTGGGAATGCCGTAGCCATATTCGTTGTCAGGATTCTTATAGCGGTCGCTGTAGTGTATGATTCTTTCTCTTAATTGTTTGACTGTCAGTTCCGGCAGTGCAGACCAAAGTGAAGCCGCGGCACCTGCAATGATAGGTGTGGCGAAAGATGTGCCATTTGACCGTTTGAACCCGTCGTAATATATTGGCACTCCTGTGCCTAATGCGCACACATCAGGCTTGATTCGCCCGTCAACACTTGGACCTGCCGAAGAGAATGTGCTGTGCTGCAGGTTCAGATCCACTCCGCCTACTGTCAATATTTCTTCTGCATCAGCGGGTGCACAGATGTAATGCCATGGCTTGTTAGCCTCGTTGCCCGCTGCTATGCATACTAATATGCCTTTATCGGCGGCAATAGTGGCAGCTCTTGAACAGCGTGCGGTCTTACCGTCCATATCCTGATATGTGAAGTTGCTGAGAGAGTCATCGAACAGGTTGTAACCGAGCGATGATGTTATGATGTCTGTTCCTATAGAATCAGCAATCTCGAAAGCCCTGACCATATTGTCAGGCTCCAGTAGTGATTCCGATGTATCGTCCTCGGTATGGAAAAGGCAATATGATGCTTCTGACGCGGTGCCGATGATAGTGTCTTCTTTAACGCCCGATATCACCGAGAATACCATTGCTCCGTGAGTCCCGGAGTCATATACGTTACCATCGGGTTTCACAATGTCGAATGTAGCGGCAACATTCTTTCTGGAGTGAACAAACCAAGGCAGTTTGTCTGCAAGTGCAAAACCATTGTCCAGAATGGAAATCATCTTGCCCTGGCCATGGAATCCAAGTTTGTGGAGCGAGTCCAGATGAAGCATATTCTCGTATTCTCTTATTGCTTCCGTTGCAGGCATAAGACTAACGGAAGAATTCTCTTCATGTAATTTTCTTCTTGCTGCTGCCGAAATAGGTATGTTGTCGCGTTTGGTCAGTTGCACCATATTCACAAACTCGAGTTTCAGTATCACATCGGCATTGAAACTTGTGTCGGCTGTAATCACTGCACCGTTAAGCCATTTGATGGTATATAGTATCCTGACGCCCAGTGCTTTCAAAGAGTCCGTGTATATCCGGCTTACAGGCAGATCGGTCGAGTCGATTGATATGCCTTGGGCTTGTCTGCGTTCAAGAGCACGTTCCGACAGATACTCCGATGGATTGTCTATCTTTCCCGTTGTGCCGTTCTTGTCGCGAAAACCAACGAACCAAGTATTTGCCCGCACTGCATAACAGACACTCATTAATATTATGACAATAATTATTCTCCTCATAATATTAAACGCTATACCTTTCTTATCTCCAGAGTCACAACGTTCTCAACATGCTGGGTGTGTGGAAACATGTCAACAGGTTGCACTTGCGTTATTTTGTATGCTTGGTCGAGCAGACTGAGGTCGCGTGCCTGAGTGGCAGGGTTGCAACTTACATACACAATCCTCTTTGGCTGTGCAAACAGTATTGTGTTTATTACGTCTTCATGCATGCCGGCACGTGGGGGGTCGGTGATAATCACATCAGGTCTGCCGTGTTCCACAATGAAATTCCGGTTGAGAATATCCTTCATGTCGCCTGAATAAAACAGAGTGTTGTTGATATGATTGATTTGAGAATTTACTTTTGCATCTTCTATCGCTTCAGGTACATACTCTATACCTATCACCTGCTTTGCATGTCTTGCCACGAAATTGGCGATTGTGCCTGTGCCGGTGTACAGGTCGAACACAAGTTCGTTGCCTGTCAAACAAGCTGCCTCACGTGCCACTTTGTACAACTCGTAGGCTTGCGCGGTGTTGGTTTGGTAAAACGATTTCGGACCTACTTTGAACTGCAAATCTTCCATTTGCTCCATTATATGGTCTTTACCATAGAATACGTGCACGTCAAGATCGTTTATGGTATCATTGGCCTTACCGTTGATGACGTAGAGCAGTGAACTTATCTCACGAAACTCGCGATGAACGGCTTCAAGAAGAGCCTCGCGTTCATCTCTATTTTCCTCGGCAAACACCATGATGAGCATAATCTCGCCTTGCTCATTGCTCCTTATAATCATTGTCCTCAGAAATCCTGTCTGCTGCTTTAGATTGAAGAAACTGAGTTCGTGACCTATAGCATATTCGCGCACGAAGTTGCGTATGCGGTTGTTGATGTCTGGCATGAGATGACATTCTGTGATGTCAAGTACCTTGTCGAAGCAATTGGTGATATGAAAACCGAGTCCGTGCCCGCGCTCTACATTGTCTATCCCCCCTGCTGCGTGAATATCTTCCCAACTTACCCATCGTTGGTCGGAGAAAGTGAATTCAAGTTTGTTTCGGTAGTTGTAAATCTTTTTCGAACCAAGAATCGGGGATATCTCAGGCAGTTCCACTTTGCCGATTCTTACAAGGTTGTCGGTTATCTGCTGGTGTTTGTATCGCAGTTGTTCTTCGTAGGGCAGAATCTGCCATTTGCAACCTCCGCAGTTGCCAAAATGCCTGCATACAGGCTCGGTGCGCTTGTCGGAATATTTGACAAAACTTTCCACACGACCCTCCATGAAGTTGTGTTTCTTTTTCGTAATCTGCAGATTCACTATGTCGCCAGGAACGCAGTATGGCACAAACACCACGCAGTCGTTCACTCTGGTCAATGCCTTGCCTTCGGCAGCAACACCTGTTATCTCCACATTTTCTATCAGTGGCAAATTCTTCTTTTTACTCATAATCATCAAATAGGTCTCAGACCCTTCAAATAGGAGCATAGCTCCGTTCAAATCTTCAAATATTGTAGTGCTTATTCCAGCACCCATTTTATGGCAGGCAGATAGGTCTCTTCAAAGTTATTTAGTGATTCAAGCGGGAAACTGAATACCACTGTCTTGGCATTGCTCTCGCTGTCGCTGTGAGCCACTCCTGCAGCAATGAAACTGTCTTTGAACCGTGCCACTGCCATCGACTCTTTGTCCGCAGGCACTATTCCGTCGGTCACTTCGCAATGCAGCGTTCGGGTGTTTGGCTCGGTGAGTAGCACTGCTTGTGTGGTCTCATTGTGAGGAATGCGGACGGTGATTTTGCCCGATTTGGTGGCGCGGCGACTGGCTTGCTTTATGTGAAGTGTGTTCTGCAGGAAATCTTTGTCTGCTGCTTGGTCGGATGTTATGTAAGCTCCGCTTGTCAGGAAACGACCGCCTTTGCTTATATATTCGGTCAGCATATTCCTCATGTCGGGCGTGAAAGTGGCGAAATCGATGGTCTGTTTTGCCGAGCCTATACTTACCTGCTTCTGCTTGCCGAGTATAAGGTCAACGGCATCAATATCCTCGGGAATATTCTTCAGTGCATCTGCCGAGCAGGAAACGAACGAGTAGCCTTGTGCAGCGAGTGCTTTGCCGTGCAGGCTGGGGTAGTCGAACGTATTGCCTTGATACCAGCAGTCGGCATGGTCCATGAATGATGAACCGAAACCGCCGTCATCGTCGCTCACCCAGGTCTTGGCCCAGCCGTATTCGTATTGTCTGCCTATGAAGTTGACCTCTTTGCCGTATGGCACAGCCTCTGTGGTGAAACCGAACGATACCGAGTCGGTTTGGAAATACTCAGGTGCAGAAATGCGGTTGAACCCGTTCACTATCAGTATCCGTTTGTTGTCTGTTGAACTGATACGTGCACTCAGTGTCTCCGACGGGAAACTCTGTCCTCCGTGGTTGGCTGCTGCTATGCGGAAATCGTATTGAATATCTTTCTCCGGCACGAAATAATATCGGTTGTTGTCTGTTTTGGTGCCATTGTCCCAATCTTCACCGGCCTTGCGGGTATAAACGATATAATTGTCTGGTCTTGCAGTTATTTCCAGTGTATCCACCGTCTCTTCCCAACTCAAACAAAGCGAGTCGCTGCCGTATTGCCTGATAGCGAACTGCCTCACTGGTAGCGGTTGCACTACGTATCTGCTTCCGTATTGTTCATGCAGATAGCGGAGCATGCCTTTGTATATGGCGCGTGAAACAATGAAGCGGAATCGCGGGTCAAGACCGTATTTCATGTCGGCGGGGTTTTGATGCGAAAGCAGTTCGAGCAGCATGGTAGGAGTCTTGGGGTGTCTGGCTTCTGCATACGATGAGTTCATCAGCTGTCTGCGTTGCCATTCAGGAGCAAAAGTGGCTCTGATGTCGTTCACTATCTGTGTCTGCACCATGTCGGTGTAGTTCCTTGCGGCAAGGCGGCTTATGCCTGTTGGATAAACGGTCTGCTTGTCGTTGTCCTTGTCAAGATAAATGGCCAATGTACCTACTATTGAGTCGTTCATTGTCAGTCCTGCATCACTGTGAAATGCCAGACCTAAATGGATCGGAATACTCAATCCTTTGCCTTGAGGGTATGCTGCGGAGCCTCCTATGAGCCAGTTTATCCAGCAGCCGCGTGCGGCGTAGTCGTCCACATAGTCATTCTTGCTCTTTGTATAGTTGTACACCGAGTCGGGAATACCGCTGTATTGCATCCAGTAGCGTGCACCTTCTATGTATCTTGGAAAACCTGACGTCTCGGCACTGGAGAGATCAACAACTGTCGTTGTATCTGTAGTCAGTGCAAGGCTCTGCACTTCTTCCGAACTCGATTTAATATTGTCAATTGCTTCCGGCTGTGCATATCTTGCAACAGAACCCATTCCGCCTCCGAACTTTACGGCATCGGCGCTCACCATTGTTCCGCCCTTGCCGTAGTTGCTTAGGCTGACGTAGTTGCGCTCTCTGTCTGTCGAGAAGAAAAATGTTCCTATATATACCCAAGTACCGCCGCTCATCTTCTGATTGACTGTGTAATCGGTCTTTACACCATTGTGCACTACTGTGTATTGCGCGGCGTTGGTACTGTTGGGGAGGGTTTTGTAACTTACATACACCGCGTAGTCGCCTTCCTCTTCAATTTGAGGATGATATTCCATCGTCGAAACATTGCTCTTTTCTGTCTCAGCCTTCGAGTAAGAGTAACCACCCGGTGCGAACGGGTTCACGCCTTCTGTCAGCGGCTCGGTAGGAATGGCGAATCCTCCGTCTGCGTATTGCCATGCACCTTTTGCCTCGTCATCTGCTATCACCTCGTTCAGTTGGGTGTCCCTTTCCCTGGGCTGTATCACTACTGCTCCGGCATTCTCCAGCATCGGTACAAGGAATGTCATTGTGTACGAAGTTGTGTACAGGTCTTCTACCGTTGTCAGCAGTCGTGCACGCTGGAATGTCCAGCGCTGGTCTTTCTGGTTGTAATACAGTCCGTGACTGCCATATAGCGCGATGTGGAATCCGTCAAGTCCCCGGTCGGCTTTGTATTGTCGCGAACTGTTGCTTACGAGCGGATGGCGTTGTGGCGGAAGAGTATAGTGAATGTCTTTGCGCAGTTTCTCTGCAAGCAGTTCCGATAATTCGTAACCGTCTTTTATGTGGATGTAGCACTCGCCGCCTTGGTCACCGTAGATGGCTTTTGATGCAATCAATCTGAACGTGTCTATTTGTTCTTGTGTCAGCGACAGATAACCGAGGGTGGGGTTGGTGTATATGTCAGCGCGGTCTTGGTTGACACGCACTTTCTCCACTTTCACTTTACCCACTCTGGCAAACCGGTTGGCATATACGGTCAGTGAGTCGCCGAGCGCTTTCTTGTCAAGTGCGTATACAGGTTGCATAAATAATGAACCCATTGCAACCCCTATGATGCTGATTAATAATACGCGGTGCTTCATAATTAACAATTATTGTTTCAACTTGCAAAGATAATATTTTTTTTGCTATTATGCAATATCTGTTCCCATCAGACTGAATACCGTCATTTACGTCCGCCTCCGATCCGCCAATGTCATCATCAAAAAAGCACTGGTACGACCCACGCTCGACAACGGAGTGTTCCGCACAGGACAGCCGCGCACTCCGGGCTGCAACGCACAACGGGTGTTCGAGCCGCACTACGCGCCTTCGGCATGCAGACAGACTTTGTATATGTAAAATTATTCCTGATAAAATGTAAAATTATTCCTGATAAAACTCTTGCGTATGTGAGAATCTTGTATTAACTTTGCACTCCGTGAGCGGATAATCGGTACTGTCTGCCTTCACTCGTGCATAATGAACATTATATCTGCTAAATATGCGATATATATCCTTGGTGCGATTTATATCATAACGGTACCGCAACACAACATCCCAACGTATGACAAAATTTATCTTTGTGACCGGTGGCGTGGCTTCTTCTCTTGGAAAAGGGATACTGGCAGCGTCGCTCGGCAAACTGCTGCAAGCGCGTGGTTTTAAGGTTACTAACCAGAAAATGGACCCTTACGTCAATGTGGACTCCGGTACTCTGAATCCGTATGAACATGGCGAGTGCTATGTGACTGTGGATGGGCATGAGTGCGATTTGGACCTGGGCCATTACGAACGATTCCTGAATGTTGAACTTCACAAATGCAACAATATCACCACTGGCAGGATTTATCGGAATGTGATTGAGCGTGAGCGCCGTGGCGACTTTTTGGGAAAGACTGTGCAGGTTATTCCGCATATCACTGACGAGATAAAACGTAACATCAAAGCCATCGCCTCTTCCGACAACTACGATTTTGTCATTACCGAAATAGGTGGTACTGTGGGAGATATTGAGAGTCTGCCTTATATAGAAAGTGTGCGCCAAATGAAGTGGGAGTTAGGGACAGATTGCCTTTGCATTCATCTTACTTATGTGCCTTTTCTTGCTGCCGCTCAAGAGTTGAAGACCAAACCCACACAGCACTCTGTCAAGGCGCTTCAGCAGGAAGGTGTGCAGCCTGATATTATTATTCTCCGTACAGAGCATGAAATATCGCTTGATATGAAACGCAAAGTGGCACTTTTCTGTAATGTGGAGGCCGACTCTGTTATGCAGTCTGTTGATGCAAGCAGTATCTATCGCGTACCGCTCAACATGCAGGCTGAGAAACTTGATGAAGTGGTGCTTCGCAAAACTGGTTTCGACCTTGCCAAGGTGCCCGAAGCCGATATGAAAGACTGGCACTGCTTTCTTCACAAACTGGAGAGTGCTACCGAAGTGGTTCGTATCACACTTGTTGGCAAATATGTGCAACTGCAGGATGCCTACAAGTCCATCCGTGAGTCGCTTACTCATGCTGCCGCATACAACCATCGCAAACTGGTTCTCAATACCGTACTTTCCGATACTCTTACAGATGACAATGTGGCAGAGCAACTCGGCGGGCAGCACGGCATTATCGTCTGCCCCGGCTTCGGCAATCGCGGAGTAGAGGGCAAACTCACAGCTTTGAGGTATGCTCGCGAAAACAATATACCCTGTCTCGGCATCTGTATGGGCATGCAGGCAATGGCGATAGAGTTCGCACGCAATGTGCTCGGTTATGCCGATGCCAATTCTACTGAGTTCAACGAACTGACTACTCACAATGTGGTAGATATGATGGAAGAGCAAAAGGCTTTGCTCAACAAAGGGGGCACACTCCGTCTGGGCGCATATCCTTGTGCTCTCAAGCCCGGCACTCTTGCTTTCGACATTTATCAAAAACCGCTTATCTATGAGCGTCATCGTCATCGCTATGAGTTCAACAATAAGTACAGAACCGAGTTCGAGCAAGCAGGGATGGTTTGTTCGGGTCTCAATCAGGAGTCTGACCTCGTTGAGATTATCGAACTGCCTGCTCACCGTTTCTTTATAGGTGTCCAGTTCCATCCTGAGTATTCCTCCACAGTTCTACGCCCGCATCCGTTGTTTGTTAGATTTATCTCTGAGTCTATCAAGTGATTTTTTCAAAGCGACACATTGTCTTGTTATTGGTATTGCTTTCCGGCTTACAATGCTTTTCGTCCTCACTGCCGCTTAAAGAATGTGAGAAGATGCTCCGTAATGCTGCTTCACTGTACGGGAGACACAGTATGGAATATTTGTATGCAATGAGCAAGACAGGCGAGCATTATGCCGATACTGCAAATGCCGATTACAGTAAAAAGAAAGCGATGCAGTATTTTGTTCCTGCGGCAGAGAAGGCCTTGTCACTTGAAAAAGGCTCTCTCAGATGTGCAGATGTTCTGATGCCATATTTGCAGTTCCTGTTGTCAACAAGAAAAGAAAAATATGCTCTTGAGTATGCAGATGCTTTGTATTTGATATTCGACAATGCAGCTCGTGAGAGATTTGGCGGTTTCTCGCGTGAACAAATTCTTGTATGGCTCAAGCAACACAGGCGTTACTCAGATGTGTTGTTTGCGATTCTCGATCGTTCTAATCTGAGCAGGGAACAAGAGGATATGCTTTATAATATGTGCCTTATTGAGAAGTGTGCTTTCTCTGCTTCCAAATATGATGAAGCCGTATCGCAAGTCAGATTTGAAGACGTGAAAAAGGTTCTTGCTCAGAATGATGTTGCTGTCGAATTTGCATCTTATGAGTATAATGGCAAATGTTACTATACATCTTCCTTACTGCGCTCCGGATGGAATCATCCCCGCAAGTATAGTATTTGCGTACAGAACGATACACTTACCTCATTGGTTGCCAATAAGGTTATGATTAGTAAAATAGATGAGATGTATTACATGATTTGGGGTAATCTGGCATCTGAATTCAGAAAAACCGACAGAATTTGGTTTTCTCCCGCAGGAGACTTTCATCTATTGGGAATAGAGTACTGCAAGATTCCCCAGTCGATTAACACATATATTTCTGACCAATATCAAATGCACCGTGTGTTCTCCACTGCCCGACTTATAACTATGCGCTTTCGTTCCAATACGCGCACGCCTGTTAAGTTGGCTTCGTTATATGGCAATGTGTTCTATGGCGAGGGTAGATGGCGGGATTTGCAAAACACTGTCCATGAGATAAACAATGTAAGTCGCGTTTTGACCGATGCAGGTTATTATGTAAGCAAATTCACACGCAAAGAAGCGGATAAAAAGAGTTTCCTTGCTATGTCAGGCAAGAAAATAGGCATTATTCATATAGCCACTCATGGTTTCAGTTTCCGGATAACAGACGATGATAGTCCGTTTGGG
The DNA here is from genome assembly GCA_017479885.1 of Paludibacteraceae bacterium. GTDB lineage: Bacteria > Bacteroidota > Bacteroidia > Bacteroidales > Paludibacteraceae > Colicola. The sequence continues at coordinate 159,706 of JAFVBR010000002.1, read as the reverse complement.
GCTTCAGGTATTCTGCTTGCCAATGGCAACTGTGCATTCTCCGGTGACAGCGTATATTTTACCAAGTGCGATGGTGTGCTCCTTGCCAACGAAGTTGACACGATGCATCTTCCTGACACACGGCTCGTTGTGCTTTCAGCTTGCCGCTCCGGATTCGGAACTGTGATTGCAGACAACGTGGTGGGAATGCAGAGTGCTCTCCGATATGCAGGGGCTGAGGCTGTTATGACAAGTTTGTGGGATGTCAATGATGAGGCAACATCTTTGCTGATGAGTACTTTCTATCATGAATATCTCACAACGAGAAAAAGTCTGCAGGAATCACTGAGGACGGCGCAGGCGGAAATAAGGCGGCATACATTTGCACATCAAAATATCATGTTTGAAGGTAGGGAACCGAAATTCTGGGCAGGCTTTATTATATATGAGTGATTTGTCATACAAAGAGTATATATAACCTATATGGTAATCATATCACAAAAATGGCGAAAAGTTAAGTCAGGCAATGCCTTTAGATACACTCTCAAAACCCTGATAGTGACTATTGTGTCTGCATTGCTTACTCTATGGTGTCTTCCCGAACTCCTCGAACTGACTTCGGTCTTCTCGGCGCGAGGACAGGAAGACTTTAGCATTACCGATTTCTACAATCGACTCGCAGTTGAGACTATTGACAAATGTGATGCTGGAGAGGTGGTATGCTTGAATTATGAAGGGTCTGAACGCATAGAAATTGCACGGTTGCTTGATGTCCTTGTAAGTGGCAAAGAGACAGAACGCCCTGCTGTCGTTGCACTCGATTTCTATTTCCCAAGTGTAAAGAACAACGATGAAATACTGATTGAGGCAATGCGACGTTGCGCCGCGAAATCTCGCCTTGTACTTCCATATATTGTAAAGTACAACGAAGATGGTACGTTTTCTTCCGATATGTCGTCTTATTTTAATGATACTCTTGCTTGCGATTCAGCAGGGCATTTTTCCACTGCGGTTATCAATCTGGCAGGTAATTACTTCACTGATGTGATGCGTGATTTCCGATACGATTTCTCTATTTCCGACTCCAATCGTAATTTCACCATGCTCAGTATGCCGGCTCAGATTGCTGTACAGAAACATCTTGCCGACAATATGTGCGATGCTGATTCTCTATTGCCTATGTTTGAGGCGGCAGTGGCAGAACATTTTATAGATGCTAAAAATCATCATGTCATTATTAACTATATAACTGACACTATCTTTACTTATGATGCTATGTGTCTGCTTGATACTACACTTCAACATTCTGACATTTATAAGGAGATAATGGATATGATAGCTGGTAAGGCGGTTGTCGTAGGAAGTATGAACGATGTGAAAGATACTTATATAACGCCTTTGCCTGAATTGCAGGCAGGTATGATGGTTCATGCCTATGGTGCTGACACTCTTCTTGCCCGACGATATATCTCACAGTCTCCTCTCTGGTTGTCGTGGGTGATAGCTGTCCTTATCACCCTGATGTTCACCTACTTCAATTGTGTAGTAACAGATTACGCATTGGAAGGTGGTAACTCTCTTGTGCGTATTTTGCAATTCATATCTATGCTGGTTTTGATATGGGGCGGATATATGCTATTCGCACATGTAAACATATATGTGGATTTCAATTTGTCAATAATGATGATAGCAACAAGTGCTATGACATTCGACATGTACAACGGTTGTTTGTTTATTTGCAGACTCTTCAGAAATAGATATGCTAAACACAGACAATAATAAATAATAATTTAAAAGATATGAAAAGAATTTTCCTGTTGGTTCCAATGATTGCAATGTGTTTCTTTGTTGATGCACAGAGATATCAGTTATGGAAAGTAGAAAACGGTACAGCCACGCTTGATGGTACAATTGTTAAGCGCGGTGCTGTATTGTCAGATGATGACGAACTATGCGTAGATAGTGCCGCCAGACTTACATTTGTTGATAATGAGAAAGTATTGTACAAATATACTGCTCCTGGCAAACAAAGCATATCGGTAGATTCTGCACCCAAAGTTTGTATGCAGGTAAAGAAAATGGTGAATAAGAAACCCAATGCTTTCGTAAAGATAATCACTCAAATATACGATGAAACCATTCGCGTAAAGAAGAAACACAAAACCGTCAAATATCTTATTCCGGGAGGAATGGAGAGAGGCAACTCGGTAGATATGTTGCACCAGTCTGTTTATTTGTCACTTCGTCAGATTGCTGATGATGTATACAACAAACAAACCCTCAATTATAGTTCAGACATCGCATTGTTGAAAGATCTTGATGTGGACGCTTGTACTTTTGTAATTGAAAATCGTTCTGCCAAACAGGACTATGTCGTTAATATACTGGCTGTAGATATGCGCAACGGCTCGGCTTCGCTATGCCTGCAGTTCCCGAGTTTTTCCTCTGAACCATACCTTGTCGCTATGGCTAATACCCGCTTGGTTCTTGATGAGACTTGCTTTGTTGAAAGTCCTTTTATTCGCTATTTCCTTTTTGCGACAACCGATGCTTACGACCCGTCTGTTATACAGATGTTGCTTCTTGGCAAATATCCCCAAACAACAATAACTGTTGCTCCTTATTCAGGATACCTTTTGCAGCAGGCGCGTATTAAAGGAAAATAGAATTAATTTAAATTCAATTGTAAAGGCACATCTGAAAACTTTTTTCAGATGTGCCTTTATGATTATATCTGGCAATTGTCGGTTACACCAACCCTTTGAAGTATTCTTCGAGTATTCTATTCGCTGCTGTGAATGACGATATTCTGTTCTCTAATACTTTTTGTTCTGCTTCCTCTATCCGGCGGGCAATTTCTTCATTACCGTAGAAATGTTGGAGTAGGGTGTTGTTTATTGTCTCCTTCATCCAATACTTGGCTTGACGTGTTCGTTGCAATTCGAAAAAGCCCGTTTTCTTTGTGTACTCCACATAGTCTTCCACCATGTGCCATACATCCCATATCCCTGTCTTCTCTATTGCAGAGCAAGTGGTTACATCGGGTATCCAACCTGATTCCGATGGCGGAAACAGCATCAGAGCGTTCTTGAACTGTGCTTTGGCGACACGTGCCTTGTCTCGGTTGGTGCCGTCGCACTTGTTGATTGCAATGCCGTCAGCCATCTCCATTATACCGCGCTTGATGCCTTGAAGCTCGTCACCTGTACCTGTCACTTGCAATAGCAGGAAGAAGTCCACCATAGAGTGGGCTGCCGTCTCCGACTGACCTACACCTACTGTCTCTACAAACACGGTGTCGTAACCTGCAGCCTCACAGAGCACTATTGTTTCGCGCGTCTTTCTTGCCACTCCCCCCAGTGAACCTGCTGATGGTGAAGGACGTATAAATGCATTTCTTGCAGACGATAACTCCTGCATTCTGGTCTTGTCGCCCAGAATACTGCCCTTCGAACGTTCTGACGAAGGATCGATGGCAAGCACTGCCAGTTTCTTTCCGTTGTTGGCAAGTTCGGTTCCGAGAGCCTCGATGAAAGTACTTTTGCCGGCTCCTGGTACGCCTGTAATGCCAAGTCTGATGGAGTTGCCTGCGTAGGGCAGACAAGCCTCTATCACTTTCTGCGCTATCTCCTGGTCCTGTTGCAGATTACTTTCCACAAGGGTGACTGCCTGACCCAGTATGCTTACATTGCCTTCCCGTATGCCTGCTACATATTCATCCACCGTAAGAAGTCGTTTCTTGCGGCGGAATGTAGTATAAGGATTGACAGTCGGCACGGCACTTACACCTGCGTTGACTGTCAGTCCTTTGTATTGGTCATCATTTTCAGGATGATGCATCATATTGTTTTTGTTTTCAATTCAGTTCACCGGATCACTCTATTGTCCAGCTTACAGTGATGTTGATGTTGCTCTTCTTGGGATCGTTGGTGAGTATTCTTACTACTCTGCGATATACGCCTGCAACCAGCGGAGTACCGTCTTTCTGTACGGTTGTAGCTGTGGCGGTCATTGTTGTGCTCTTTCCGCTCTTGACGGTAGCGCTCTTGACGTTAAGGGTAACCATATCGTCAGGAAGAATCACGCGACGGATATACAGGGGATTTACTCCAACGTTCTTCAGCACACCCTTGCCGGATATCTTCTGACCTGCTTTCACTTTGCCAAGGTCAATCTGGTGGTCTGCCTCTACTATAGGAGCAGTGGCAAGATCTACACCCGCGAAGTCTTCTTCTACGTTGGCTTTTACATCAATCTTGAACTCATCGGTCATAACTCGTTTGCCGTTTACTACTATGTAAAGGTCGCGGATTACGGGTCCGTATTCCTTGCAGACTGCTGCATCGAAATTAACGTTCAGACTGCCTGCCTCTCCGGGTTTCACTTTTTCAAGCGATAGTACGGGCAGAAGGAAATTATCCTTGTCGTTCACCAGCACTGCTACCGATATCTCTTGTTCGGTCTGGTTGGCATACTCAATGCTGCGGGTCAGGTTGGCGCCTTTCATTATAGTGCCGTAGTCCAATACTTTGCCTTTCAAACTCAGTTCTCCCATCTTCACTGTATATTCGTCTTTCGGCTTTGCTTGTTTGGGAAGAACTTCGCCTTTGATGTAAACTTTTACGGTTGGATTGCTTGCATTGCTGGTGATGGTCACTGTCTTCTGGAAACGACCGGGGCGGCCGTTGGGGTTGTAGGTAACGGTTATGGTGCCTGTCTCGCCAGGCTCCACAGGAGTGCGTGTCCATGTAGGAGTGGTGCAACCGCAACTTGCGCGTACGTTGCTCAGTACCAAAGGCTCCATACCCTCGTTCTTAAACTCGAAGATAGTGCTTACGCGTCCGTCTCCCTCGTTGATTTTACCGAAGTCATGCTCAGTCTTTTGGAAAGTGATGACCGGTTGTTGTGCCAGTGCTGCCACTGCTATCAGAAGCAGACTGCTCAAAATGAAACTCTTTTTCATTGTTATTTTGTTTTTATTGTTTATGTTATTCTAAATTTGTACTCTTCATTCTCAAGTTTCAATAACCGTACCAAAGTGCGTTTTTACGTGGTTATTCTTTGTACCGATTGTATTTCTTGTATTTTTCTGATTGCCTCGCATAGTTGCTGCAGTTCTGCAGTGTCATATACGTACATCTGTATTCTCCCGTTGAAGATGCCGCCTTCTGCAGTAATGTGAAGGTCGTGGATGTTAATCTTGAAATCTTGCGAGATGATGTTCAATACCTTGATTATTATTCCCACTCGGTCTATTCCTCTCAGTTCTATGGTGTCAATAAACGTGTTCTGTCGGTGCGTTTCCCATATTGCTGAATATATATTCTTACCATCGCTCGATTTAAGGAAATCTGCTGTTTTGCAGTTGCGCTTGTGAATGGTGATGCTGCCGTCTTTCTCTCTGTAACCTAACACCTCGTCGCCCGGTATCGGGTGGCAGCATGGTGCTATGTGATATGCATTGCCCAGATTCTCCTCTGTCAGTATCAGTTGGGTCTTTTTCTGCTTTGCTGGTTGCCCGTTCTCCTGTTGTATGGTTTCTTGTGTGTCGTTATCATGCGGGTCTTCCGATGAGATAAAAGGTATGAATCTCCTCCAACGGCTTTTCTGTTTGGGTTGCACCACTTTCTCCAGTTCGTCAGCTTTTATCAGTTCGCGCCCTATCTGCAGCATCAGTTGCCTCGGTTGCTGAATGTTGTAGTATCGCATCGTGCGGTGAAGCACTGCCTCCTGTTGTTCCATAAGGTTGAGTCTCTTCAGTATGGAAGCATATATGTCTTCGCCTTTTCTGATGTATTTTCTGTCCTCAGAGCGGAAATAGTTCTTCAGTGTTGATTTGGCTTTTGCTGTTGTTACGTAACTCAGCCATTCATCTTGAGGCACCTGGTTTTGCGAGGTCAGTATCTCCACTTGGTCGCCTCCTTTCAGCGCGTAGGTAAGAGGCTCCAGTTTGTGGTTCACTTTGGCACCGATACACTTTAGTCCGAGTTCGGTGTGGAGCATGAAGGCAAAGTCGAGTGCTGTCGCGCCCTGGGGCATTGTCTTTATCTCGCCTGTGGGGGTGAATACGAATATCTCCGAAGCAAACAGGTTGAGTTTGAACGTATCAAGAAAATCAATTGCACTTGGCTCCGGGTGCTCCAGCATGTCTTTTATCTGTCTAAGCCATTTGTCTAATTCTGTCTCGTCAGCCACTCCCGTCTTGTATTTCCAATGTGCAGCCAGTCCTTTTTCTGCTATCTCGTGCATTCGCTGTGTGCGGATTTGCACCTCTACCCATTGACCGTTCTGTCCCATTACGGTCACGTGCAGTGCTTCGTATCCGTTGGCCTTCGGAGTGCTTATCCAGTCGCGTATGCGCTCGGGGTGGGGCTTGTATATTCTTGTCAATGCCGAGTATATCATCCAGCACTGGTCTTTCTCGCTCATGTCCGGGTTAGGCTCGAAGATTATTCTTGCCGCCAGAAGGTCATATACGTCTTCGAAAGGAATGTTCTTTGCCTGCATCTTACGCCAGATGCTATACACAGTCTTTATTCTTGCAGAGATGGTGAATTCGTAACCCATATCCGTGAGTTTCTGTCTGATAGGCTCGGCAAACTCCTCGAATGCTGCCATTTGCTCGTCTCTGCTGAGCATCAGTTTCTTTTCTATCTCGGCGTATGTCTCGGGGTGCTCGTATTTGAAACTCAGGTTTTCCAGTTCGGTTTTGATATTGAACAATCCGAGTCTGTGGGCAAGCGGGGCGTAGATATATTGTGTCTCGCCGGCTATCTTGTATTGTTTGTCCACCGGTTGGAACTCCAGAGTGCGCATGTTGTGCAGGCGGTCGGCTATCTTGATGAGAATGACCCTTATGTCTTCTGACATGGTAAGCAGCAGTTTCCTGAAGTTCTCGGCTTGCTCCGATGCCTGAGCACCGAACACTCCGCCGGATATCTTCGTCAGACCGTCAACTATGCTTGCTACTTTCGGACCGAACAGATTCTCAATATCTTCAACAGTGTAATCTGTATCTTCCACCACGTCGTGAAGCAGTGCGGCACAGATGCTGGTGCTGCCAAGACCTATCTCTCTTATTACAATTCTTGCCACTGCAAGAGGATGCATAATATACGGCTCTCCGCTACGCCTGCGCACACCTTTGTGAGCCTGCTTGGCGAAGTGGAAAGCTTTGGTGATTATCTCGGTTTTCTGCCGGTGAATGCTTTGACGGTAATCGTTTAGCAACGACTGAAACTCTTGTTCCACCAGTTCTTCTTCCTGCAATTTAATGTCACTATCAGCCATGTTCTTTCTCCTTCCTGCTTTGTAATCAACCCGATAGCATGCTTCTCGGATACCTGTAAATCAATAAGACAATATTCGCTGCAAAATTATACAATTTTTGCAATAAAAGCAAATGTTTTTCGTTCTTTGTAGCATTTTTTTATTGGGTTTTGTGCACTATGATGAGATTTGGCCTGTTTTTTGCAGCTGATTTGCATGTATCAATAATTATTCGTAATTTTGCCTGCTAATTATAACCGGAATATAATCTCATGAAAGAACTTGAATTTAGAACTATAGCGAAGGTTTATCGTTATGATGAATTGTCAGAAGAGCATAAAATGCTTATAGACAAGGCAAAGTTGAGCATAAGTATGTCATACTCTCCTTATTCGCATTTTGCTGTAGGTGCGGCTGTGTTGCTTGACAATGGTGAAGTGTTCTGTGGTGCCAATCAGGAGAATGCTGCTTATCCGAGCGGTCTCTGTGCGGAGCGTACCGTCATGTTTTATGCTAACGCCAATCGTCCTGATGTGCCCGTCAAAGCCTTGGCATGTGCCTGCTATACCAACGGGCATTTCACTGCCCGTCCCGGTTCCCCGTGCGGCAACTGTCGCCAGGTGCTCTTGGAAACTGAGCATCGCTTCGGTCGTAATATGGAAATTCTGCTCTATGGAGAAGACGGTATCTACGTTTTCCCTTCGGCAAAGAGTCTTCTGCCGCATTGTTTTGTTGATGACGACCTCAACGGCTGATGTTGACAATCTTTTGAAACAGAATATTGTTGATGCGGTTTATCAAGAAAATAGATGCGTATATGCTCAAGAATTTTCTCGGGCTTTTCTTGATAACGTTTATGATATGCATTTTCATACTGCTTATGCAGTTCTTGTGGATGCATGTCAAGGATCTCGTAGGTAAGGGCGTTGAGATTCAGGTGCTTGCTGAGTTCTTCTTCTATTCCGTAGTTACTGTTGTGCCGCTCGGTTTGCCTTTGGCTATTCTGCTCGCATCTCTCATGACTTTCGGCAATCTTGGGGAGAAATCTGAACTGACGGCTATGAAGGCGGCTGGTGTTTCTCTTTTCAGAATAATGCAGCCTCTGATTATCGCTATCTCCTTCGTGAGCGTGGGTGCGTTCTTCTTCTCCAATTATGTATTGCCGGCTTCTCAGGTGAAATTGTGGACGCTTATTTTCTCCCTGCGTCAGAAATCTCCCGAACTTGATATACCCGCCGGTGAGTTTTACGATGGAATAGGCGGCTACAATATCTATGTTCGGCACAAAGACCCCAAGTCAGGCAGGTTGGAGGATGTGATGATTTACGACCTCAGCAAAGGCTTCAAGGATGCTACAGTCACTGTGGCGGACTCAGGGCGGGTCTATTTCACTGACGATAAGAAGTTCCTTCTGCTTGTTTTGTACGACGGAGAATCATTCGAGAACCTCAATCAGAAGCAACAACGTGCCACCAAAACCAAAGAGCGTGTGCCATATCGTCGTGAGAGTTTCACCCGCAAACAGATGCTGATTGATTTTGATACCGAGTTCAACCGATACGATGAGTCCATCCTGCGCGACCAGCATGTATCCAAAGATGTCTCTGAACTCCTTCAGTCTATCGACTCCATGAATGTTGTCGCACATACCCGTTCGCGCGAGCAGAGTGCGGAGATGGTGGCAAACAAGTATTTTGGCAGAGAGCGAAAGCAAGACCGAAAACTCGACGATGTTGCTGTAGAGTCCGAAGTAAGAGGGTTCGATTCCGACAGTGTCTTTGCGGCGCTGCCTCCGCATGAGCAACGCCGTGTCCTCAATACTGCACTTGAAAAGGCGAAAAGCATGAAAGATGCTATCGAGTACAACGGACTCCTCCTTGACGACTCACAGCGTTATATACGAAAGCATGAGATGGAGTTGCACCGCAAGTTCACTCTTGCGTTTGCCTGTCTCATCTTCTTCTTTATCGGTGCCCCTCTCGGCGCAATCATACGAAAAGGAGGACTCGGGGCACCGGTGGTCATCTCGGTTGTCATGTTTGTCATCTACTATATCATTGACAATACAGGCTACAAAATGGCACGCGAGGATATTTGGCCGGTATGGGCAGGACTATGGCTCTCTTCTGCAGTATTGTTGCCTATTGGTATCTTCCTCACTTATAAAGCAGCAACGGACTCAGCATTGCTGAATCCGGAGGCTTGGTTGAAAGTGTGGGAGAAAATCAAACTGTGGGTTACATCAGTTTTGATGCCAGCTCTTGTATCACTGCGCTCGCGTTTCTCTGCTCGTATATTATCTCATATACGGCATCGGCAATAGGCAGATGAACATGATAGCGTTCGTTTAATTCGTGAATGCATTTCGTGCCGTAGAATCCTTCTGCCACCATCTCCATCTCTATCTGCGCTGCACGAACACTGTACCCTATTCCTATCATGTTGCCGAACTGACGGTTCCTCGAGAAATGAGAGTAGCACGTTACAAGCAGGTCGCCTAAATACGCAGATTCGGTAATCTCTCGCCTCATCGGGTTCATCGCATTGGCAAATCGGCTTATCTCCTGAATGGCATTCGAGGCAAGAACAGAAATGAAGTTGTCGCCGTATTTCAGACCGCTGCATATGCCCGCGGCTATCGCGTAGATGTTCTTCATTACTGACGAGTACTCCAGACCCCACAAATCCTCACTTACTGTCGTTTTGACAAACGGGGTGGTGAACAGTTTCGCCATCTGAACGGCTCGCTCCCTGTTCGGACAACCTATAGTGATATAGCTCAAGCGCTCCAATGCCACCTCCTCTGCATGGCAGGGACCGGCTATTACGCCCAATTGGTCCATAGGCACATGGAAACGGAAATGCATGTAGTCGCTTATCACCATGTTCTCTTCAGGAACCATGCCTTTCACTGCTGAAATCACTATCTTCTGCCTTACACTCTTGTGCATTTTCTTCAGCGACTGCTTCAAATATGGCGAAGGAATGGCAAGAACCAGTATGTCTGAGTTGCGGACTACCTCGTTGATGTCGTCTGTGAAAGAGATTCGGGACGTGTCGAACCTTGCCGCAGACAGATACGACGGGTTCTTGCCCAAACGTATAAACTCATCTATCTTCTCTTTTCTGCGCATATACCAGTTTATGCGCTCCACGTTGCACATCACCATCTTGGCTATCGCAGTTGCCCAACTGCCGCTGCCGAGTATCGCTACGCGCGGTTGATCTGATATGTTGAAATCCGTATTCATAAATTCTGCTTACTGCTCTTTCCTCATCTGCGGGAACAACAGTACTTCTTGTATGGTGTTTTTGCCCGTCATGAACATCACTAAACGGTCTATGCCTATGCCGATACCCGAAGTGGGAGGCATGCCGTATTCAAGTGCGCGCATGAAGTCGTGGTCGATTATCATTGCTTCGTCGTCACCCTTGTCTGCAAGGCGCATCTGCTCTTTGAAACGCTCGTATTGGTCTATTGGGTCGTTCAGCTCAGAGTATGCGTTGGCAAGCTCTTTGCCGTTGACCATCAACTCGAACCTTTCTGTCAAACCCTTCTTCGAGCGGTGCATCTTTGTCAATGGTGACATCTCTACGGGATAGTCGGTGATAAATGTCGGTTGAATGAACGTGCCTTCACAGAACTCGCCGAATATCTCGTCTATCATCTTGCCTTTGCCCCAGCTCGGCTCTATCTCCAAATGAAGGGCTTTGCATATCTCGCGTATCTCCTCTTCGGTCTTGCCGTCAAGGTCGTAACCTGTCTTCTCCTTTATCGCATCTAATATGGGCAGGCGGCGGTAAGGTGCCTTGAAACTGATTACGTTGCCGTCTATCACGCTTTCTGCTGTGCCGTTCACTGCTATGCAAATCTTCTCAAGCAGTTGCTCAGTGAACGACATCATCCAGTTGTAGTCTTTGTATTGCACATACAGCTCCATGCAGGTGAACTCCGGATTGTGTGTCCTGTCCATGCCTTCGTTGCGGAAGTTCTTGCCTATCTCATATACGCCTTCAAAACCTCCGACTATCAAACGTTTCAGATATAGTTCTGTTGCGATACGCATATACATGTCAATGTCAAGCGCATTGAAGTGTGTGATGAAAGGACGTGCTGAAGCGCCTCCGGCTATTGATTGCAGGGTAGGGGTCTCCACCTCTGTGTAGCCCGCTTCGTCCAGCACTTGGCGTAGTGTGCGCAGTATGGTCGCGCGTTTCAAGAATGTGTCTTTCACTCCCTCGTTCACTACTAAATCCACGTATCTCTGGCGGTAACGAAGTTCGGGGTCATCGAACTTGTCGTAGGCTACTCCGTCTTTGTATTTCACTATCGGGAGCACTTTCAGACTCTTGGCGAGTACTGTCATCTCTTTGGCATGAACTGAGATGGCGCCTGTCTGCGTCTTGAACACGAAGCCCTTTATACCGATAAAGTCACCTATGTCAAGCAGTTTCTTGAATACCGTGTTGTACATCTCGGGCTGAGCATCGGTGTTGATGTCATCGCGGCTTACATATACCTGTATTCTGCCTTTCGAGTCTTGTATCTCTATGAATGAGGCCTTCCCCATTATGCGGCGCGACATCAGTCGTCCGGCTATGCTTACTTGTTGCAGTTCCTCTTCTGCCACGTCTTCCACTTTCCACTCGCCGTTCTCCACTTTCTCCTTTATCTCTGTCGAATAGGCGGTTACTACGTATTCGGCTGCGGGGTAGGGGTCTATGCCCATCTCGCGCATTGTCTGCAGGCTCTGTCTGCGCACAAGTTCTTGTTCGTTTAGTTCTGACATTATTTTTTTGATTAAATAGTTATATCGATTTAATAGTTATATCGATTTAATAGTTATATCAATTAAACAGTTATATCAATTTAATAGTTATATCAATTAAACAGTTATGTCAATTAAACAGTTATGTCGATTAAATAGTTATATCTTTATGTTGATTAATTGGTTGTCTCCTTAATTTATTAAAATACAGATGCAGATGAATGTGATTTTAGTTTGTTATTTTCCCATTTAATGCTTCAATATTTCCCATTCAGCCCTTTTATGCATTTTACGACTGCAAAAGTAGTGAAACTTTTTGGAATGTGCAATACCTTCCGCATTTAGCTTTCTTATGATATCTTATGATACTTAAATTACTTATGCTCCTTAACTTTCTTAAGATACTTATGTTCCTTAAACTCCTATCCTCTTTAATTCACTTTTCATAGCTGTCATTTACGTAAAAAAGACGTAAAAAGGACGTAAAAAAGACGTAAAAAGGACGTAAAAAGAACGTAAAAAAGACGTAAATGAGACGTAAACGAACTCTATATCCCACCTCCTGAATTGCTTGCATCACTGTCTTCTTCCCCATACACTCTCAATCTCTTTCTCTGGCACATATTCTTCCTCCCGCGCGTATTATATAATAATGTATCGCATTCTCCTCTCAAATGTGTCGCGTTCTCTTCTCAAATGTATCTCGTCCTCCTCTCATTTGTTGTGAATATTTGCATAAAAATACATTTTGTTTGTAATTTTGTGCATATTTCTGACTAAATGTCCTGAAAAGTCACTTTTTTGCATCAAAAAGTTTGGCATATCAACTTTTTTATATACTTTTGCAGCCGATTTTAGTGATTTGAATAAGATTTTATAGTATTAATCTAAAATTTTAAGGTATGAAGAGATTGTTACTTCTCTTGCTCTTGGGCACTGCCCTCGGGCAGTTTTGGGCATACGCCCAAAACATTTCCGGTACCGTACTTAGTGCAGCAGACAACGAACCGGTTGTCGGTGCTGCCATATCCGTACCGGGGACAACCAAAGGTACTATCACCGATTTCGATGGTAAGTTCGAAATCAATGTTGAGCCCGGTACCACCCTCCATATCTCTTTCGTTGGTATGAAGGCAATGGACGTGCCCGCCAAAAACGGTATGACCGTCAAGCTCTCCGAGGATAGCGAAGTCCTCGATGAGGTGATGGTTGTTGGTTATGGTACCACTACTCGTGCTCAGTTCGTTGGTTCTGCCAAGGCTGTCGATGGCGAGCAGATTACCAAACAGGCTACTGCCGATGTTACCAATGCTCTGCAGGGTAAGATGGCGGGTGTGCAGGTTGTCAACGGCTCCGGTCAGCCTGGTACCGGGGCAAGCATCCGTATTCGTGGTGTAGGTTCTATCAACGGCGGTATCACTCCGCTCTATATCGTTGATGGTGCTCCTTACGACGAGTCAAGTGTTAACCTCATCAGCAGCTACGACATCGAGAACATTACCGTCCTCAAGGATGCCGCCGCTACTGCTATCTATGGTGCACGTGGTGCCAACGGTGTTGTGCTCATCACTACAAAAAGTGGTAATAACGCGTCCAAGTTCGTAGTCAATGTTGATGCCAAGTGGGGTAACAGTCAGCGTGCTGTGCCCAACTACAATGTGCTCACCGACCCCGCGCAGTACACCGAGCTCGCTTACAAGGCGCTCTACAACTCGCAGTACTACAACGGTACAAGCATTGCACAGGCATACGCTTTTGCTGACAAAACTCTTACTTCTGAGTCCGGCCTTGGATATCAAATATACACTGTGCCCAAAGGTGAGCGTCTTATCGGTTATAACTTCAAACTCAATCCTAATGCCCGTCTCGGCTACAGTGATGGCACATATTACTACACTCCTGACAACTGGGAAAAGAACACACTCAAAACCAATAATCTCCGTCATGAGTACAACGTGAACGTGCAGGGTGGAAACAACACTACTCAGTATTTCATCTCGGCAGGTTTCCTTAGTGACCCCGGTATTATTGATGGTTCGAGTTTCAAGCGTTTCACCACTCGTGCACGCGTTGAGAGCCAGGTCAAGAAGTGGCTCAAGGTTGGTGCTTCTATGTCTTATGCCTATGCTGATACTGAGAATCCCGGATATCAGACCAGTTGGGGCTCATCAGGAAACGTGTTTGCCAATGCCAACCTTATGGCACCTGTTTATCCCTTCTTTGTCCGTAATGCTGACAAGACTATCAAGACAGATGCCAATGGTTATATTGTTTATGATACCGGCAACAACACGGGTTTCACTCGTTCTGGTTCTGCTCCTCGTGGCAACCATGCTATCAACCTCAATATCGACCAGAACCACGCTATCTCCGACAACTTCTCGGGTAGCCTCTTCTTTACTGTTACCCCTGTGGAAGGTCTTAACCTTACGGCACGCGTAAGTCCCGATGCATTCAATATCCGTGAATCTGAACTCTCCAACCCATTCTATGGCAGCACTACCAGCGAGGGTGCCGTATATTTGGCACATACGCGTCTTTTCGCTCTCAACCAGCAGTATCTGGCTGACTACAAGAAGCGTTTCCTCGATATTCACAACATCGAAGTGTTGGTAGGTTGGGAGTCATATTGGTACAGGGAGCAGGAAATTAGTGCAAGTAATGATCACCTCTATAATCCGTTCATCGGTGAACTGGGTAATGCCTATGGTGAACAGCCCGTTTCTACAAAGGCTTCATCATATACCCTTGATTTCAAAACTGCTGGTTTGCTCGCACGTCTGCAATACGACCTTATGGATCGCTACTTTGTCAATGCTACTTATCGTTATGAGGGCTCTTCCCGCTTTGCTCCTCAGAATCGTTGGGGACACTTCGGCTCCGTAGGTGCTGCGTGGCTTATCAACCGTGAAGGATTCATGGAAAATGCCAAGTGGATTGATGAACTCAAACTCAAAGCATCATGGGGTACACAGGGTAACGATCAGGTAGGTTCCGGTATCGCCTCTTATGTAACTTACGAAGATTTCCTTAATATCGCTTACAATGCTGATACTAAAGAATATTCTACCACACTTGCTACCAAAGGTAATCCTGAACTCACTTGGGAGAAACAGATGCTTACCAATGTCGGCGTAGAGTTCGACTTCTTCAAGAACCGCTTCTCTGGAAGTCTGGAATACTTCAACCGTAGCAACTCCGATATGCTCTTCTCGCTCTCTATGCCTCCTTCGGCAGGTTATGCCAGCCTCCGTCAGAACGTAGGCACAGTGGTTAACAACGGTGCAGAACTCGAACTCTACGGAGAACTCGTTCGTACCGACAAAGTGGTGTGGAGCATCAATGGCAACATTACTTACATCAAGTCCAAGATTAAAGAACTGCCCTCAGTCTATAAAGAAAACGGTTGGGTGCTCAGCAGTTATATCTTCAAGGAAGGCGGCTCGCTTGTAGAAGGTTATCTGCCTATGTATGCAGGTGTTGACAAAGCAACAGGTCAGGCTCTCTACTATGTTGACCCCGACAACAACGATTGGTCAACCACTACCAACTACGAAGAAGCCAAGCAGGCTGACCTCGGTGACCTCAGTGTCAAGTTCTATGGTGGTTTCGGTACAAACCTCGAGGCATACGGTGTTGACCTCAGCATTCAATTCGCTTACCAACTCGGTGGTAAAGCCTACGATGGTACTTATCAGGAACTTATGCACTCAGGTAAGCAGATTGGTCGTAACTGGCATGCTGATATACTCAATGCTTGGACTGAAGACAATACCGATACCAATGTGCCGCGTATAAGTTCTGCCGATGATTGGGATCAGCAGACCTCTGACCGTTGGCTCGTCTCAAGCAACTATCTGAGTCTTAACAACCTTACTCTTGGTTACACTCTGCCTACAGACCTCACCAAGAAAGCAGGTATTCAGAAAGTGCGCTTCTTCTTCCAAGGCGACAATCTGGCTCTATTCTCCGCACGCAAGGGTTTCGACCCGCGTCAGGGACAGAATGCTTACTCTACAGGTCTCGGTATCTCTACTGACTCGGGTAACTATGTTTACAGTCAGTTGCGTACTCTCTCGGGTGGTATTTCTCTAACGTTCTAAACTATGGAAAGGATTAAGAATATGAAAGCAAAATATTTTATCATAAGTGTGATGAGTGCTTTGGCTCTCGTTTCATGCAAAGACTATCTTGATGCAGAATACAAAGGTGGTTCTCAGTCCAATTCGCAAGTGCAGACTACTGTCGGGGCTGTTCCTACACGTATCAATGCCGCTGTAAGCGGTATGTATTCCAAACTTGGTACTCCTAACGCATATTGGGGAACTGTTAACGATCGTGATGATGACCTCGGTTTCACCACCATCACTCTCAGTCTTGACCTCAACTCCGGTGATATGGTCAATCCTGTTTCCGGATACGACTGGTTCTCACCTGCTCTTGAGTTCTCTGACCGTACTCCCAACTATGCCAATCCTCGTGCACGCAGTGGTTTGCTCTATAATGTAATCTATTCTGCCAACGAAGTGATTGCATCTATCGATTCTACAACCGAGGATTCCGAACTGAAGGCAAAACTCGGTCAGGCAAAAGCCATGCGTGCTTTCTGCTATTTGAATATGGTGCCCTATTTCCAGTTCAAATATGTCGGTCATGAAGATGCTCCTACTGTGCCTATTATGGCTGATGAGAAGACTGAACTTGATCCTCTCAATAACGAACGTGCTCCTATGAGCAAGATTTATGACTATATGCTCACCGACTTGACTGACGCTATCAACCTGCTTGACGGATTCACCCGTAGTAACAAAGGTGTGATCGATCAGCAAGTTGCTTATGGCATTCGTGCACGCTTGTATCTCAATATGGAGAAATGGGCAGAAGCAGCAGCTGATGCAGCAAAGGCCATGTCAGGATATACTCCTTATTCAGCTGACGAACTCTCTGCTCCCGGCTTCTATGAGGCTAACGACCACAACTGGATTTGGGCTTTGCTTATTCCTGCATCGCTCGCTGGTGAGTCCGCTGCCACATGGCCTTCACAATTGGGTTCTTTCTCGGCTACTGGATATACAGCGTATGCCGGCATCTACCGTCAGATTAACTCTCTGCTTTATGCCAAGATTCCTGATACCGATGTCCGCAAGGGCTGGTGGCTCAATGAGCGCAAGACTTCTCCGCTTCTCGAAGGACTCGTTTGGACTGACGTTGCCGAGAACATCGACTATGTAGGGCAGGATATCGTTGATGCTGCAATCAAAGATGTTAAAGTGGCAATGCCTGCTTATACCAATGTCAAGTTCGGACAGAAATCGGGTGTGGGCTCCAATTATAACGAAGGTGACTGGTGCATGATGCGTGCGGAAGAGATGATTCTTATCCAGGCGGAGGCCACTGCCAAGGCTGGTGACCTTGCTACAGGTAAAACTATACTCGAAGACTTCGTTAAGAATTATCGTAATCCGCAGTATGTATGCCGTGCTGCAGGTGTGGACGCATTCTCTGATGAGGTATGGCTTCAGCGTCGTATCGAACTCTGGGGTGAAGGATTCGCCATGGCTGACAAGATGCGCCTTGGAAAGAATATTGTGCGCTACCATGCAGGAGATGCAGGTACCAATGTTCCTGAAGCATACCAGTTCAATGTCTCATCCAGCGACCCTTGGCTGCTTATGCGTTTCACTCAAACCGAACTCAATGGTAATGCAGGTTGCGAACAGAATGTTGGTGGTAACCAGCCGAAACAGGGCGATGGTGCTTCTCTCAAAGACGGAGTTACCGACTGATATGCGAGTATGAATAGTTGATAATCAAACTTAATTTTCAAGAAGATTATGAAAAAGAGTATATTATATATAATGTTGTTGGCAGTTGCAGTAGTCTTTGCTTGCTGCAACCAGAATACACCGACCTATGAGCCGGGTGAACCTGCCACTACCAACGAGTTCGTTTATTTCCCCGTTGCCGCTGAACTGGCTACGGAGACTGATCCCGAAGCCGGAGTTACTTCTCACGACTTCGTTATCGAACGTAAGGATGCTTCTGCTGAACTTACTGTCAATCTCATTATCACCGAGAATACGGGCAATGTGTTTGAAGTGCCTGAGTCTGTCACTTTCGCAGCAGGGGAGAAACAGAAAACCCTTACCGCCAAATTCGGTCAAATGGAGATAGGAAGCACATATAAGTTCGGGGTGAAGGTGGATCTTAGCCAGATTAATCCTTACGTGCTTGATACAACTGAGCTTGGCGAACCCAATGTGCCTGTCTATGAATATGAGACTACGCTCATCAAATATACACCTGCTGTTGGTGTCTTTGTAGATGAGATTATCTCCGTCTATTTCGGATATGACCGTTATGCTTGGTATGTAACCTACGAAACCGCTGATCTTCCCAACGGTAGCAAGAAGATTCGTATTCTCAATCCTTACACAGGTGTTGCAACTGAGGAGGATGAAAACGGAGTATTCGACGGTAACTGGTTCAATGAACCCGGCGATGGTATGGAGGGTGATTATAATATAAAGATGACTGTCACTCCTGAGGGAGATGTCGAAGTAGAAGACTTTGATATGGGTATCGACTACGGCTACGGACCAATGTACACTGTTTGGTATGACACCGATCAGTTTGGTACTTATGTCCCGGATACACTCATTGACTTTGCTGCTGCAGACGAGATTCTGGTTGTTGGTGATGACGACGGACTCTACAACTACGTTGGTTTCACTCTCTATCTCAGCCTTGAAGCCTATCAGGAGGCTACTTATGTAGAACCTGCAGATGCTGATATAGAGGATTATGTAGGTACATTTGCCATGAATGGTATCGTTGACGCTGAAGAGGGAATAGATTCCACTATTGTGGTTACCATCACTTCTCAAGAAGATGAGGACGGACAATACTTCGTTATCTCCGGTATCGACTACGATGTGCCCGAAGTATATGGCTACTTCAACGAGAGAACCCACTATATGCACATTATGCCTACAGAGGGTGAGGTTATCGACGAAGATGGTAATGACTATAAGGCATCGCTCTATACCTATGATGCTGAGGGACAGGTTTCTGCATCGAAAACTCTGACCTTTGCTCCTCTGGAAGATGGCACACTCGCATTGACCGAGAACAGCCCTGTCGTCGGATTTGTGATTGCTTACGAGAACACCGACCCGAGAAAAGAGGATGACTATTTCTTCGGACTCAGTATGGAGGAAATCACCTTCTCTCCTGTAGAAGATGCTGCTCCCGCACCCGCGGTGAAGAAACGTCCTGCTACTCATTCGGCTGCTCTTGCCAAGCATAACTTCAAACGTCAGAAAACGCTGAAAACTATTTCTCTCAAGAGGTGACAGATTTAGTAAACAAAAGAAGATGAGACTCAACTTGAGTCTCATCTTCTTTATTGCTATTATCTATTAACTATTAACTATTAACCCCCTGTATGCTCAGGTTGCCATTCGTAGCAACCTGCATCGGGTTTGCCGTCTTTGAGTCGGCTGTTGCCGTTTCGGTCTATAGGATATTTCACTGCAGTCAGAGAGTCGGCTATATTGCGGGCAGGTGAGACGGAGTCAAGACGGAAATCGTAGTAGGTGTGTTCCTCGCGGCTGAAATAGATGCGTGTGAATACGGTATCTTCATCCTGCTCATAGCAGTTGTATGGGAAAAGGTCAGCATTGAGCGAGTCGTTGCGGAGCAGATTGCCAAGAAAAACTCCGTCGTAGCGGTCGGGCAGAGCAGTGGCAAGAGTGATATTTTGGCTTCGCCAGCCGCTGATGATATTATTCTTGAAAATGGCTTCTGTACGTACCTGATTCTTACTTAGGTCACTTATATACACTGCAGCCACATCTTCGCGTCCGACAGAATGAATAGAAACATTCTCTCGCTTGTAGTTGAAGAAGTTGGCGATAGTGTTGTGCACAAAAGTGTGTCTGCCTCCGGCGAGATATACGCAATAGTCAGCGCAGTTGCTTATTTCGGTGTTGCTGACTTCGGCATTCATGTTTTGCAGGACAAGTCCGTATGCCGAGAAATTGTGCAGGCGCGAATTGCGCAGATATACGATAGGCAGGTCTTTGGTCTTGTCTGACTGGCAAAACAGTCCGAACATGGCACTGTGAATATCCAGATAATTGATGCTATAGGCAGGGTTATGCATAAGGTCAGACGGTCGGAGCAGGAATATGCCTCCCCATTTGCCCGATGCATAATCGTAGGGAATATCGCGAAGAATATTGTCGAATCGGTCGCCACGAAAGACAACGGGTTTGTCCTTGGTGCCATTGACTATCAGGCTGCCAAGGAATACCATGACAGCGTTGTCGTGCATATAGAATCGCGCACCTTCTTTTATGAGAACGTTGCCTGTCGCTATTACAGTGTCAAACACCAAGTATGGTTTGTCACTACCGAGTTCAGTCTTGCCTTCAAGTGTGTCACCTCGCAGAACTATTACGTCCTGACTGATAGCTTCAACGCGGAGTACCTGACGGCGATTGTTGACATTGAAGATTACAGAATCGGCGATGAGCACAGGTTTGTCGGTATCCTGAGGGTCGATGGTAGCCTTGACAAACATAAAGATGCTGTCACCTCCGCGCAACAAGATATCACGGAGATTGTCTTTTTGGGTTTCTCCATCAATATTGTAGCGGAAATTTTCACTTTCAGAGAACCCGACAGACTCTATCATTACAGCCTCTTTGCCACGGTTATATGCCATCACCACTTTGGTGGCGGAGCCTTTGGTGGTGAACACGGTATCAAAGCGGAGTGTATCAACAGAGAAAGTGATGCCAGCCGAAGGGTCGTTGGTGAGTCGGTCTTCACAACTGCCTATCAGGCAAGTTGCTGCCGCAAGAACAAGCAATATGAAACTATATCGGAGTCTCATTCAAAGTTGAATGTGAGGGTTATTTGCCTGTTCATGAGTCGGCGCAGGGCATTGGTGTAGAACTGGTCCTGCAGGGCAAGTTCCGGTCGTTCGCTGACCGGCGTCAGCACATCAAGGAATCCGATAGAGTAGGTTATCTGAGGACATAGTTTGAACCATGAGAAGTAGAAATCGCAACCTGCTCCTACTTCAATGAATGCATCGAAATTCTTTTGCAGTAACTCTCGTTCACGGTCACGCCCGAAATCGAAACTTACACCGCCACCGGCTATAAGGTAGGGTCGGTAGTTGACTTCACGCTCTGCTGACCACTTGAGCATCAGCGGAATGGTCATAGGCAGTGAAAGCACATCAACATTATGCCGCCAATCGGGATTGTTCTCAGAGCGGAAAGTGACAGTGCGTACTCCGAAATGCAGTTGGGGTGTGAAACGGAGATTGAGGTGGCGGCTAAGACGGAGGTCGGTGATAAAGCCGACAGAGAAGCCCGGTGTCATGCCTCCCACCCGGGCGTGGTAGATATCACCATTGATGGTGTCAAGGCTTGGCGGGGTGGCATAGTCCATAAAGTTCATGCCGAGCGAGAAACCGAAATGAATCAGTTTGTCGTCGATGTACGGACGATTCTGCGCTACTGATGCCAGTGCAGCCATACATACAGTCAATATGGTGATAAGTTTCTTCACTGTTTAAGCAAATATTCCACTGCCTGCCTGTATCCGTCCATACCTTTGCCAACTATGCTGCATGCGCATACATCGGTCAGCAGGGATACCCGGCGGAAAGGTTCGCGGTTGTATATGTCGGTTATATGCACTTCGACTACCGGTGTCGTGACTGCAGCAATAGCATCTCTGATAGCAACCGAGGTGTGGGAATAGCCTCCTGCATTGATAATGATGCCGTCTGCTGAAAATCCCTCCTGTTGCAGCCAGTCGATGAGATCACCCTCATGGTTGCTCTGGCAGTAGTCGAAATCCACGTCGGCAAAGTCAGCACTCAACTGCTCCATATATTCCTCCATGGTTTGAATACCATAGAGTTCAGGCTCGCGTATGCCGAGCATATTCAAATTCGGACCGTTGATGATGACGATGTGCATGACATGTTGATATTTTGGGGTGCAAAGTTAAGGTATTTTTTTGTAACATGCAAACTTGGCACGGAGTTTGCCGCATATTCTGCAGCAAATGTCAAATTAAATCCTATATAATTATGAAACGCTATTTATCTTTAGTATCAGTGGCAGCAATAGCCCTATGTGCCTTTGCAGCCGAGAAGCCGGTGGTCGCCAATCCGGTTGAAGCAACAGTTTTTATCAATGGCGCCGAACTGACCCATAAAGCAGTACTACCACTGAAGAAGGGAGTCAACGAAGTCCGCATAGAGGGAATTTCGCCGAAGGTTGACAGAAACAGCATTCAGGTAAGTTTGAGTGACGGGGTAGTGATATCCGCTTTCGAGTATAGTGTTGACTATCTCTCTGCTGACCGTCGCACTGTGAACACAAAACTGCTTCAGGACTCAATAGAACAGTATCAGGCACAAGTGAAGAAACTGGATTCTGATCTTCAGACCAACAAAACACTCCAAGACCTGCTGCAGACAGGTGTCAGCCATTCAATCAATGTTGACCGCGTGAATGTGACCAGCGAAACAATAGAGAAGAATCTGAACTACTATCAGCAGCGTGCACAGAAACTTGCTGCAGAAAAGACTTCGCTTGAGAAGCAGAAGACTTTTGCAAACGAGCGTATTGCCGCCATCAAGAAACAGCTGCAGCAAGACGGCACTAAAGATGCCCGCCGTTCAGGTGTGCTCAACCTGTCGCTTATCTCGGGAAAACAGGTAAATGCAAATGTCACAATCAGTTATTTTACAAACTATGCATACTGGACTCCGTTCTATGACATCAATGTGACTGAAACTAATGCACCGATGTTGATAGTGATGAAAGCCAATGTGGCACAGACGACAGGACTCGACTGGAAAGACGTGAAACTGACTCTTTCAACCGGTACTCCATCGAAGAGCAACACCGTACCTGAGTTCTCTACATGGTTCTTGCGCCAGCAGCAAGCGTATGTCACACGACAGATGGCGTCAGGCAAATACAATGCTAACTTGCGCCCGATGATGAAAGCTGCAGTGGCTGAGGATGCTATGGTAATGGATGTGGAGGAAGAAGTTGCTACAGTTGAGAACTACATAACGACAACCGAACAGACATTGAATGTGGAATATGCTATAGACCTGCCGTACACCATTCTCGGCAATGGAAAGCAGCAGACTGTAGGTCTTGTAACAAAGAAAGTGGACAATGCAGTTTACAACTATTATGCAGCACCTAAACTGTCGAGTGCAGTATTTCTGCGAGCATCTGTTCCTGATTATCAGAATCTCTCGCTCTTGGACGGCAATGCAAATATTACCTATGCAGGTACTTTCTATGGTCAGACTTTTATCAATGCATCTTCGTCAGACGAGGTCTTGAAACTGACTCTGGGTGAAGACAAGCAGATTGCAGTGAAGCGCGAGAAGGCAGCCGAGATGAGCAAGACCAAAACCGTGGGCAGCAACAAGAGTGTTACCCAAACCTACACTATCACGGTGAAGAACAACAAGAAACGTTCTGTGGTGGTTACGATTGGAGAGCAGTACCCTGTTTCGACAGCGAAAGAGATACAGGTGGAGCTGACCGACAAGACCACAAATTGGACAAAGAACGACACCGACCGCGGGCTGCTCAGCTATGAACTTAGTCTTGAGCCTGGCGAGCAGAAAGTGCTAACTATAGGTTACACCGTGAAATATCCCAAAGACTGGAACGTGAATTTCTGAGAATATGTATCTGTTTTATACTCCCAATATCAGTACCGAGAGTTTCTTAAGTGAAGAAGAATCCGCGCATTGCGTGCGGGTTCTTCGTTATACCCGGGGTGACGAGATCCTGCTGACCGACGGTCGTGGCAACACCTACAATGCCCGTATCACCAATCCTCATCCGAAGCATTGCGAGTTTGAAATTATTTCATCCGAGCGCCAGCGGAAATCGCACGATTTCTATCTGCATATTGCGATTGCGCCTACGAAAAACATAGAGCGTATGGAGTGGATGGTGGAGAAATGTACGGAAATAGGTGTTGATGAGATAACTCCTTTGCTCTGCCGATTCTCCGAAAGAAAACAGATTCGTGAGGACCGGTTGGAGAAGATAATCCTGAGTGCCGCCAAGCAGAGTCTGACGCCATATCTGCCGAAGCTCAATCCGCTGACAGACTACAATACCTTTATTAAATGCGCGCACGAAGAGACACGCTTTATTGCACACTGCTATAAGGAGGACAAACGCGAACTGAAAGACGAGATACAGAAAGGCAAAAGTTGTCTGGTGCTGATTGGTCCGGAGGGCGATTTCTCAGAGCAGGAAGTGGCAGATGCCTTGTCACTGGGATTTGTGCCGGTGTCATTAGGCAACAGCCGTTTGCGCACAGAGACCGCCGGGGTAGTGGCATGCCACACCGCCATTCTAATGAATGCCTAACAACCCAAAACTATCCCCACCGTAATCTCACCGTAGTCTCACCGTAATCTCACCGTAGCCTCGCAATGTCCTCTCAGTAGTCTCTCAGTAGTCTCGTAATGGTCCTGTCTTATCCTGAAATAGGTTTACTCATAAAACGATAAAAAATGTACTATTTTTAAGATTTTAGTTTTATGAAGAAAACCAGAACCAATTATTCTCAATCGTTCAAACAACAAGTTTTGGATGACTATTTTTGTTCAGGAATGAGCCAAAATGAATGCGCTCGGAAATGGAATATTCTCCCCAACACGCTAAACAAATGGGCAATATCTTGCAGAAATTCCGAAAAATCAGTATCTTTGCGTTCCAATTCTATTCACATGGATGCAAAAGATCAAGCCCTTGAAAACCTGCGCGTGGAGAATGAAAAACTCCGTCGCGAAGTGGAGTATCAAAAACTCAAAGTTGCAGGTTATGAGCGACTTTTAGAAATTGTCAAACACGAAGACGGTATCGACCTGCTAAAAAAAGATGGTGATACGGGGTCCCCATAGAGCTTGCTCGTATGGGGTGTCTGACAAACAGTAGAAAGCCTGTCCGTGGAGTACCCATCCGAAACGATGGCAACACTCTGCGGGCTGTTTGGCAAAACAAAGCAGGCTTATTACAAGCACAAACGCAAGTCATTCAGTGAGTTGGAAGTGGAGCAAGAGATACTGTCCCAAGTGGCTGTATATCGTGCTGATATGCCCGTCATAGGCGGTCTGAAACTCTATCATCTTGTCCGTTCCGTATTGGGTGATGCAATGGATATGGGCAGAGATAAGTTCCTCAATCTGTTGCATCGGCATAAATTGATTATACCGCCTCGCAAGACACACCACACGACCAATTCAAATCACGTCTATTTTAAGTATCCAAACCTTGTCAAAGAACTCCCTATTTATTATGTTAATCAAGTGTGGGTGAGCGATATAACATATATCTACACCACCGATGATAAGTTTTGTTATCTGCACCTTATTACCGATGCTTTCTCGCGGATGATAATCGGTTTTGTTCTTGCGCCTACATTAGAAGCTAAATACACCATTGAGGCGTTGGAACAGGCGATTCATAATGCCGGAGGCGGCAATCTGTGCGGCACGATACATCATTCAGACCGTGGGGTGCAATACTGCTGCGACAACTATGTTTTGCGGCTTAAATCGCACTCTATCCGCATCAGTATGACCGAGGATAGCAATCCTACGGATAATGGTGTGGCAGAGCGAGTTAACGGCATTATCAAGAACGAATTTCTTGAGCCGTTGCCGACTCCTCGCACCTTGCAAGAGGCTCTGCCGATGGTGCAGCACGCTGTCCTTACTTACAATACTTTACGTCCTCATCTGAGCCTTGATATGCGCACGCCTGCACAGGTGTATACGGGTAATACCGGGTAAAAACAACCGCTTCGGATGAGGTTTGCGAGCCGATTCTTATTGTTTGGCAGGTACCTGCCAAACAATAAGAATGAACATCAATCTTTAAGTTTAATTTGCATATATCTGTTTTATGTATTATCTTTGCTTTATCTTTAAGAGTCAACCTCCTTAGTACAGGAGTAAACCTTTTCAGTAAACAAGTCAAAAGTTTACGATTCTTAAGATTCTATCTCAGTAAACGAGTCAACCTTTTTCAGGTTTAGTCAAAGTTTAGTCATTGTTTGCACTTGTCTTGCGTTCCTGTTCATTCGTCGTTCATTCCTCGTTCATTGCCCGTTCAAATGCACCCTCGAAGCCGCTGTTTGTCGGTTACGAGGGTGCTTTTGTTCGCTCGAAGATTGTCCAAGGTTAGCACATCCCTTGCGCATCCGTAGCGGATTTGCAAAGGGAAACATTTCTATCCCTTCGGTATCCCTACGCTATCCGTATAGTGAAAATAAGTAAAACCATACGCGTTCTGTACAGACTGACAAGAGAAAAATTGAACAAATTCACAAACTTCGGGACATTACATCAACAACTTTGGCGAACATAAATTCCACAATCTTCGGAGTAAAATGTCCATAATCTTCGGAATAAAATGTCCACAATCTTCGGAGTAAAACACCCGCAATCTTCGGAAAAGTTCGATAAATATTTGTGTATTTTATTTATTTTCCGTATCTTTGCCGCGTATTTTTAATATAGATTGATATGGCTTACAAGCAACGTATCGCAGACGCTCTGTTAGAGCGCAAACTTCAAGGTAAGGGGGCTGTTCTTATCGAGGGACCGAAATGGTGCGGCAAAACCACTACTGCCAAACAAATAGCCAAGAGTGTATTAGATCTTGGAGATTCAGATGTCTTCAATCAGAGTGAACGAATGATTGCCCTTAGTGCTTCTGCCTTGCTCGAAGGTGCAACACCACGTCTGATTGACGAGTGGCAAACCTTGCCTGCATTGTGGGATAGTATTCGCAGTGCAGTTGACAAACGCTCGGATTTTGCGCAGTTTATCCTTACAGGCTCGGCAGTTCCTCCTAAAGAAAAGACGCGCCATAGCGGAACAGGGAGAATAGGACGATTGCGTATGAGACCTATGTCACTATGGGAGTCAGGAGAGAGTGACGGGCGTGTTAGTTTGTCCGCCTTATTCAACGGTGGACAGATAGATGTGCTACACTGCGAAAATGACTTGGAACAGTTAGCTTTCCTGACATGCCGAGGCGGTTGGCCTCAAGCCACTTTGCTGTCAGACGATTTGGCTTTAGACCAGGCAATTGACTACTATGAAGCTGTGACTAATACAGATATACAGCGAGTTGATGATGTTAAGCGTAGCCCTGAACGCGCTCGTATGTTATTACGTTCGTATGCACGTAACATCGCAGCGCAGACACCCTACAGTACATTACGGGCTGATATGCTACAGCACGATAGCCAGACGCTAAACGAAGATACTGTTATCGAATATGCGGATGCACTAAGAAAAATATTTGTGATTGAAGATAGCGAGGCATGGAATCCTAATCTAAGAAGCAAGACTGCTATACGCACATCTGATACACGCTATTTCGTTGACCCGAGTATCGCAGCAGCAGCCTTAGGTATCGGACCAAATGACCTGATAAACGATTTACAGACATTCGGATTGCTGTTCGAAAATCTGGTAGTTCGTGATTTGCGTGTGTATGCTGATGCACTTAACGGGAAAATATACCATTATCGCGATGCTAACGGACTGGAATGTGACGCTGTACTGCATCGTAGGGACGGTTCATACGGGTTGATTGAAGTCAAACTTGGTGGAACGGATAATATTGATGCCGGAGCAGCCACACTGAACAAACTGGCTGCTAACATTGACACGAACAGGATGAAATCCTCCGCATTCAAGATGGTTGTCATTGGGATTGGTTCTTATGCTTATCAACGTCAGGATGGAGTCTATGTTATTCCGATAAATCTCCTCAAACCATAATATTTCTCTTGTCAGTCTGTCGGAGCAACGCGGAGCGTTGGTGATAAAAACATAACAGACAGACTATGGCAGCACAAGACTTACTACAGCGGCGGGTGGAAGAGATGCCCGTCATCTACGCTTACAGCGACACACGCTTTCCCGCAATGCTACAGTGGGCTACACTACACGCGATGTGCAGACACGCATGAGGGAACATTACCCGACGGTCGTTCCCGGGCAGTCGTGGCGCGTGGAGTTAGTGCGTCCCGCCATGCGGCGCGACGGCAGCAGTTTCGACGACCATGCCATTCACCGCGTCCTGCGCGAGAGCGGCATACAACAGGCAAAAGGCGAGTGGTACCGCTGCACGGTGCGTGAGGTGGAGCGTGCCATACGCGCTGTCACTCTCGGTGAGAACACCATCATGCAGCGCGACAGGGACTTCCCCATGCGTCCCGAACAGGAAGAGGCGGTGAGACGAAAGTGGTATATTATATTGTCGCAGCAGTAATGCTAACAGTTATGCCTTCCGCAGCCGATATGACATTGGAGTCACTTGATTCACACACCGAAGGCAAGCAAAAGCACCATCAGCATATATAGAGAATCCATACATACTTGCTCGACACGTTCCAGAGAAACGTGTCGAGAATTGCATTGTGCCAGCCGTTAATGTCAAGCAGCAGTTGTGAATCAAGTTCCAACAAGTATTGCATGTGATATAATTATCCCACTATCTGCGTCAGTATCTCCTGCATCGCAGCCTGCAGACCGTCAGGGTTCTTGCCTCCGGCAGTTGCCATAAACGGTGTACCTCCGCCTCCGCCTTGAATATGCTTGGCAACTGACTTGACGAGGTTGCCTGCACTGAGACCTGCATCAATGAGCGGCTGCGAGAGGAAGACAGATACCATAGGTTTGCCTTCGAAGGTAGTAGCTCCCACCACTGCGAACCTCACGTCTGTGAACTTGCCTCTGAGCAGAGGCAATACGCCGCGAATCATGTCGGGATTCATCTCGCCGCAGAGTTTGACAACCTTCATACCGTTGATGTCCTCTGCCTGCTCGATGAGTTTGTCGCGGAACTGCACGGTCTTCTCCTGCATGTACTGTTCCACCTCTTTCTTCAGACCTGCATTCTCTTCAATTGCTTTACGTATAGCCCCGGCAAGGTCGGGAGCATTGTTGAAGAGGCTGCGGAGAGAAATCAGCATGTCCTGCTGTGCATAGTAAAGTTCGTCCGCTTTACCTGCCGTTACTGCTTCGATTCGACGCACACCGGCAGCCACGCTGGTCTCCATGACAATGCGGATAGAACCAATCTTGCCTGTGCTACTGACGTGAGTACCGCCGCAGAGTTCGATAGAGTCTCCATATTTTATTACGCGAACATCATCGCCGTATTTCTCACCGAACAATGCCATAGCACCCATCTCACGAGCTTTCTGAATAGGTGTGTGGCGGCTTTCCTCGAGAGGATAGTCGGCACGAACCATACGGTTAGCCAACTGCTCTGCCTGACGGAGTTCTTCGGGTGTTACCTTCTGGAAATGAGAGAAGTCGAAACGCAGTGAGTCAGGCGTTACAAGCGAGCCTTTCTGCTCTACATGTGTGCCGAGCACGGTGCGCAAGGCAAGGTGCAGCAGGTGGGTTGCGGTGTGGTTGTTGGCAATACGCTGTCTGCGCTCTGCATCAACAACCGCTGTGAATCCGGCTGTAGGGTCTTCGGGCATTTCTGTCGCAATATGCACTGCCAGATTGTTCTCGTTCTTGGTGTCTACAATCTTCAATTGTGAATTGTCAAATAGTAAATATCCCGTGTCTCCCATCTGACCGCCTTTTTCTGCATAGAAAGGAGTCTTTGAGAGGACTATCTGATAATAGGTCTTGTCTTTCTGGCGTACTTCGCGGTAGCGCAGAATCTCTGTCTCGCACTCAAGTGTATCGTAACCCACAAACTCTGTCTCGCCCTCGCGGAGAGTAATCCAGTCGCCTGTTTCCTGCTTCTGAGCGTTGCGGGCGCGCTCTTTCTGCTTCTGCATCTCCCGGTTGAACTCGTCCTCGTCGGTTGTGAAGCCGTTCTCACGGAGAATAAGTTCGGTCAGGTCGAGCGGGAATCCGTAGGTGTCGTACAGTGTGAATGTGTCCTTGCCGGAGATGGTCTTGCCCTCTGCCTGTTTCATCAGTTTGTCAAGCAGTGAGATACCTTTGTCCAGTGTGCGGAGGAAGGCTTCTTCCTCTTCTTTTATCACTTTCTCTATGAGGCTCTGCTGTGCTTTTAGTTCGGGGTAGGCTTCTCCCAGGTCGCAAATCAGTTGCGGCACCAGTTTGTAGAGGAATGCCTCTTTCTGACCGAGGAAGGTGTAACCGTAACGCACTGCGCGGCGCAGAATACGGCGGATTACGTAGCCGGCTTTGGCGTTGCTCGGCAACTGACCGTCGGTAATGGCAAAGGCTATGGTGCGGATGTGGTCGGCAATCACGCGGAATGCGACATCGGTCTTCGGGTCAGCTCCGTATTTCTGACCGCTACTCAAGCTTTCTATCTTGCGAATCATCGGCTGGAACACATCGGTGTCGTAGTTGGACTGCTTGCCCTGCATCGCCATGCACAGACGCTCGAATCCCATACCTGTGTCAATCACTTTGTTAGGCAGCTCCTCAAGAGAACCGTCGGCCTTCTTCAGATACTGCATGAACACGATATTCCATATCTCAATCACCTGCGGGTGGTCTTTGTTTATCATCTCACGACCCGGAATCTTGTCAATCTCTGATTGGTCGCGGAGGTCAATATGTATCTCGGAGCATGGCCCGCAAGGTCCTGTATCACCCATTTCCCAGAAGTTGTCGTGATGGTTGCCCAGTATGATGCGGTCAGGTGTGACATGCTTTTTCCAAAGTTCTGCAGCTTCGGTGTCTTGCGGCAGTCCTTCCGAAGGTGAGCCCTCGAAGACAGTTACGTAGAGTTTCTGCTTGTCGATTTTCAAAACTTCAGTCAGATATTCCCATGCATAGTCGATGGCGCCTTCTTTGAAGTAGTCGCCAAACGACCAGTTGCCCAGCATCTCGAACATGGTGTGGTGGTATGTGTCGTTGCCTACCGCCTCAAGGTCGTTATGCTTGCCACTCACGCGAAGACACTTCTGCGAGTCACACGCGCGACGGAAAGTGATGGGGTCGTTACCGAGAATGATATTTTTGAACTGATTCATTCCGGCATTGGTGAACATAAGGGTAGGGTCGTCTTTGATAACCATAGGAGCAGAAGGTACAATCTTGTGCCCTTTGGAAGACATGAAGTCCAGAAAAGACTGGCGTATTTGTTTAGAAGTCATCATATATAAATGTTGTATTTAGTCGTGTTATTACACAATATAATGCACTAAAAGCGGCTATATCATTTAGAGCCTGCAAAGGTAGTGCTAAAAAATGAAATATACAAGTCAAAAAGACTGAGACAGACAGCATAATGTTATTTTTGGTTTGCGAGGAATAATAAAAGTGCGTATATTTGCAAGCCTAAATGATAAATACATGATGATGAGACATCTGAGACATATAGTTTTCGCCGCGATGGCGGCTGTTGCGCCTATAGTGAATGCCGAATGGCAGGCACCTATTGCGAATTTCACTCCTGACGATTATCAGGCGGGAACCCAGAACTGGCAATTGACGGAGCAACATAACTCGTGGATATATGCGGCGAATAACTATGGTTTGCTGGAGTATGACGGTGAACACTGGCGTTTGTACGGCATGCCGACACCAATGCGCTCGTTGTGTCTGTCTCCGGGCGGAGAAATATATGCGGGAGGCTCCGGAGAATTCGGAGTGTACAGGCCGGATGAGTTAGGAAGAATGAAATATACTTCATTGTCGGACAGTCTGCGTGCCGAAGACAGTTCATTCGGTGATGTGTGGAATATATGTACAGCAAGAGGCCAGGTATATATTCAGACCCGTAACAAGATATTCGTGCATCATTCAGACGGCAGTTATCAGACTGTCAGCAGCGATGCAGTATTCCAGCAGATATGTCTTGCGGATGAAGCTGTATATGTGGCATGTTCAACAGGAATATATCTGCTTGCCGGCACGCAGTTGAATCTGCTGAGAGGGTCGGAACTGCTCGAAGGTTACGAAGTGCGCGGCATGCGCAGGTTGGCTGACGGCCGAATGCTGATTGCTACCGATTTAGGGGGTATGTATGTGTATGACGGCAATACGATAAAGTCATACAATAGCGGTGTGGACAGTTTCATAAAGAAAAGCCAACTGTATTGTTTCGCAATAAACGACAGATATATAGCGTATGGTACGGTGTTGAACGGAGTAGTGGTGACAGACTATGACGGCAGAACAGTATCCAACTACAGCGTTAGAAATGGTTTGTGCAACAATACGGTTCTCTCTCTGATGTTTGCCAAGGACGGCAGTCTGTGGGTCGGTATGGACCAGGGGGTGGCACATATCTCATTATCTTCGGCATTGCAGTATCTTCGTGACAATGAGATGTCGTATGGTTCGGGTTATTGTGCTGCGGCGAGTGGAGGGCGTATGTATTTCGGAACCAATCAGGGATTGTATGCCGCGGCAATAACTGATACGAACAGTATGCAGGTAGGACCGCTGAGTCTGGTGGAAGGCAGTCAGGGACAAGTCTGGAACTTGCGCGAAGTGAACGGTGTGCTGCTTTGCTGCCACAACCGAGGCCTGTTCGCCGTAAGAGGCAACAGACTTGTGGCAGTTACTACTGCTGAAGGATATTGGGATATATGCCGGTGCGACAGAAATATAGCTTTGGCCGGTACTTACAGCGGAATAAGCGTGTTACGATACGCTGAAGGAAACTGGAAAGTGGCAAAAAAGATTGAAGGCTATGGCGAGACGGCACTTCATGTTGAAACCGACGAGACCGGTGCTCTGTGGACCATATCTGAGCACGGAGTAATGCGGCTTATTGCCGACGGCAACATGGAGAGATTTGTTTCATCGGAGCTGGTGTTCCCATATAACGAACGTCATGACTGGTATTCTCTATCGAAGGTTGACGGTCAGGTGTTTATAAGCAGCGATGATACCTGCGCTATAGTTGACAGAAACGGATATCTGATGTCAGCAGCGCCACTGACCTCTCTGCTCGAAGGAGATAAATTCTATGAAAAGGTATGTCAGGACGCGAGAAAAAATATCTGGTTTATAGCGGACGGGATAAAGAAAGTGCGGCTATATGATGCAGAGTCTCACTCGTTTGAAGATGTATCAAGAAGAATAGCAAGCAAGAAGAACGATTATGTCGACGGCTTTCCAAATATCTATTTTTCCGGCAACGGCAAGGTCGTTTCGGGCAGTAAGGCAGGTTTCTATGTTATTGATACAGACAGATTGAAAGAGGTTACAACAGGCGGTAGCCAATTGCTGGTCAGAAGAATAAGAGACCTTGCGAATGGCGAAGTGATATATGGGGAGAGTTATCCCAAGACGGAAAAAGAGATAAGACTGCCATACGGCAAGTACAATCTGCGATTCGAGGCAGGCGGCATAGCCGATTTCAGTTCGAAGCATCTGTATTATTCAAAAATGTTGCCTGTGGAGAAAGACTACACTCCATGCGGTGAGACGCCGCAAAGGGATTTCCGTTTTGACGGATACGGAAAATATACGCTTGAGATACAGATGGTGTCGGAGCTGACAGGTCAGATGTTCGAAACGTCAGTAAAACTTGAGATACTGCCGCCATGGTACAAAACTATGTGGGCACGACTGATGTATGTTATCCTGGGCATTGTACTTGCGGGCATATTAGCGTATGCAGTAACAAGAATAGCAGCAAGATACAAGCGGAAACTTATGCAGAAGAAAGACGAGGAACTGAGACTACAGCAGCAGATGCACGAACGAGAGGCAAAAGAACAAGAGATGAGGATTTTGCAGCTTGAGCACGAAAAGGCAATGTACGAGTTGAAAAACAAAAGCGAGAAACTAAGCGGACTTATGCTCAACCAGATTGGTAAGAATGAACTGGCGCAGGATGTACTCGGTCAGTTGCAAAGGATACAAGACGACCTGAAAAACGGCAATGAAGAGAATGCGGAGAAGAGACTTCAGCAACTTCAACAACAACTGAGCAACGAGAGCAACAACGATGTGGACTGGCAACGGTTTGAAGATAATTTTGACGATGCCAACAACCAGTTCCTCAAGAAGCTTTCCGATATGTATCCCGAACTGACCAAGAACGAGCGAAGGCTATGCGTATATATACACATGGGACTATACACCAAAGAGATTGCACCATTGCTTGGCATATCGACCAGAGGTGTGGAGATGATGAGATACCGCATGAGAAACAAACTTGATATGGAGCCGCAGGAAGGTCTGCGGGAATTCTTGCAGCGAATATCAAATGATGCCGGATAATCAAGACAATTCAAGTTTGATGATTTGTAGTAGTATGTTTTATGGTGAGAATATGTGATAATCCGTACTATATTTGTCTGAAAGAATGTTGTATAGGTGATAAATTGTAGTAGTTTTGTAGTAGAGCGCAAAGTGGAAGTGTGAAAGTTTTGCGTAAACAAAAAACATATATTTTTCTTGTGATATTATATGTTTTGTTATATCTTTGCACCGTCAATACAAAGATTGTAGTGACAACTTGACCGAGAAGCATAACAAAACTACTAAAATATCATGAGAAAACGAATTCCCTTATTTTTTGTTTTCTGCTTGTCAACATTGTTATTGTCGGCTCAAAGTCTGACAGTGACAGGTGTGGTGATGGCAGCAGATGAGCCTGATCCTGTTATAGGTGCCAGTGTGCTTGTCAAAGGCACTACCAACGGCACCATCACGGATTTTGACGGCAATTTCCAGATTGAGGCGCGTCAGGGCGATGTGCTTCAAATCAGTTACATGGGCTACGTGACTCAGGAGGTTAAGGCAAGTGCTTCTCCACTTCGCGTCACTCTTCAGCCCGACAACGTTCAACTGCAGGAAGTGGTGGCTATCGGTTACGGTGTCATGAAGAAATCTGATATTACAGGTGCAGTTACTTCTGTAAATGCAGACCAACTTATCAAAGCACCTGTTTCGGGTTTGGACCAGGCACTGCAGGGTAGGGCAGCAGGTGTTACTGTTACCACTAATTCAGGCCAACCCGGTGAGGCGGCTACAATCAGAATACGCGGTATAGGTTCTGCACTTGGCGGCAACGATCCGTTGTATGTGGTTGACGGAGTAATTACAAGTGATATCTCATTTCTTGCTCCTAATGACATCAAATCAATGGAGATATTGAAAGACGCTTCCGCAACAGCAATCTACGGAAGCCGAGGAGCCAACGGTGTTATTTTGATTACGACCAAGTCGGGCGGCGAAGGAAAAGCAAACATTTCCTTCGATGCCTATTGGGGAATCCAAAACCGTTGGAAAAAGCTTGACATGCTCTCGTCTGATGATATGGCTGACATAAAACTCCGGATGGGTATTATGAAGGACAAAATGCCTGGTGTTGATGCATATTACAAGTATAAAACCGAGGGTATTACAGCATGGATGAGGGGACGTGCTTCAAGCAAATATTACCCGAACAATGCCGGCTATACTTATGAACGTAATACCGATTGGCAAGATGAGGTGTTCAATAAAAATGCATTCATGCATAACTACAACCTTGCCATTGACGGTGGAAACGACAAAGGTCATTATGCTTTTTCCGCCAATTACTTTAATCAGAAAGGAACGATCATCGGTAGTGACTATGAGCGTCTGACCCTGCGTTTGAACTCCGACTATCAGGTTCGTTCATGGTTGAAACTCGGAGAACATTTCTCTTTTGTATTCTCTCAAGGCAGAAATGCTATGAACAACAATTCAAGTCCGGGCGCTTCTGTAATTTCGGCGGCATTGGCAATGGCTCCATGGGATCCTACCCATTATCCTGAAGGCTCTACATATACAGACAAGAAGACAGGTGAGGTTACCGACCTTAGCGGCAGAACGGCTGCGTCAAGTAACTTCAAAAATGTTACCAACCCCTTCTCGATGGTATATGAAAGTTTCCCTGAATCGAAAGACGAACGTTTGGTAGGCGACTTGTATTTGGAGCTCACCCCGATAAAAGGTTTGACTATCCGTCCTTCCATTTCTATGGACTACACCATCAATCGCTACCGTTTGTTCAAGAATGCTTATGACTATTCGTCATACGACTCCAGTGCCAAGAACTTCCTAAACCGCTCGCTCAGTCGTGCCAACACTCTTCTTGAAGAGACTACTGTCACGTATGCGAAGGAGATAGGCAAACACAATTTCTCTGTAATGGCCGGTCAAACTTGGCAGGAAGAGCAGTACTACAGCATAGGTGCTTCGGGAGCGTCAATTCTTAATCCTACCGAATATCACTGGTATCTGTCGGAGACAACTGATGACAATACCAATCCTGTGGGTGACTCGGTAAGCCGTTTGCGCCGCGTTTCGTTCCTCGGTCGTGCGTTCTACAGCTATGACAGTCGCTATATGATTACCGTCAATTTCCGTGCAGACGGCTCCAGTAAATTCACTAAAAATCCTTGGGGGTTCTTCCCCTCTGCTGCATTGGCTTGGCGCGTAAGTCAGGAGCCTTTCCTGCGAGACAAGGAGATCAACTGGCTTGATAATCTTAAAGTACGTGCAGGGTGGGGACGAGTAGGTAACGATGGAGTACCTAACGGCGCTTTTGTAACTACAATGGGATCTTCCTCGGATGTGTTCTACGGTTATCCCCTTGGTATTTCGCAGGTTATGAATTATGGCGCTGCAGTGCTGACATTGCCTGATATGAATGGTAAATGGGAAACCAACGAGCAGTGGGATGCAGGTGTAGACTTCAGTTTCTGGAACGGCATGTTGTCAGGTTCGGTTGACTGGTTCCTGCGGGACACCAAAGATGCCCTCCTATATGTAAATGCACCCGCGCATGTGGGTAACCGCTATTCGATGATTCGCAATGTGGGTGTTATTCGCAACCAAGGTGTCGAGTTTGCATTGGAACATAACAACAGAGTAGGGAAGTTCAGTTATACTTTGGGAGGAAATATCTCATGGATCAAGAATGAACTGAAATCACTCAACGGCGGTTCTCCGCTTTATGGAAACGGAACTCTACTGAAGACAGATGAGGGTATGCCTCTTAACAGTTTCTGGGGATATGAGTATGAAGGCATATATCAAAACAATGCAGATGCTGCTTACTATACAAACCAAAATATGAGTATGGGCGATGCAAAATTCAAGGACCAGGATAATAATAAGTTGCTTGATAATGCCGACTATACATATATAGGAAACTCATTCCCAAAAGTAACTTACGGATTGAACTTCAGTTGTGACTTTTACGGTGTTGACGTTCAGTTGTTCTTCCAAGGTGTAGCCGGAAATAAAATCTATAATGCTTTACGCATTCGCACAGAAGGAAATGGAGATGAGTGTTCACTTGGCAGCCAGATGAAAGATGTATGGATAGGTTATGACGACCCCGAAGTACAGAGTTATCTTGCAGTAGCCGGTTTTGTATATATGGATCTGGAAAACCGGAATGGTACTATTCCTAATCCTACAGGCTCGCTAACCAACTCGGCGAACAGTACTCGTTTTATTGAGAATGGCAGTTATTTGCGTTTGAAGAATCTGCAGATTGGCTACACACTTCCGCAGAAACTT
Organism: Paludibacteraceae bacterium; assembly: GCA_017479885.1. Classification (GTDB taxonomy): domain Bacteria; phylum Bacteroidota; class Bacteroidia; order Bacteroidales; family Paludibacteraceae; genus Colicola. The sequence continues at coordinate 122,125 of JAFVBR010000002.1, read as the reverse complement.
ACTCAAAAGGCGTTTATCGACCGCTTGCGTTTTTACGTAACTGCCAGCAACCTTTTCACGATCACCAAATATACTGGTTATGACCCTGAAGTGGGTGGAGGCGTTGACTATGGTAATTACCCGCAGAGCCGTACTTTCACTTTCGGACTTAATGCTAACTTCTAATGTTAAATGTTTGAAGATTAAAGTTTAATATTTAAAGAATTTGAAGTTATGAAAACAAAATCAAATATTGTTATCCTGCTTGTCTGCTCCTTGTTCTTTTCGCTTGCAAGTTGCACTGATTATCTAACTGAGCCGCAACCGGCAACTACTCTTCTTGAGGATTTCTACACATCCGGTACTGCTGCCATACAGAATGTAACAGGTTGCTATGTGCCGCTTATGTGGGAATATAACAGCACTTATTATGGTGAGTGGTTTATAGGTGATATAGTTAGTGATGATGCTCTTAAAGGTGGTCAGAACACCTTGGATATGGGTTCAGTCTATGATATGGAGAACTGGAAAACTACAGCGTCCAACACCCTCTTGCTCGACTTTTATCGTGCTCAGTATCAGGGAATAGGTCGTTGTAATCTTGCATTGAAGCATGTTCCTGATATGCCGACGGATAGTATTATGGATGCTCGCTTGCAGCAGAGACTCATAGGTGAACTTAAGTTCCTCCGCGCCTACTATTATTTCCGCCTGCTCCGAGTCTTTGGCGGAGTGCCGATTACTTTGGATGTTATAGAGAGTAGCGACAACTGGCAAGTTGACCGCTCATCGGTGGAGCAAGTGTTCGAACAGATTCTTTCTGATCTTGAAGACGCTCAGAAAGTGCTGTGGCGTGTCGAAGAAATATCCGCTGACCAGCGTGGCCGCGCTACCAAAGGTGCGGCAGAGGCAATGCTTATGAAAGTACACCTTTATATGGCAGGCCCCTATTGGTCGGCATATCTCACAAGATCCACTCCCGCGGACAACTATTCAGCAGCAAAAGCGTGGGGTGACAGCATTATTCAAAATGACACTTATATCCTCAATCCTGACTATCATGAGATGTTCACTGAAGAAGGTGAAAACGGCCCCGAATCAGTGTTTGAAATACAGTATATGGAAATGGGATGGGGCGACTTCGGACAAGGCAACGGTTTTACATCAGGAAGTTTTACACAACGTCTGGTTCGCTCGCGCTCAACCAAGCAAAGTCTTACACTTGGTGATGCAGGTTGGGGCTTCAATCGTCCTACCAACAGTCTGTACAATGAGTTTGAAGATGCCGACACGCTTCGCAGAGATGAGGCAATCCTGATTCCTACTGACGACCAGATGGATGATCCTTCAGAAACAAGCGAAGAGGTTTATCTCGGTGTCCGTGCGTTGAACAACAAATACGGCTGGTATGGTCACCGCTTGGGTCATCACTCCCGCGGGCCTCTCAACAATAAACAAATACGTTATGCTGACGTGTTGCTTATGTATGCCGAAGTATGTGCAGAACTTGGTGATGATGCTGCCGCTCAAGAAGCATTGAACGAAGTGCGAACTGCACGTGGTATGGCTACATATCCCGGCTACACTTACAATGGTATGACCCCTGATGCCGGTTCTGACTTGAAAAACGCAATACGTCATGAGCGCCGTGTTGAACTCGCTATGGAGGGGCACCGCTGGTTCGACCTGGTTCGCTGGTATGGTGGTGTAGGAAATGGACTGGATACATATATGAATGAAACCTATAAGAATGCAGAAAGTCAGTTGGCGCAAAGTCACATGGCTGAGTTCAAGGCAGGTAAGCATGAGATATTCCCCATTCCGGCAGAGGAGAGAGAACTTAATCCTCTTATGGGACAAAACGACGGATATTGATGCATCAAATGATTAAAAGTAAAAAAAGAAATCATCAATCTATATAATTAACATACATTACTAACAAACAAAATTCAATTGTTATGAAAGCAAACAAATTTTTTGCTCTTGCAATGGCTGCTCTTGCAGTCGTAGCCTGCAATCCGAATGACCCTGAGAAAAATGAGGGTCAGACTGGTGATGTAACCATCACTCTCGACAAAGAGTCTATCAACCTTGAGGTTGGCAACTCTGAGCTGCTTACTGCCACTGTTACTCCTGCCGGAACAGCCGTAACATGGACTTCTCTCAATCCTTCTTTTGCAACTGTTGACAACGGTCTCGTAACTGCCGTAGCAGAAGGAACAACTATCATTCTTGCAACTGCCGGTACAGCACGTGCACAATGCCAGGTGGTTGTAGGCAAGGGTTCTACAATGGGTGGTAACAAATACACCTTGAAAGAGGCATCTGAGTATTATCCTATTTATGTTGATGCTGATACCAAAGAAAAGATGGGCAGCAAAGTTAAGATTGACTTCACTGTAGAAGACGTCAAGAACCACTGGTGGCCTTGGGTTATTGAAGGTACTGAATTGCTGACATACGATATTCTTACAGCAAGTGGTAGTAACTTCTATGGCACAGCTGAAGGTGCTGAAAGTTACATGTCTCTTTCTGCAACTGCAAATGGCGCATGTTGGGCAGGTGCCGGCTACAGCGTGCAAGCTGACGAGTTGCAACAGCTCATCGACGCTATCAATGCTGAACCTGACAACTTCTATTTCCACATGGGTTTGCGTCAAACCGACGGATTCGGTAATGCATTCTATTTCTTCGGAATGGAGGCAGATACAAAATTCGTGATAGGTGCTTCTTCCATCTATAGTGGTACTGTTTATGCAGACTTCAAGCGTGACGGTTACTGGTATGAGTTCGATATTCCGATGTCGAAATACGCTGCAGCTTTATCAGGGTATAAAGTAGCTGATCACTTAAAGACTAAGGATGGAAAACTTGAAGACCCATATATCTTCTCATATCTGACTGCTTGGAACGGTACTCTCAATTACGATGCTCTCTTCTTCTACAAGAAGTAAGCAGTCACCATTTTGCATATAAGGGCTTGGTTGCCCTTATATGCTCTAAATTATTTTTAGGAATTGCGTATGAAAAAAGGATTCAATTTATTTATGGTATTTCTGCTTGCAGTCGCTTTCACTGCATGTCAGCCTGCAGTGAATAAGCCGTCCGAGAATATACAGTTTGACGTTGTACCTGCAGTGCTTCAACTTCACGTTGGCGATATTGGATTGCTTGATTTATCAATCTCAACCGGTTCGACTGTTGTATGGACAACTTCCGATGAGGAAGTGGCAACTGTTTCTGCCGGTGTAGTGTCAGCCAACGGAATAGGTGTTGCCACAATTACTGCCGCCATAGGCGAAAGTAAAGCTTCTGCCGTGGTCTATGTTTCAGGCTCTGCAGGGCAGACACTCTCATTGAATAAATATCAGACAACACTCAATAAGGGAGAGCAGTTTCAGTTCGTATGCAAAAATACTTATGGAACGGAACTTACGTGGATGTCTGACAATGAGGCGGTAGCTACAGTTGACGGCACAGGTTTGGTGACAGGTATAAAGCCGGGTGTGGCAAAGATAAAAGTCAGTTCCGGTATGGAAGAACTGACCGCTAATGTGGCTGTCACTCACAAGTGGGGTGAGTATAAACTGGTATGGGAAGAAGAATTCAACGGTACCGAGCTTGACCGTAGCATTTGGAATGTAGAAGTTAACGGCAACGGAGGTGGCAATCAAGAGGCACAATACTATACAGACCGCAAGGAGAATCTACGTGTTGAGAATGGTAATCTGGTTATTCAACTCCGCAAGGAGGAATATTCAGGGAAACATTATACTTCAGGCCGTATACAAACTCGCGGACGCAAAGAGTTTACATACGGAAAAATGGAGGCACGCATCTCCTTCCCTGCAGGAAAAGGCACTTGGCCTGCTTTCTGGATGTTAGGGTCAAACGGCGGCTGGCCATCATGCGGCGAGATAGATATAATAGAGCACATTGGTTCGCGTCCTGCCTTCTCTTCGTTCGCTCTGCATACGCAGCAGAAGAATGGTATGAATGGAAACAATTGGCATTCAGGTTACACTGCAGACAACAGCATGGAAAACGAATACCACATTTACGGAATAGAGTGGATTGAAGAAGAATCGAATGGTTGTGACCAGATTCGTTTCCTTGTAGATGATGTGGTGTATGCTACAGAAACAGAGAATCTTACCTATATAAATCAAAATAGTTATTGGCCTTTCAACAAACCCCATTATTTTATAATCAATCTTGCCGTAGGTGGTACAATGGGTGGAAGTATCGATGACGGAATGTTCCAGAACGATGTCTTGATGAAGGTTGACTGGGTACGTGTATGGCAGCGTGAAGAAGTAGAGTAGTGTTGCTTCGCTATGAAGATACATCAAAACGTCATATTACTGCTATTTTTGCTCGCATTGTACAGCGGTTGCACAAGTGTTGAACCCGCGCAGGAAACACTTCCTGCTAAAACTATGCACAAAAGTGCAAAACGGGGTGTTGCATTCAGTTTCTCAAGACTTGATGACGCAATGCTTTTGTCGCCGCATATAAGTTGGTTCTACAACTGGGGGCCTGACTTCCGGGTAGTTGATTTGGATACGTGGTTCGGAATGGAAAATGTTGACTTCTTGCCTATGGCATGGAATGGCGGATATGATGAAAACAGGATAAAAACTTATGTCACCGGTCATCCCAACTGCAAATATCTGTTGGCATACAATGAGCCCAATCTGAACGATCAGGCGCACATGACGCCCGAAGCTGCTGCCGAGAAGTGGCCGCGGCTGAAGGCACTGGCAGACGAACTTCAACTGAAGATAGTGTCACCCGCTATGAACTATGGCACTCTTGAGGGATATCATGATCCGATAAAGTGGCTTGACGAGTTCTTTGACCTGGTACCGCTTTCTGATGTTGATGCTATTGCTGTTCATTGCTATATGTCATCGCCCTCGGGATTGGAAAATTATGTAGAACGCTTTAGCAAGTATGGCAAACCTGTTTGGATGACTGAGTTTTGTGCGTGGGACCCAGAACCGAGTGATGTTGAAATACAATTGTCATATATGTGTACTGTGCTCAACTGGATGGAGCAGACTGAACAGATTGAACGCTATGCATGGTTTATCCCCCGAACGGGAAGGGCGGTTGATACCCCGCCATATATGCAGTTGCTTACCCATACCTCTCCATCTGAACTTACAGAAGCAGGGCGTATCTACACAGCCTTCTCTTCGTTTGACAAGTCGGTATGGTTAGATGCCTCACGTTCTGTGTCGGCTCATAACTATACGGCTTTGAGTAGCAATAGTATTCAGATTCGTTCATGCCCTGATACTACAACAATGATGATTAAAAACCTATCTGAAGGAGACTGGGTGGAGTATCAGGTGTTTGTGCCTGATAATGCTTCAGATTTGCAAGTTAGTTATGCATCACCTGTTAATTGTTCAATAGCTGTATATATAGACGGTGAGATATATAATTTTGCCGAAATGCAACCTTCCGTAAGTGATATGTCAGAATGGAGTATATGCAATATATCTCTTGATTCATTGTCAGGGAAACATACCGTGCGTTTGCTTGTCGGCAAGGGGTCGTTCAATATGAAATGGATAAAAATAACATAATGATATGAAGAAGTTTTGCTTTACGTTACTATCTGTTCTTGTCAGCACGTTGCTGCATGCGCAAGTGAAGGTCGATGACTTTGAAGATGGCGCCGGCCGTGGCTGGGGCAGTGTGTCCTGCGGCTTCGACATCAGGCAGAATGAGCAGAAAACCGGTATTAACCTGTCGAACAACGTGCTTTACGCAATGCGTGCCCCCGGATGCGACAATTGGTCGGGTGCGATACTGGATCCTTACGTACAAAAAGGCTACAAGTATCTGCATGCCTACATGTATCGCAACAACCAGAACAAGCCAAACTTGAAAGTGTCGGACACAAATGCACAGGACCTTGAACCGATGACAACGATAGTTGCCAACCAGTGGCAGGACGTGGTATGGGATATAAGTGCGTACGAAACGAGCGGAACGGAGTTCATATTCTTTATGGTTGACCGTACCGACATTACTGCAGATGCGTGGATGCTTGTTGACGAAGTGCTGTTCAGCAACGACCCCACTCCGCGTACGGCAGTGGTGGGCGGAGGCACTACTCCCGTCGTCACCCCTACAGGCGAATACCGGCTTGTCTGGTCTGACGAGTTCAACGGCACACAGATTGACCGCGACATCTGGAACATAGAGGTCAACGGCAACGGCGGCGGCAACAACGAACTGCAATACTACTGCGAGAAAGGCGTGAGCGTGGCAGACGGGTGCCTGGTGTTGACAGCAACAAAGGAAAGCTACAGCGGCAAGACTTGTACCTCAGGGCGCGTTAACACGCAGGGCAAGGTGTATTTCACCTACGGCAAGGTGGAGGCGAGAATAAAGATGCCAAGCACAGCCAACGGTCTGTGGCCCGCCTTCTGGATGATGGGCAACGACATCACCTCTGCAGATTGGCCCGCATGCGGCGAGACAGATATAGTGGAGATGGGCAATGTGAACGGCATTAACCGCGGCACTCAGGACCGCTATTTCAACGGCGCATTCCACTGGGGTACACGCTGGGATGACCATCGTCAGTATGCTCAGGACTATACCGCTTCCTATTCCGTACAGGACGGCGAGTTCCACATCTTTACCTGCATCTGGACGGCCGATGAGATTGCCATGTATCTTGACAATGCCACTAATCCGTATTGCCGTATGTCTATCCCAAAAACAACCTCCGACAAAACGGCTCCCGGATATTATTTCCACAAACCTAATCATATCCTGCTCAATCTCGCTGTTGGTGGCAACTTCCCGAGTATCTGGGACATCAACGGCATAACTGCACTGGCTGCCGGTCCGCGTTCTATGTATATCGACTATGTGCGCGTATATCAGAAAGGTGACACTGGTGAGACACTGGTAGGCAAGTCCGGCGTCAATCAGGGAACAGCACTCGAACGTGTGGAAGAAAACAATGCACCGAAGGCAAGGAAGGTAATGCTGAACGGTGAAATACGAATCGTCCGTGACGGCAAGATTTATACTCTTACCGGGCAGCGCATAAAATGATTACTCATCACTAATTATCACTTATCGCAGAACTTATGATACGACGCTATATTCTTGCTATCTTGCCCCTGCTGATGCTCTCATGCCAGCCGAAAACGCAGTGGAAACTGGTGTGGGAGGACAACTTCGACGGCGACAGTCTCAATTACGAGTACTGGAACGCTGAGGACAACGCCCGTGGCGGCGGCAATGCCGAGCTGCAGTACTACTCACCAAACAATGCCACCATTGAGCGGCATCCTGAGACAGGCGAGAGTTGCCTTGTGCTCACAGCACGACGTGAGGACTACAGGAATCGTCCCTGCACCTCGGCACGCGTCAATACGCAGGACAAAGTGACGGTTTGTTACGGCAAGATAGAGGCTCGTATCGCCTTTCCACAGACTCAGGACGGTCTGTGGCCTGCATTCTGGATGCTGGGCAACAACCTCGCTACTGACCTCGGTGACAACGACGATGTGGACTCACGCATCGCAGAACTTGAAGCTGAGGGCAGGGTGGTGTGGCCGCGTTGCGGCGAGATAGATATCTGCGAGATGGGGCACTCCGACGGCATAAAGGCCGGCATCCAAGACCGATATTTCAACGGTGCCGCCCACTGGGGAGAGTCGTTCAACAACGGCATGTACCCCAACACTGCAGGAGTCATGACTGCCGACTATCCTGTGCAGGGCAGTTTTCACTTGTTCACTGTCATCTGGACGGAAGATTCACTTGCCATGTATCTGGATTTGGATGAGGGTCAGAGGTCGGAAACCGGAAGCGTGTTCCCTGAGGCAGAACCCTATTTTGAGTTGTCGCTGAGAAACAAGGAAGTTAATGAGCCCGGGCATTATTTCAATCATCCGTTCTATCTGGTGCTCAACCTCTCTGTAGGCGGATTCTTCCCCGGTATGCCCGCCCGGGAAAAATACCCTGAACTGATAACTGCTGACGACCCCTCGTTCCAGCGCGTCACCGCCCTCCCCTCCGACGGCACACCCGTGAAGATGTACGTGGACTACATACGTGTTTATAGTCTGTAGTAAGAACGGCGAAGAATAGGATATTTTAAGTGCGAAATCAAACGAAAAATGCGAAATATACGAATCAATTATTTTTTTGTTGGTTATGTCAGATTCTATAGATTTTACACATGAATGATAAAACGTAATTAGATGTAGTATGGAATGGATATATAGTAAAGAGAGTTATGAAATTATAGGGGCAGCAATGCAAGTGTACAAAGAACTTGGGTGTGGTTTCGTAGAAGTTGTGTATCAGGAGGCATTGGAGATAGAACTCTCGAAAAGAAACATTCCTTTTGTTAGGGAGCCGGAATTGAAGATATTGTACGGTGAATATATATTAAACAAGACATTCAAACCTGATTTTATTTGTTATGATAAGATTGTTGTGGAGTTGAAGGCAGTTCAAGAATTGGATGATTTTCACCGTGCACAGACGCATAACTACTTAAAAGCTGCAAACATGAGGTTAGGACTTCTTATAAATTTTGGTCAAAATGACGGATTGGAATACGAACGAAGACTCTTTGTTACGAAATGAAGTTTGATTCAAGTAGGAAAATGCAAAATATGAAAGAAACTGATATTCGTTTATTTCGCCTATTTCGTCAAGTTTCGCACTCTGAATGAAAGATAATTATAAGTTGTGACATTAAATAAGATATACATATGAAACTTTCAATTAAAGAAAAACTCGGTTACAGTCTCGGTGATACTGCGTCGCACTTTGTGTGGGACATGGTGAATTTCTGGCTGATATTCTATTATACCGATATTCTCGGTATCAGTCCTGCATGGTCAACCACAATAGCCATTCTCGGCACCATTATGGATGCCGTCATGGACCCAGTGGTAGGCATCTGGTCCGACCGCACCAGCACCCGTTGGGGCAAGTTCCGTCCTTTCCTGTTGTTCGGGTGTGTACCGTTTGCGTTGTTCGCCTTTCTTGCCTTCTACGGACCAAACCTGCAGGGAGATGCGCTTATCGGTTACATACTGCCTATGTTCATTTGTCTAAGGGTGATATATGCGATAGTTAATATTCCGTATTCATCGCTGGGAGCGGTAATGACAGATGATTCTATCGAGCGCGCAGGTCTCAACTCCTATCGTTTCGTTGCTGCCAACATAGGACAGCTCATAGTATCAGGTCTCGCACTGTATATCGTCTATTACCTTGGTTCGCATGCTACCGGTATGGATTACTCGGTAATGGCAGGAGATGCAGAACGTAAAGCGTTTATGGAGATGAGTGCAGAGAATGCCGCACTTGTAAAATCATCGTATATCGTAGGATTCCGTTACCTTGTAGGCATTTTCGGATGCATAGGTGTAGTGCTTTTCCTCATTACGTTCTTTACTACCAAGGAGCGTGTGCAGCCGCCAAAGCGTCAGGATACACACCTTGGGCGCGACCTCAAATACCTGTTCAAGAACCGTCCGTGGGTGGTGCTGACATTGGTCGGTATAGTGTCGTTCATTATGTTTGCCATTCAGAATATCTCTGCCACATATTATTTCAAGTATTACCTCAGTGCAGAGTCGAAGGCGCAACTGTTCAATCTGTTCGGTACGATTGCACTGATTATTGCCATCCCGCTCACTAAACCCCTTGTGAAGCGGTTCGGAGCCAAGCAGTTGTATATCGTTTGTTCTCTCCTTTCCGGCTTCTTCTTCTGCCTGCTGTATTTTGCAGGCACCAATTTCGTGCTTGTCAATGTATTCAACTGCCTTGGCAAGATAGCGTATGCACCGGCTATATCGCTGTTGTGGACTATGCTTGCTGATGCTGCCGATTATGGCGAATGGAAGTTCCAACGCCGTACTACGGGCTTGTGTCTGTCTGCTGCTGTATTTGCACAGAAGATTGGTTGGTCGATAGGTGCCGCCGTCTTTGGAGCTATCATGTCGGCAGTAGGTTATAATGCCGAGGTGATGACGATGACAGAGATACAAAGCACACCGGCTATCATGAGTAGCATACACTGGCTGTTCGGAATAGTGCCGGGTGTGCTGTATGCATCGTGTGCAATTTTCCTGCTGTTCTATAATCTTGACAACAAGACTATGGCGCAGATGAAGCAGGAACTGGACGAAATGAGAGAATAATGAGAGAATAATATATATACCGCACAATATGGCTTTATATTCAGGAAACAATATAATCAGAGGCAACAGACAGCAGCCTTCAGGACGGTTTGTAGAGATACAAGGCGAGCAGTATTACGAGATCTGCAACTACGACAGTATGCAGCCTTTCTTCATATCTCTTGCCAGCGATACCGACCTCTGGATGTATCTTGCATCAACCGGAGGACTGACCGCAGGACGGCAGTCGCCTGAGAAGGCTCTGTTCCCTTACTACACCGATGACAAGATTACCGAGCAATACGAGCAGACCGGACCGAAGACGATATTCCGTGTGAACAACCAAACCGATGAATCAGCGGTTTGGCTGTGGGAGCCGTTCAGTGAGCATCAGGCAGGAGTGTACGAAATAGAACGTAGCATCGCAAAGTCTGTTGTCGGCAACAAGATTATTTTCTCCGAACTTAATCGTACATTGGGATTGCGTTTCTCTTACATGTGGGCGCCTGCAGGCAGATTCGGCTGGGTGCGCCGTGCAACGCTGGATAACGTGGGAAACCAATGTCTGGATGTTGAGTTTCTTGACGGCTTGCAGAATGTACTGCCCGCAGGTGTGGAGCGCAAGACACAAAACGAATTCTCCACCTTGGTGGACGGCTACAAGAAGACCGAACTCGCAGGCAATATGGTTCTCTTCCGCATGGAGGCTATCCTTGTTGACAGGGCAGAGCCAAGCGAGTCGCTACGCTGCAATACCGTCTGTTGTGTAGGTTTGACAGGTGCGGAATATATGGTGAGTAGCCGCCAACTCGATGCCTTCAGAAAGGGAATGGCTGTATATCAGGAAGAAGAGGCTAAAGGTGTGCGGGGAGCGATATTCGTCCACTCAATGTTCACCCTTCCGACCCAAGTATCCAAGACCTGGTATTTCGTTGCGGATACGGGTAAAGATGCGGTTCAGGTGCGCGAATTGATAAAATTTTCGGAGCAGGAGAATGCTGCCGAAACAATAGAAAAAGCCATAGCTGACAGTACGGAGACGTTGAAACGGATAGTGGGACAGAATGACGGCATACAGCATACGGGTGACGAACACAATGATGCCCGCCATTTTGCCAATACGCTGTTCAATACCATGCGGGGCGGTTATTATCTTGACAACTATAATATAGACGGAGCCTCGTTCCGCTGCCATATACTGACCTTCAACCGAGGTGTTTACAAGCGGCATGGGACTTTTCTCTGTTCACTGCCTGAAACAATCAACCGTAGCCGGTTGGAGCAACTTGTAGGGAAGGAAAATGACCCTCAGCTGACACGTCTGCTGATGGAATATCTGCCTATCACTTTCGGACGCAGACACGGAGACCCCTCACGTCCGTGGAACCTCTTCAACATCCGTGTACAGGATGACAATGGCAGACCTATTGTGTCGTATCAGGGCAACTGGCGTGATATATTCCAGAACTGGGAAGCGCTTTCAGTCTCTTATCCCGGATATGTGAACGGCATTATCGCCAAGTTCCTTAATGCCACCACTGCGGACGGATACAACCCTTACAAGGTTACGTCCGAAGGTATCGACTGGGAGGTGATTGAACCGGAGAACCCGTGGTCCAACATCGGGTATTGGGGCGACCATCAGATTATCTATCTGCTGAAACTGCTTGAACTGAGTTGGCAGCACGACCCTGAATCATTGTGTGAAATGTTGAACCAAAAACTGTTTGCTTTTGCCAATGTGCCCTACCGCTTCAAGTCGTACAACGAGATAGTCGCCGACCCCAAGAACACCATCCGTTTCGACGACGAACTGCATAAGCGCGTCAATGCGCTTATTCCCGACTATGGTCAGGACGCACGTCTGGTGCTTGACAAGCAGAATGAGGTGTTTCTTACCACAATGGCGGATAAACTGCTGATTACACTGCTTGCCAAACTGAGTAATTTCGTGCCCGAAGCAGGTATATGGATGAACACTCTCCGGCCCGAGTGGAACGATGCCAACAATGCGCTTGTAGGTTATGGCGCTTCTATGGTAACTCTCTGCTATATGCGCCGTTATGTTGCCTTCTTGCAGAAACTCATAACGGGCGATGTGCAGATAGGCAAGGAAACGGCAGAACTGCTCTCCGCTATCTGTAGAGCCATAACATGTTATGGCTCTCAAAGTGCCCCCGCAACTACCCCTTCAGATACTTCTGCCGCTATCCGCCGTCAGTTCATCGACTCAGTGGGCATGGCTGGTGAACACTACCGTGAAAAAGCCTATCAGGGACTGAGCGGAACCATGGTTGTCATGTCCAGGAATGACATACAGGACTTCCTGCATGCTGCTTTGCAAATAATCGATGACTCCATCCGCAAGAATCGTCGTGAAGACGGTCTGTACCATGCCTACAATCTGACTAAGTTCACAGAAGGTGACGTACAGATTACGCGGCTCTACAAGATGCTCGAAGGTCAGGTGGCAGTGCTTAGTTCAGGTCTTCTTACTGCTGAAGAGGCGGCAGACCTGCTGGATGCAATGCGCCAATCCGACCTCTATCGCGAAGACCAGCGAAGCTACATGCTCTATCCTGACAGACGCAGAAAGTCGTTCCTCGAACTGAACAATCTGCCTGAAGAGGCGAAAGATCTGCCTGTCGTGAAGAAACTGCTTGCCATACAAGGTCAGAATATCATAATTGAAGACCGTGACGGCGGTCTGCATTTCAATGCCGGTTTCCGCAATGCAAGTTTTCTTGAGAAGGCTCTCTCAACTTTCAACTTTCAACTTTCAACTGTAGAGACAGCGTCTCTTTGCGATTTGTACGAGAGCATCTTTAACCATCATGCCTTCACAGGCCGCAGCGGTACCTTCTATAAATACGAGGGTCTTGGGTGTATCTATTGGCACATGGTTAGCAAGTTGCTTCTGGCTGTGGGTGAAAACATAATGTCGTGCCGGTCACCGGAGGCGCTTCCACGTTTGAAGAAGCACTATCAAGCCATCCGTGAGGGCATAGGTTCGCACAAGCAGCCGCAAGAATACGGCTCTTTCCCCTTTGACCCGTATTCTCACACTCCGGGTATGGCCGGAGTACAGCAACCGGGCATGACGGGGCAGGTGAAAGAGGATATACTTAACCGGTTCTTCGAACTGGGTGTGTCTGTGGAGAACGGGCAAATATCCTTCTGCCCGCAGTTGCTCACCGAAGCCGACTTTAAGGATGGCGAGTTGAGGTTCACATATTGCAACACTATGGTGGTATATGAGAATAACGATGAGAAAGGAATGATTGTCGAAACGCAGGATGGGAAGATAAGGTCACAGTATACAGTGATGGACAGGCAGATGTCGGAACACGTGTTTGCACGCGACGGATACGTAAGACGGATAACAGTAAGGCTGTAACGCATAGCATAATGTTTAACTATATTTGTAAATCAAAAGTTGTCATGAAAACATCAACTTTGCTTGTGTCAATGTCGATACTATGTATCTTGCTGACAGTAAATCGTTATTCTGCCCTTGCGGCATGCACAGGTCACAGCAACAATGTGGACCCCTATTACACCGAGCATGATAATGCGGCTGCGACAGAGCTGCCTCTCGGTTACGACTGGTCAATCCGTACTACAGTGGTCGGAGTTGAGATCAGTGTCACTTTTCAGGATGATTTTGTTGGTCTTACTGCTCCTTACATGTTTATGTTCGACAAGGACGGACAGCTGATTGGCGGTGATTTCCCTATGCAGAACTGGAATCCCAATACCCGTACTGCCACCCATACTCTGACCGGCTACAACGAAGGCGACTCTATCACATTCCTTGTGAAGATGGCGTACGCACTGCATGTGCTCTTTACCAAACGTATATACTACGTAGTAGGCACTACCTGCGATGAGGAGGAAATCGACATGGTGGTCAACAGTGCAGTGGAGAATGTTAAAACAACCGGCAGCGCGCAGAAACTGATTGAAAACGGCACAATGTTCATCCTGAACGGTGACAGAAAATATACTGCTACAGGAATGGAAATCAAATGATGTACGCATGTAATATATGATATATATAACATATTTCCGCTGGTTGCGGGATTTAACAAATATCATCAATTTTGCATATCAATATTTATAAATAAAAACTAACTATCACAATCAACAATAAGTTTAACTAAAAAACAATTATCATGAAGAAAATTTCTTTATTCGCGCTAACTTGCGCAATGGTGTTGTTGGGAACTTTGACGGTAAGTGCCAAGCAGTATTGCCACGAACCTCTGACAAGTGGCAGCAACACTGTCTATCTGACAGCTCAGAAAATTACTGACAGTCAGTACCAACTCAAAATCGAAGCTGATGTTGACCTCGCTGGTCTCGGAGGCTCGTTCTGCTCTACCAGCGGCGGCAACCTCCAACTCAATGGCCCCGGTAATTACGAGGTGTCGGCTGACAAACGTACCATCACCGTGGACATCCCTTCCACCACTCCTCCACAACTCTACACTCCGCTCTATGTGCTTATGCCGGGTGAAGTTAATTTCGGAGAATACAAAGATATAGAATGGGGTGTATGCAATGTCGTTGAGGATAACGAAAAACCCGTAATGACTTCTGCAGAACTCGTTAGCAAGTCAGGAAATGCTGCCGTTATTGCTGTTGCTGCTACCGACAACATCGGCGTTACCTCATACCGCGTGGTTGATGCGGCTAAAAGCATTGATGCCGCATTTGCTCCCAAAGAGGGGAAAATCACTGTCACTGGTCTGACTCCCACTACAGAGTACAACTTCACCATCACTGCTAAAGACGCTGCCGGCAATGAGTCTGACAACAATGTCTTGGTCAAAGTTACTACCGATGTTGAAGGTCCGCAGGTTGCCGCTCCTGCTCCCACTCGTCCTGCCGAGCAGGTGTTCTCCTTCTACTCTGATGCCTACAATCCGGGCAACGCTGTGGAACTCTCATGGCAGGACTGGGGTAGCGGCTCTGGTTTTGAAGAAAAGAAAATCGGAGAAGACAACTTGATGAAAATCAATGCTAACAACTACTTCGGTATCCATCTCTTGGCTGATGTTGAGAACTCTTCACTCAATGTTATGCACATGGAGTACATGCACTTCGATGTTTGGGCTGAAACAGATATGACGTTCAACTTCGGTCCTGTGTGGATAGGCGGTGAAAAGGTAAATCCCGTTACCGTGAAAGGACAGCAGTGGAATCAGTTTGATGTTGCATTTACCGACTACACAGGTTTTGACGCTTCTACCATTCGTCAACTGAAAGCTGATGGCTTCGGAGGTAAAAAGGAGGTCTATTTCGACAATATCTATCTCTATACTACCAAAGAAATTGTTGACGATGAGATTCCTACGGATGTAAAGGTTGAAGTTGCAGAGACTTCATTCTTCAGTGTCACTCTCTCTCTCTCTGCAAAAGACAACAGCGGACTGGTTAACTTCGATGTTATGCTTGGTGAAGAGAAAGTGGCTACTGCCGGTGGAGCTTCCGAGGCTGTCGTTAAGGCTGTCGTAGGAGGACTGCTGCCCAATACCGACTACTCATTCTCAGTTGTGGCTTACGATGTTAAGAACAATAAGGCAGAAGCTGTCGCTGTCACTGCCAAGACTGCTCAGGCTCCCGCTCCGGCTCCTGTGCCCGCAATAGAGGCTGAAAATGTTATGGCAATATTCTCCGATGCTTACACACCTGTCGTGCCTGCCGACTTCAACAAGAACGACACTTGGTGGAATCGTCCGCAAATGGCGGAAGGTATGCTTGCTGAAGGCGACAACATCCTCTACTACTTCGGATTCACCGATGGTATGGTAGGTTGGACTTTCGGCACACAGTTCGACGCAACCGGATTCAACTATCTCTATGTTGACATCTATCCGCTTCAAGCAGGTACTATCGAGATTTACCCTGTTGTCGAAGGGACTGAAGAAAATCCTTATCATAAAACAAGTGCGGCACTGAAGGCTGACCAGTGGAACACCGTCGTGATTGATTACACAGGGCTTGACCTCTCGAAAATCAAACAGATGGGCTGGATTAACTACTATAGTTTCGGCAGCTTCTTCGTTGATAATGTGTATTTCTCCAACGTGGCTCCTGAAAATACAGCTGTGGAGAATCTCACTCTGAAGACAACTGATGTCCGCAAGGTCGTTGAAAACGGCGTTCTCTACATCATCCGCGACAATATCCGCTACAACGTCCTCGGAGCACAAGTCCGCTAAACTTCTTTCAATCAGAAGAGACCCTTACACGCGGTCTCTTCTGATTTTTCTGAAGTCTTTTGTGGAACTCTCATCTTCTGAAATCTAATCATTAAGCCTGATTCTGAAACCTCAATCCGCTTCTGATGTCCCCTCTCTGAAAAATTGTTCTATAAGGTATATTTTCCCATACTGACGGGTATATAAGATTATAATAACACCTCCGTAAGAGGTATATAAGACCTCAATCTGTAAAAATTGTTCTGTTTCCCACATTTCGCTCCCTCCTCAATCAATTTTTCGCTTCTTTCGTAGTTTTCACCTCTTTCGTAGTTTTCACCTCTTTCGCATCTTTCGTGGCTTTCGCACTTGAAAAAAATATTTTCGCACTTCAAAAAGAACCCCCTTTCGCACTTCAGATAGAAACCGCCTTCTCGCACTTCATAATCAGTACTTGTACTGCTCCCGAGAAAATATGTTATACAACATAAAAAAATATTTGTGTGTTTTGTGAATTTGCCGTATCTTTGCGAGGTTAAAGATTAAAGGGGCGGATTAAAGGTAGCTGAATATTTGAAACAAATTTATAACCCCGCTTAAATACAACATTACAAGAGAAGGAATAAGACTGGTATGACAAAAGAAGAAAAAGTGGCATATTGGCTTGATATTGCTGAATATGACATGGAAACAGCAGTTGCCATGTTGCAGACAGGAAGATGGCTTTATGTGGGATTCATGTGTCATCAAGTGATAGAGAAAACTTTGAAGGCCTATTGGACTGCAACTCAAGAGCAAGATCCTCCTTATGTACATAATCATAAACAATTGGCGGCCGGTACAGGATTGTACAACCTAATGGATGAAAATCAGAAAGATTTTCTTGCAACAATATCATCATTCAACATACAAGCACGTTATCCGGAATACAAAGAGCAATTATTAAAAGTACTGAATAAAAATACGTGCTCGGATATTATTAAGCAAACTCAACAATTGCAGACATGGATAAGGCAGAAGCTTTGAACATAGTGCGTAAATATAAAGAGGTTATCTCGCCGCGCTTTGATGGTAAAGCGCGAGTGTACATGTTCGGTTCCTACAGCAAGGGGTTGCAAAAGCCTGAGAGTGACATAGATGTGGCTGTAGTAGTGCCGTCAGTAGGGGATAATTGGCTCAATATTACTCGTGGGCTATGGAGAGATGTGGACAAGGTGAGTTTTCTGATAGAACCTGTATTGCTTGAAGACTGCCGTCAGTCGCCTCTGTATGATGACGTGATGCGGACCGGAATAGCCGTATGATTTCTAAATCTGATTCAAACACAACAAATCAACTATAATGTTTAACTTTAAAACTCAACAAATCATGAAGAAAATTTCTTTCTTGTTTGCGCTGCTCTGCGCAAGTGTGATGATGTTCGCGGCTACCGACAAGGTCTCTATGACCGGTTTTGGAGGTAAAACTGGAACTGCCTACCAGAACGTTACTGTAGCAGGAACATCTGAAAATGGTGTTGCAATGGTAGCTTATGCCTACATTCCTGATGCAGGTCAGGTGCGCGGTAACAAAACCGAAGCTGTTGGTGCAGAAGTTGCTGCTGCAGACAATGGTAAAAATTGGTCATTGTACAATTCTGAGGCAATGCCAGGTGCCATTAAAGCTATCAAGGTTGTCTCCACAGAAGCAGATGGCGCAACTAACAAATTCCAAAACAATCTGTATGTGGCCTTAGGTACAGAAAGTCAAGGTGCTGTAACGGCAGTTACGGATGCATTGGCAGGTACATTGGTTGAAGCTAAGGAATTCGATTTCGCCATTGATGCTAACAAGGGTTACACCTATTTCAAGATTCTTTCTACTGAAAAGTTCACAGGCGGATCAGTTAAGGGAGTATATGTTGAAATCGAATACGAGGAAGCTCCCGCTCGCGAGGAAATCGTCTTCACTGCTGCTACTGACGCAGGTGCTTTCAAAGACACCACTTTCGCTATCACAGACCTCACTCTCACTACGGTTGACCCTGATGGTAAAATCAAAACTACTGCTAACGACTGCCGCTTCGGTGAGGCTGACAATTGGACAATGTATAACTTCCGTCTGCAGACAGTAGGCAAGAGCAACAAAGAGACAGAGCCTACTAAAAACTATCTGAAATTCAATGCGGAAAAAGACGGTAACTTGATAGTTGCAGTTCGCACAGGTAGTAATAGTGATACAACTCGTACAATCGTTGCCGTTCAAGGTGGAGCAAAAATATTCGAGACTATAGTAAGAGAGAGCATGAAAGTCACTGTTCCTGTTACTGACTCAACAGGCATTGACGTTTATCCTTACATAACTATCCCTGTTAAGAAAGGCGAAGTTCTTCTTACTTATCCTGTTAACGGAGTTAACTTCTATGCTTTTGCATTCGAGGCTGTTGATGCTCCCGCTCTTGAGCCTGCTACTTGGTACGGCGCTGAGGCTTTCACAACAGAAGGCACTGTTATTGACCCCGCCGTTTGGTCTGCTGTTGAATACAACATCACCCGTAATGCTGACAAGACTCTCTCCTTCGTGGCTGAGTTTACCGATGCCGTTACAGGTCTTGTAGGACAGATTAACCTTGGTGACGGATTTAAGGATATGGTAGCAGAAGGGCTGAAGTTCACCTATAATACTACTGCAACTTACGAAGACGGTGCCGCTCTCGAAGGCGCATTCTTCTATTTCCCCTATGCCGGTGCTGCCAAACGCATCGACATCGTTTATACCGTCGGTGCTTCCAACGAGAAACCCGCTACTCCCGAGAAACCAGCTCCTACAGCTTCTGCACGTATATTGGCTTATAACCTGAATGTTGAGGCAGATGGTGACAACTACAAGTTCACCTACACCGCAAATATCGACGGTACAGAAGCTAATATTGTATTCTACACTGAAGATGGTACAGAGGCAGGCAAAGTTGCTATTGATGCTCCTAAAGCCGGTGCCAACACTGCTGTAGTAGCAAAAGCCGACATCCCCGCAGGCAAACTTACATGGGCTGTCGAACTCAAAGCTCTCCCCGTCGCTGAGTTCACCAACGTGTTTACAAGTGCAAAATCATATAATCGTCTGCATGCGGCTATTGACAATAGTCCTGAGTCTGACAATTTCGGAACTATCTACATGACCAATAATGGTACAGTGGGCAAGGGTCTATTCATCTACAATGCTGATTATACAGAGGCTAACGAAGGATCCCTCATCACTGCCGGTCTTACTTGGGGTAGTCCCGCACGTCTTGACGTTGATGCTTACGGAAAGGTATGGATTAGCGACTGGGCTGATGGCGATGCTGCAGGTGTTTGGATTTTCGATCCTGCAAACCCCGACACACTAACTCAATTCTATGACTTTGCAACTAAGACATCTAAGGGTCAGTATTTGAATGCCGAAGGCGTTGAACTTGGTGAAGGTAACCCCGCAGTAGGTGTATTTGGCGAAGGTAAAGACATGATTGTTTATGTTGCCGGTGAAGAAGGTGGTACTACTCTTAAAGCGAACGGTATCAATATGTATCAAGTAGGTCAGGCAGACGGTAGCGTACTCTACAAGTGGGGTGTCGCTCCTACAGTTATAGCTAACTCGAAGGATAATGCCAATGGAACATTCTCGTTTGGCGCAACATCTCATGGTGTATTCGTAGGTCAGAACCGTGCTGCTCCAAACAATGCTGCCGGTGCATACGCAGCTCAATTCTATGATAAGGCAGGTGAACAGCGTTGGAATTCTGATAAGACCAATCATCCTGAAATTGACGGTTGCAATGCTTCTGCTCTTACCGTATCTTGGGATGAGAAGAAGATGGCTATGATTGACGGCTCAAAGCACATCCTCGTTTATGATATTGCTTGGGAAGGTGATGTTCCTACACTCACTCTTGCAGGTAAATACGATGTTGATTATGCTTGTGCTGCAACTCTCGACTTCGACTATGCAGGTAACCTTATCGGCACCTTTGGTGCAGCCTACGCTCCTGCTTCTATGGGTGGTAAACTCTGTGTTTATGCTCTTCCTACCGATAACAACGTAACCGTTGTTCCTGCAAAGAAGGCTCTCACTGTGGAAGGCACTAAAGTTGACATGGGCCCGATTGACCACTCTTGGTTCTCTAATGCCGATTGGAGTGGGGAGGAAACCGTCAGCACAGCTACTTGGGATGCTGTCAACGAAGTTGTTGATGTCCATATTGCAACACAGAAGAGCGGACAATGGCAGGCTCAGGTATTCATCAATACCGCTCTCGCTCCTATCAATGCTGTTCCCGAGGCAGGCAAGAAGTATAGTGTCACAGTCAAGATGAAAGCTGACAAGGAAGTTGGCGGCGTAACCCTCAAGTATCAAAATAATGCTGAGATGCTTTATGAGAATCAGTCTGTCAAACTGCTTGCTAACGAAGAGTATGTTTATACCAAAGAGGCTGTTGATGGTCAGGCTGGAGACAATATGTTCGTATTCGACTTCGGTTGGGCTGCTGCCGACACTCATATTGAAATCTACGACATCGAAATCAAGGAAGTCTCGGAAACTACTGCTTTCGACAACCTTGAAGGTAAAGTAGAGTCACGCAAGGTTATGATTGACGGCAAGATTTACATCATCCGTGACGGCAAGACCTACAACGTGATGGGTATGCAGGTCCGCTAACCAACCCAATCAGTGCTGTTAATCGTCCGATTAATAACGCAATTGATTAGCATAAATACAAAAGAGAGGATGCCAACCGGCATCCTCTCTTTTCTATTAAATGTTCACCATTGTGAGTTATCGTTACGTTTCAGTATAGCCTCACTGTAGTTTTACTGTAGAGACTGCACCCTCAGATCGTTCGAGCAAAGCGAGATAAGAATATATTCAGTCTCTACTGCACGCATGTCTCTACATCGTGTCCTTACCGCGTGTCCCTGCAATTTATCTTTTCATTGTATTATCGTTGTGTCTCACTGTAGAGACTGAATATATTCAGTCTCTACTGCATGTCTCTACTTAGTGTCTCTACTGCAAGTCTCTACCGCACGCATGCCTCTACTGCATGTCTCTGCAATGTGTATCTATGGCGTATCATAAGTTTGTGTATTGTCTCTCTCTCTTGAAAACGTTGCTGCCGTTCTTGACTGACAATTAGCACAATGGAATTTTATCATTTTCCGGAGTGGAATTATCGGGATTATATTTGTCATCCTGCCAATGCAGGACATTATTCTTCACGTACACTTCTGTATCACGAAATTGTGCAGAACTCTTGATAATAACATCGTAATATCTTGTCTGCCACTGAAAAGGAATACCATTTTGTCTTGTGAAACGTGTTACTGCAGCCTTTATTCCTCTGATGACAATGGCTAACAAAGCCGGATGTTGGAAAGATGTGTCTTCTTTCTTGAGGTCAGTTGTTATGCACAGCATTATATGCACATGATTCGGCATGACTTGCCATAAATAAGGTCTGGCGTAAGGGTGATGTCGGGGAATTTCATTTATCACATTGTCAAAGTAGATGCCTGATTCCGACAGATGTAATCCTTCGGAATCTATATGTCCGAAGAAGCATGATTTGTTTTTAGTACAGATTATAACATGATACCAGCCGCAGTTATAGTCGTTCCACGATGCTCTTGTTGTGGGAATTCGGTATTGATTGTGGAACAATATTTCATTTTCCATATTTATGGCATGAGATATGGAACGTTAAACGATGTGTCTTACCGACTTGCCTTGTGTTTCACTGTATAGACTGAATATATTATCGTTGCGTCTCACTATAGTAGAGACTGAATATATTCAGTCTCTACAGCGTGTCTCTACAGCGTTTCAATGCTCTTTACAACGTCTGTAAACAAGGGAAAGTGTATTTCTTTACGCAATCAATCGTCTTTGCGGTCTTTCTTCTTGTCGTCCACCTCTTCGTCATCTATGCCGTTGAGGCCGTCCTTGTACGACTTCACACCCTTGCCTATACCTTTCATCAGTTTGGGAATCTGGCTGCCGCCGAACAGAAGGAGGATAATGAGTGCGATGATGATGATTTCTGTTGTACCAATCATTAGTAACATACGAATTGTGGTTTGATGTTAGTGCGTTTACTTGATTTTGAGCTATCTGTATGCTGCGGAATGCAGGTGATACATACTACCCCAAGATAAACTAAATAATGTTTTCTTGGCGGCAAAGGTATACAAAAATATTTTCATGTGCAAACTTTTGTCTGTGAAATTTGCTTATGGAATATTTTTTTTAATTAAAATTCTTATTTTTGCGTCTTCGATTAGGGGAAAAACATGTTTAAACTGTCTAATATTATGAATGATGAAAAACACACGTTTCATATTGTCAGTTTCTGCCAGGCGTCGCGAGTTCGAAAAACTCTATGACGAATATAGCGGACGCATATATGGCTTTGCCATGCAACTCTCTGGCGGCGACACATATCTTTCGGAAGAAATACTACAAATCACTTTTCTTCGTCTTTGGGAGCATTTTGAAGATTTGCGCGACAAGACGAAGGCGCTGAACTATATGTTTCAGACTGCCAGAAACACTTTCATCAACTATTGCGAGCATGAGACTGTAAGGTTTGTATATACCGACTACATTCTGACGCGTCAGCAGGAGGCGGACAATCATGACGAGCAGCAGCAGGACGCACATTTTCTGGAGGAGTATCTGCGGGAGATAGTGGCAAAGATGCCGCCGATGAGAAGAAAAGTGTTCGTGATGTCAAGATACCGGCATTTGTCAAACAAAGAAATAGCAAAACAACTCGGTATCAGTGAGAAGACGGTGGAGGTGCATATAACGCTCGCGCTAAGAGAACTCAGAGAGAGACTGAATGATTAGTTGAACTAAAATTGGAAGTAAAAAGGTTAGAGTTGACCTTAAATATAATAACTTCATGGTAAAATAAAGATTGTGTTAAAAAAGCTTAAACCTTAAGTTTGCTCCGGCAGGGACCGTGAGGTCTCTCTGCCGGGAAAGCAAAGCAAAAGTGGGAGGAAACAACAATGAAAGAATTGACAGAAAAGTATTTGAGAGGAGAAGCCACGCCGGAAGAGCGTGAGCATTTGCTCCGCTGGTTGCAGGACGACACCGATGTCGCCCGTTGGTTGCGTACCGACATGGAGCTTGCTGAGGACATGATTCCTCAGAATGTGAAAGAACGTGTTCTGCAGAATGTCATCAACTCCGATGTGCAGGCAGGACCGCCTTCCTTTCGGCACGTCCGCCAATGGCTGACAGCGGCATGCGTACTGCTATGTCTGCTTGCAGGCGGAGCCGCAGGGTGGATGATTGGCAATGGTGGTACAGAGCCCTCTACTGCCGCAATGCTGACTGTGCAGACTGCTCTTGGCGAACATAGTCAGGTCACTCTGCCGGATGGTACGGAGGTGACAATGAACGCACTGACTACTATCACCTACGACTGTTCTGCCACTGACGGAAAGCGTCATGTCATGGTTGATGGTGAGGCGTTCTTCCAGGTAGCCAAAGATGCCGGACACCCCTTCGTCGTGTCGGCAGGCGATGTGGCTGTCACATGCCTCGGTACGAGTCTTAATGTGCGCAACTATGAGGACGAAAAGAGCATCTCTGTCGTGCTGACAGAAGGCAAGGTCAGAGTGTCGGCAGCAGGAGGAGAAGTCACTATGGAACCTGACAGCCGGGTGGTCTTCGACAAAAAGACGCTTGCCATGTCCAAGCAGGCTGTGGATAGCCGCAACTACACTTGCTGGCTCTCCGGCGAAGTAAGATACAACGACCAGACTCTGGAAGAAATAGCTTCCGAACTCTCACGCAACTACCATATCAGCATGATTATCACCTCAGACCGGCTCAAGCAAGAGCGTTTCACAGGTTATCTCGGGCAGGCAAGTCTCAGAAACGTACTCGATGTGCTCTGCCTTGCCAGCAATATGAACTATCACATAGACCAGGACACGGTGGTATATATCTATGAGAGAAAGTGATAACCAACCACTCTAAACAACATAATATTAACTTAACATTATCAACATCATGAGAAAAATTTTCTTTATGGCACTCGGCATTATGACCGGTGCATGTATGATGGCTGCCACCACTCAGGTCAAGGTAGGTGAAGACCTTCAGGCAGCCCTGACAGCAGCTTCGGCCGGCGACACATTGCTTCTGCAGGCAGGCACATTCACCGGTAACTTCACTATGAAGGAAGGTGTGCAGGTAATCGGCGGATGGGATGAGACTTTCACCTCACAGGCAGACTACGCCACTGTTCTTGACGGTGATGCGAAGGCACGTGTACTTACGCAGGCTGATAATTTCACTACTCTTACAGTGTGGGAGAATCTCACCATTCAGAACGGTAAAGATGAGAACGCAAGTACAGGTGGCGGCGGTGTATGGCTTGCTCGTCTTGGCCAACTCAAGCACTGCCTTGTTCAGAACAACCAGACTACCGGTTATGGCGGCGGTGTGGCTCACAATGTCACAGCCGCGCCCACACACGGAGAAGCCGTTATTACCGACTGCTGGATTCGTAACAACAAATCAGGCAAACAGGGTGGTGGTGTCCGCATTGGTGCTACCATCGAGAAGTCACTTATAGAGCGCAACATTTCAGGTGCTGACGGTGCCGGCATATATCTGCAGCATGGCTGCATGTGGAATTGTGTAGTTCGTCTGAACCACTCTACAGGCAATGCGGGTGCTGTTCGTGCCTATGGTCATACCGAAATCTACAACAACCTGATTTATGCCAACCTCGCTGATGGTCAGATAGGCGGATTGAGTCAGGGAGGTGCAACCCGTAATTCCAATGTGGTAAACAACACTATCATCGCCAACCGTCAGAACAGCACTAACAATCCTCACCGTTGCGGTGCCATGTGTGGTGACAATGCCGCAAAAGCTGTTTTCGCAAACAATATCGTCTGGGCAAATCAGGTGGGTGACGACATCAATATCAAGCAAACCGACCTCGTAGCATCAAGAATGGGAACGGGAGCCATTGCCAACAATGCTATCTACGGCACTGCCATTGGTACTGACAGCATACTTCTCACTCTTGACAACCCGGGTTTTGTGGATGTTGAAAATACCGATACTACCCTCTGGAACCTGCATCTTGCAAAGTCAAGTCTGCTGCTTGATGCAGGTGACAAGACTTTCGCTCTCGGTGAGGACATTGACGGCAATCCGCGTGTGTTCGGTACGAGTGTTGACCTCGGTGCATACGAATTGCCTATAGTCAAGGCAGGCGATGACCTGCAGGCTGTCGTATCTGCAGCACAGCCGGGTTCTACTGTCTATGTGCAGGCCGGTACATACAAGGGCAACTTCACTATGAAGGAAGGCGTGAATGTAAGCGGCGGTTGGAACGAGACTTTCACTGAGCAGACAGACTATGCCACTATACTTGACGCTGATGCCAACGGCCGTGTACTGAACCAACCAGCTGCCTTCACTGCACTTACAATCTGGGAGAATCTGACCATTCAGAACGGCTCGCTTTCAGCTGCATTATCCGATAATGGTGGCTCGGGTGTGGCATTGATGGCATACGGACAGATTAAGCATTGTCTTGTGCAGAACAACACCTTTACCTACACATCAGGCAACTGCATCGGTGGCGGTGTGTTCAACAATGCTGTAGGCAACTGCACCGAACCTCTGGTCGTTGACTGCTGGATTAAGGGAAATAAAGGTACACATGGCGGCGGCGCACGCGTAGCCGGTATTATAATCAACTCTCTTATTGAGGAGAATTCGACAACAAATAACGCCGCAGGCGGTGTGCAACTGCACTATGGTGCCGGTATGTACAATAGTATCATCAGGAACAATGTATCAGGTGGTGACATGGGTGGCATACGTATGACGGGAACCAAGCCTTCAACATTGGCTAACTGTCTGATATACGGCAATGTCGCAACGAAAACCATCGGTGGTTTGTCAATTGAAACCGGCATTCATTATATCTACAACAACACTATTGTAGGCAACAACCAGAAGTCCACGAGTAATACCAACCGTTCCGGTGTGCGTCTGAATGTCAACTCCGATGCTGAGTTTGTCAACAATATAGTTTGGGGCAATGCTGCGGGCGATGTCATTCAGGCAGACCAAATGGAGATTCATGCCACCTATGCATCTGACCGTGCTGCCAAATACTTCCTCAATAATGCTATTGTGCACGCTACCGTCGGTACGAACACCATTGTCCTTGACAAAGATACTGACCCGGGATTTGCCGATGCAGCAGAAGCTGACTTCTCTCTAATTTTCGCGTCTCCATTGCTTGATGCCGGCGATGACACCTATGCTCAAGGAACTACCGACATCAAGGGCAATGCCCGTATCCTGGGTCAACACATCGATCTCGGTGCATACGAACTTCCGTGGCACAAACTCACTGTCACTTTGGGCGAGGCTGTCATCACCGTTGGTGAACAGCAGGTTCCTGCAGGTGAGATAAGTGTTCCTGAAGGATTTACCATACAAGCTGTTATTACTGCCAATACCGGATACCAAATCAAGGCTGTTACCTACAACGGTGAAGCTCTGACTCCGGCTGATGGTGTGTACACACTGCCTGCAGTTATGGCTGATGCTGTTCTTGTAGTAGAAACAGATAAAGACACTGAAACTTCTGTTGACGAACTGAAGAGCGAAACCATTGCCCGCAAAGTCGTCATCAACGGTCAGGTCCATATCCTCCGTGCAGGAAAAACCTATAATCTGCTCGGAACAGAAATACGATAAACATGAAATTCTGTGTCCCTCTCCCTCCCCTCTGTCTGAGGGGAGGGGGCGGGTGCAACCCTCATCAATGCAATTGTACTACTGAAGTAATACCATTGTAATACCATTCCCGATATTGTATATACAAAATATACTCTTATGAAACTCAACAAACTATCGGCAGTGTTGCTCTTCCCTCTGGTGCTCATTGCATGCAACAGCAAGACGGATGTCACTCTGCCTTCATTCTCCGACATCACGCTCTCGCCTCAGCAGGAGGTCTATCACGTCGGTGACTCGGTGGTGGCATCTGTCAGTATGCTCACTCCCGGGAGCGAAAGCCTGAAAGAGAGTACCTACTGGTTCGCTACCTCATGGTGGCGGGGCAAAACGCAGGTTGACTTCCAGACACCCGAGGAGAAGGACGGTCTTCTGGTCTTCACTTCCGAGAAGATAGGACTCGACGAGGCCGGCGAACAGCGTGTATATTTCTGGGGCAGACTGGAATATCCGAACTGGGACTTTCAGCCTGTGACAATTCAAGTAACTCTTAAAGTAGAAGAATAATGAAAAAGCTTGTATTACTACTTCTGGCAGTTGCAATGTCTGCTTCTTTGTTTGCACAAGGGATAACTCTCAATGTGACAAACAAAAGCATTCGCTCTGTACTGCCGCAGATAGAGGAGATGTCAGGCTGGCATTTCTTCTACAACTCTTCTTCGCTCACCGGTCTGGACAAAACGGTGAGTGTCAGTCTCAGCAATGCCACACTTGAGCAGACTCTCAAGAAACTGCTTGAAGGAACAGGCATCGTTTATCAACTGATGGACAACAATGTCATCGTATTATCCAACGAAGAAAAACATCCTGAAGGCGTCTCAGGTGTCGTACTCGACCAGCTTTCACAACCTGTTATTGGTGCTGCTGTGATGGTGAAAGGTACTCAGAACGGTACTGTTACCGACCTGGATGGTAAGTTCTTCCTGGAGAACGTGCGCCCCGGACAGTATCTGCAAATCTCGTATCTCGGTTACGAGACCTATGAACAACGTGTGACTTCAGCCTCTTCTTCTTATCGTGTGCAACTCAAGGAAAGCACCTCCGAGTTGGACGAAGTGGTGGTAGTAGGTTACGGTGTCCAGAAAAAAGTCAACATGACAGGGGCAGTGGCAGTGGTCAGTTCCAAGGATGTGGTCGGACGACCTACAGCCAACATGGCAACCGCTCTGCAAGGTTTGGACCCCTCTTTGAACATTACCAATAATTCAGGAGGTCCTGGGGCTGAATACAAATTCAATATCCGTGGTGCGGCTTCTATCAACAACTCCTCACAAACCAAACCTTTAGTGCTGGTTGACGGAGTGGAGATGGACCTTTCGCGCGTAAACGGCAATGATATCGAATCAGTATCAATACTCAAGGACGCTTCCGCCTCTGCCATCTATGGTTCAAAGGCGGCTGCAGGTGTTATTATTGTAACCACCAAATCAGGCGGTGAGGGTCTGGCACCGCGTGTCACTGTTGATGCCAAGGCAGGCTGGAAATCGCCTACCACGGAGCACGACTTCATCACGCAGGGGTTCTGGTCGGCATACATAAGCGACATCTTCATGCTTCAGCATACCAAGACGGCTATGACCACATACACCGATGCCGACTATGCAGAGCTCTGGATGCGAATAAACGATGAAACAGAAAATCTCGAACGTCCGTGGGTTGTCACACAGCCTGACGGCTCATATAAATACTATGCCAACTATGACTGGTACGACCACTATTTCAAGGAAATCCGTCCTATGCAGGACTACAATGTCAGCCTGCGCGGAGGTAACGACAAGGTGAACTATTTTGTTTCAGGTCGTTATTATACTGAAGACGGTATGTTCAGGCAAAATACCGACAAGTGGCATCAGTTTTCCACTCGTGCCAAACTCAACATCAAAATCAAACCTTGGATGCGCTACGGTGTCAACTTCTCGTTCTTCTCATCGAAATACACTTATCCTGGCACGTCCTCCTCACGCGAGTTGTTTCGTGTAGGATCGTTGCATGCAATGGCATATATTCCCAGCACCAATCCGGACGGAAGCAGTGTCTATCTGAATCCGTGGATATATTCCGGTCAGGGAACTGTCGGCGACGGTATGAATGCTCTTCTCTTGTATGGCAAGCATAATAACCAAAATCTCAACCGCGAGATGGTGATGCAGCACAATCTGAGTTTCGACCTCTACAAGAATCTTACTCTCAATGCCGACTACAGCCTTACATGGCGTTACCAGCAGATTCTCAACCGTTCTGTCAAAGTGCCGTATTCTGCAAAGGAGGGTACGACGGATTATATCGACAATTTCCGCTCGGTGAACAGTCTGTACCAAAAGATAGCACGTTTTCTTACGCATAACTACAATGTCTATATCACATGGAATCCTACATGGGACAAACATCACCTCACACTCACTGCAGGTTACAACGGAGAAATGTACGGCTATCACTCTCTAAAGGCGGAACGAATGGACCTTATGACGGAAGATTTGTCCAATTTCAACTTTGCCAAAGGTGAGTTGAAAGACCTCAGTGAGACTGTTGAGTCATTTGCCTCCAACGGCTTCTTCGGACGTGTCAACTATGACTGGGCAGGACGCTATCTGTTTGAGGTGTCTGTGCGTGCTGACGGGAGTTCCCGATTCGCGAAAGGCTATCGTTGGGCAGTCACACCAGCAGGAAGTTTCGGATGGCGTATGTCGGAAGAACCGTTCTGGGAGCCTGTAAAAGGATGGTGGGACAATGCCAAACTGCGTTTGTCCGCAGGTCAGCTTGCCAACCAACTGACAGGCTACTATGACTATATTCAGTCCATCAATACAGACGGCAACTTTGCGCAGTCTATCACCCTCGATGGTGCCACCATTCTTACCTATGCAACCGAAGACGACCCCAATGCCGGTACTCTTACATGGGAGAAGATGACCACCTATGATGCAGGTCTCGACCTCGGATTCCTGCGCAACAGACTCTCCTTTACCGGCGACATCTATATCCGTGATACAGAAGGAATGTTGAATACAGGTACTGCCTTGCCGTCGGTCTATGGTGCAGCTGACCCGAAGAAGAATTCTGCTGACATGCGGACTATGGGTTGGGAACTGGCCTTGTCTTGGCGTGACAAACACAAAGTGGCAGGCAAGGATTTCAACTATGAGATTAGTTTTGGTTTAGGTAATTATACCACCAAAATCACCAAGTACAACAATCCTGAGAAACTGCTGTCCACCTATTATGAGGGTCAGACTCTGGGAGAAATATGGGGATATGACATCGACGGCTTGTTCCGCGACTGGGACGAAGTGAACGACTACCTTGCCAATGTCGATGCCGTCTCTTCAGAGGTATATACCGACATTGTCGGTGTGGTTGACTCAAAAGCTCCGGGGTTGCATCCGGGCGATGTGAAATATGTTGACAGAAACGGTGACGGCAAAATAACTTCAGGCAACAGCACTGTCGATAATCCCGGCGACCGTCATGTCATAGGTAATTCGCTTCCGCGTTACAACTATAATTTCCGTTTCAGTCTTGATTGGTATGGAGTGGATTTGAGCCTGTATTTTCAAGGTATAGGCAGACGTGACTGGTATCCAATGAACGAATCAACCACATTCTGGGGACCCTACAGCCGTCCTTATCAGGGATTTATGCCTGAAGACTTTATGTCATACGTGTGGAGCGAAGACAACCCCGACGCCTATTTCCCGCGCTATCGTGCATACGAGGCACTGGGAGGGGCAAACAGTCTTGGTCCCGCCAACAATCGTTATATGCAGAACATTGGCTATCTGCGCTTGAAGAATGTGACTGTCGGTTACACACTGCCTTGTTGGAAACGGGTGTTCTCTGATTTCAGAATCTATTTCTCGGCTGAAAACCCGTGGTATTGGAGTCCGCTGCAGAAGTACTGCCGCAGCATCGACCCCGAATCTGCAGGAGCACTGCAACAGGCTATCACCTACGGTTTTGCACGCTCGTTCACATTCGGTATAACTGCCACATTCTAATGAAAGGAGGAGATATGAAAACTATATCACAATACAAAACACGCTTTTGTCTTCCGGCTTCTGTACTTTGTATTCCGACTATTGTCGTTTGTTTGTTCTCACTGACAAGTTGCAACATGGATCTATATCCGGAAGACAAGTTGTCAACCGAGACATACTTCACTTCCGAAACGGCACTGAAAGAATACAGCAACTATTTCTACCGTCTGCTGCCCGCCCCGGGCACTATGTATGAGGAAGAGGGCGAGCATTTTCTTGCTCCTGTCCCGTGTGATGAGGTGTATGGAATACGCGATATTCACAGTGGCGAAAGCTATTGGAAGAAAGACTCGTGGCGTACTCTTCGCAAGATTAACACCTTGCTTGAGAATGCCGACCAGTGTGAAGACGATGCCGCCCGCGCTCACTACATGGGTGTGGCTCATTTCTTCCGTGCATATTTCTACTTCGGTATGTTGCAGCATTTCGGTGCTGTGCCATACTATTACAACGTAATAAATGCCGATGACGAGTCCTCCCTTCGCAAACCTCGGGATTCAAGAGAAGTAGTGATGAACAACATTATTGCTGACCTCGATTCCGCTATTCAGGAGTTGCCTTCCGTCAAGACAGCCTACGAAGTCAACCGTTGGACAGCACTTGCTCTCAAGAGTCGCGCATGTCTGTTTGAAGGCACTTTCCGCAAGTATCATGCAGGAACCACTTTCAATGGTGGTAGCGACATCTACAATGTTCAGTTGCCGTGGGAGGATTTGCTGACATTGAGTGCCGAGGCTTCTCTTGAACTCATTAATAACGGAGGATACTCTCTTTATACTGAAGGGACCGAGCCTTATCGGAATCTCTTTGCCACAATCGTGCCGCGTACGGAGGAGATAATATGGGCACGTGCCTATAGCAAGGAACTTGATATGAAGCACAATGCCCAGGCATGGTCAGTGGCACGCGCTACAGGCTTCACCAAACGTTTTGCAGACCTCTATCTCATGCAGGATGGTACTGCATTCACCGATGTTGCAGGTTTTGACACTATCACATACCTCAATGTCTTTAAGAACCGTGATGCCCGTATGTCGCAAACCATTTATGCTCCGGGTTATATCCAGATGGGGGCTGAAAAAACGTATGCTGTCAATCTGGCAATGTCGCAGACAGGCTACAAGTACATAAAGTACATCATGGAGTCTGCCTACAACACGTGGGACGGCAGCATCTGTTGTTTGCCTATCTTCCGGCTGGCAGAAATATATCTGAACTATGCCGAGGCCAAAGCCGAACTCGGCACCCTTACACAAAGCGACCTTGATATCACTGTCAATCTGCTTCGTGACCGCGGCAAAGTGGCACATCTTGACATGGCCGCAGCAAACGCACATCCTGACACCTATCTCGCTTCTGCTGACGGCTATGGCTTTACGAATCCCGTCCTTGCTGCTTCAGCCAACAAGGGTGTCCTGCTTGAGATACGGCGTGAACGGCTTGTTGAGACTCCGCTCGAGGGACTCCATTACTGGGACATCATGCGTTGGAAAGAGGGGCATTTGTTCACTCTGCCGCGTTACGGACTCTATTTCCCGGGTGAAGGCAAGTACGACCTGACAGGTGACGGCAAAGCCAACATATTGCTCTCTCCAACAAAGAAAAGCGGAGGAATAGGTGTAACATGTCTTGTGCTCGACCAAGATATTTTCCTTACTGGAGGTACTTCCGGAAATATGGTGGCATATTCCGGTATGACAATGCAGTGGAACGAAGACAAGGACTATTTGTATCCTGTGCCGCTTACCGACCGCACCATGACACTCGGTGCTCTATCGCAGAACCCGGGATGGATTGACAATGTGGAATTCTGACAACATAACCCCAACAATCAATATGTTTAACTTAAAAACAATTACAATCATGAAAAAAACTTTATTAAGCGTGCTTTCTTTAGCACTATGTTTCTCTCTCTTTGCACAAGATGAGGTAACACGCTATTTCTTCTCTCCCTCCGGTCAGGGCGAGGAAGACGGTTCTTCATGGGAGAATGCCGCTCCCGGTGAGTATCTCGGCGCAACTATTGCCAATGCAGAACCCGGTACGGAAATCTACCTTATGGAAGGCAGTTACGCTCCCGATGTGAATACCAACAAGTGGACTATCCCGCAAGGTATTCTTCTCAAAGGCGGTTATCCTACCACAATGACAGGTACCAAGACCAGCTACAATTATGCGCTTGGCGGTCAGTCGGTTTTCTCTGCCGACCTCGACGGTGACGGAAAGGGTGACAACACCGACTATGCTTTTGTGTATATTGGCGATGGTGACCCCACAGAGAAAAGTGAAGCTTATTACAAAGACTGGCAGATGACTGAAATCTGGGGCATCACTTTCCGTGACGGTATGCGTCTCAACTCCAAGTACTGGGGCAACATGGTATTCGTGCAGGCTGCAAAGGCGGATTTCCACTTCTGCCGTTTCTTCAACAACGACTCGCAGACCAACGACGACACCAACGGCTCTAACGGTGCGATAGAGATCTGGGGTTCGCAGGTACGCTGCTACGACTGCATCTTCCGCGACAACGTCACCGCGAAGGGTTCGGGTGCCGCTTTCCAAGTGCGTGCCCGCCAGAGCAACTCGTCGGTTCATGGTCCGGAGGACAACGCCATCGCCTACTTCGAGCGTTGCGAGTTCCGCAACAACATCGCCTACTCAACCCTCACCAGCGAGCCCGGCAACGAGAAATGGGGCACCTACGGAGGAACATGTTCAGTGGCTGACAACGGCGGTACTGTGTATTTTGTCAACTGTCTCATTGCCGACAGCAAGTGCTGGTATCGTGGTGTAGGTATTCGCGTAGGCGGCAACAACACTGCTTATTTCATCAACTCCACCTTCTTCAACAATCCCTGCCGTTCGCGCACAAACCGCGGTTCAAACAACGGTTCGGCTGTCAGTGCAGGTACCGACTCGAAGAACTACTTTGCAGGCAACATCATGGTTGAGTATGCTGAAAACGACGACTTTACTTCAAGTGATGCAGTTGTGTACATCCAGACTGCAGGTACTGCTGTATATAGCGCAGGCTACAATATTCTCGGTACTGTAATGAACAACAGCACTGTAGAAAACAGCGGCTTCCTTGCTACCGACAACATTCCTTTGTCGGCAGAGACGGTGAACACAATAGAGAAAGTGTTCGGTACCAATGCTATCGGCAACCAGGGCGGCGTGAGCGATGTTGTTGCTCCTCTTGACGGTGTAGGCGCCATGACACTCAAAGACGTGAAGGATGTGGTTGCCACATGGCCGATTGACGAGTGTGCAAAAGCTATGGATCTGGACAAAGACCAGCGTGGTTACACACGTGCAGAGGCAACCGTGTCAGGTTCTTACGACAAGAACGGTACTGCTCCTATATGGGAAGATGACGAGCCGGAAACAGCTCTGTACTACATCAACTCTGAGAAGGCTTTCGGTAAGGGCATCTACACTGTTCTCGGACAGTATATGGGTGAAGACCTGAATGCTCTTCCTGCAGGTTTGTACATTCAGGACGGCAAGAAGGTGGCTGTAAAATAAACACCTTTCCAAGTCAGGGCGGGTTGGCTCCCGCTCTGATTACTGTTACCTTTGTAAATAAAACTCATATAAAAAATGAAGAAGTATATTTATCTGTCGGTTCTTTTCCTAACCGTGGCAGTGGCTGCAACAGCCGAAGATGCAGGCGTACATCGCTTTGCAAACTATAACATACGTTACGTCAACTCAAGCAACGGTGACACGGGGCAGCAGTTATGGTCAAATCGTAAAACTTTCCTCATGCAGGTAATAAAGGACTATGATTTCGACATTGTAGGTATGGAGGAAGTAACGGGCAATAATGCCAATCCTTCGCAACTTCAAGACCTTCGCAATGGTCTTACAGGCTATGCTGACCATTCCGTAGAACGTGAAGGCAAAGGCTATTCATATAACTCTATTTTCTACAAAACTTCCAAATATACACTTCTTGACAAAGGACACTTCTATGTAAACGAGCATCCTGAGACTCCCGGTATAGGTTGGAACACAGATATTGCCCGCACCTGCATCTGGGTTCATCTGAAAGACAATACCTCAGGACAGGACTTCTATTTCTGTACCACGCACGTCAACTATGGTGCCAACGACTGCGGTATTCAGAGCGGAAAGCTCATAGGTCAGCGTCTGAAACAGATAGTGGGTCAGAGTCCTGTGGTGCTGGTGGGCGACTTCAATATGCGCCGCGATGACCATGAGACTGCCTATCGCGGATATGCCTCTTACTTCTATGACTTGGCTCTTACTGCCCCGGTTGATAAATGTCTGCCTGAAGACGGACCGCAGATAAAGTTCACTACTTCCGGTTGGACACCCGCTGTCAATGCCACATCAGGGTCGGAGTTCGACTATATCTTTTACGACCACATGACGCCGCTCTCCCGCCATGTCATCACCGAGTATTACCCGGAACTTGGAAGAACGGTCAACCCCTCGGACCATTATCCTGTGCTCGGACGTTTCCGCCTCGGTGACCGTAATCATTCAACCATATTCTATGCAAACGATGTTGAGTCTCTTTCCGCAGCCTTGTCAGATGCCACTATGGGCGACACCATCTGCCTTGCAGCAGGCGAGTATCGTCTGAAGAAGAGCATCAGCCCTGACTGCTCGCTTTGCATCATGGGCGGATTCAGTCAGGACTACTCCGATGTAGTAGGAAAGTCAGTGCTTATCGCCGAAAACCTGACTGAACCGATAATCAACATACCGCATTATTATAATCTGGAACTTTTCGACATAGTGCTGCAAGGAGCAAATATAAACACAATTAATGGCGGAGGGGCAATTTTGAGCAACGGTCAGAAACTGAAACTGCACAACTGCATATTCCGTAATAACACCTCCACTTCTTTCGGAGGAGCCGTCAATGCCACAGTTGACACCCTGTTGCTCGACAGTTGCCTCTTTACAGGCAATACCGCCCGTCTCGGAGCTGCAGTATATGCCAAGACCTATCAGTATATAGAATGTATGCAGGCTCTCTTTCGAGGTAACAATGCCTCTGACGGGGGGAGCGCAATAGCAGCTCTTGACTTCCACGACCTCAATATTCAGCAGTCGGCTTTTGTGGAGAACGCATCAACAAAATTCGGAACGCTATACATAGAGCCTTCCGCTTCCGCTGTCAGTGCCAATCTCCTGAACAACACATTTCTCAACAATACTCTTGACTCAAAGAAGACTCTTGCTGCCGCCACCAAACTGTATGGCGGGGCAGGGGTGTATGTCCGTATGAACTCAGCTGCCCAGTTGTTCAATATGGCGCATTGCACTTTGATGGGCAACAAAGTCACGTTCAACGGCAGTAAGGATAATTTCTTCGGTGCCGCCCTCAATATTTTTCAGGGCAAGGCGTGTCTGATGAACAATCTGCTGCTTGCCAACTCTCTGCATATCAACGGGGAGGCGGCTGCATGGTCAGACCTGAATGTGGCAACTGCTGCCAATCTCTGGCGGAACACCTACACACTCACTTCTGTTTCCGAAGACATCACAGGCTGGGAAAGCAGTATAGGAGAGACTTTCGGCGGCAGCATGGATAACGGGACATATTCTGCTGTTGTGACTAATAACGGTGCATATCCTATTCTTAACAAGAATCTTGCAAGTTATGAATTGGCATGCCTGCCCACTACGCAGCGCTTGTGTGAATCGGCGTTTACATACGACTTGAATGGTGACGGCTCTATCGACGGCTTTGTCACGCGCGATATGCTTTCCCGCCAGCGGAACATAAAGTCCTGCATAGGAGCTTTGGAATACACAGGCACAGATACAGGCACCGAGACAACAACGGAAGCATGTCATATCACTTCACCCGTACATATATTCACCGTTACAGGCATCAGTATGCCATTGAATACTCCTCTGCCTCACGGTGTATATATTCTTACAGATGACCAAAACAATACAGAAAAGATCATTCGATAAATTTCTTCAGATTCAACTATTGCAGACAAAACTTATAAAACAATAGAAACAAAACAATGAAAAAGTTATCTGCATTATTTATACTGGCGGTCTCATTCATCATGTTGCTATCTGCGCAGGACCCGTGGCTCGTACAGTGTGACAATCCTCTTGATGGGGAGTACTACGGCATCACGTCAGCCAACGGACAGATAGGGCTGAAGAGCAGCCGCAGTCCGCTGCAGGTGGAGAAGGTGGTGGTAGGAGGTCTGTACGACATCTACGGCTCGGGGCGGGTGAGCAACTACTTCGAGAACATCAATCCGCTTGATGTGGAATTGCGGGTTGACGGAGTGCGCATCAGCAAGAGCAATATAGACGACTACAAGCAGCAGATGAACCTAAGAAATTCCGCATTCACCGGCAGTTTCTCCTTTTCGGGGAAACTTAGTGCCGAATACACAACGATGGCGCTTCGGCAGATGCCATACGGGTTTATGACCGATGTAAGACTGGTGGCAGAGGAAGAGTGCGACGTAAGGGTGGTAAACCAGCATCGTGCACCCGAAGTGCTGCGAGATCCGCATGCCTGCTTTTCAAGTATAGACAACAAGGCGAATCCGTTTACAGAGACCTACCCGAGTTACAGGCTTATGACCACTACTGCCAAGTCGCCTACCGGCAGATACGACATAGCGGCAACCACGGCTTTCCTTTTTCCTGACAACCAGTCCGAAGGCACTCCTTACGAGGTGCGGCATAGTGAAGACCGCGGAGTAGGGCGGCAGACGATGGAGTTCACGCGGCATCTTGCAGCCGGCGACACTCTCCACTTCTGCCTTGTTGGGAATATCATTGCTTCCAATGTCGTGCCCGACACGAGAAACGAGGCGGAGCGGCTGACGGTGTTCCAGCTACTGGAGGGGTACGATCGACTCATGGCACGCCATAATGCCGCATGGGAGAAACTATGGGAGAGCGATATCCTGATAGATGGCGACAATCAGGCACAGCAGGATATTCACTCTATGCTCTATCACCTCTATGCCTTCTTCCGCGAGGGCAATGCCGCTTCGTGTTCACCGATGGGTCTGTCCGGACTCGGATATAACGGTCATAACTTCTGGGACGGAGAGACATGGATGTTTCCTGCACTCTTGCTGATGCATCCCGATATGGC
Source organism: Paludibacteraceae bacterium (assembly GCA_017479885.1). Lineage (GTDB taxonomy): Bacteria > Bacteroidota > Bacteroidia > Bacteroidales > Paludibacteraceae > Colicola. The sequence goes on along the minus strand of JAFVBR010000002.1, from coordinate 83,802 downwards.
GCGTGATATGCTGCAATATAGGTTCAACCTCCTGCCGCAGGCACGACAGAAAGCTTATATGCATGGCTACAAAGGTGCGCTTTACCCATGGGAGAGTGCTCACACGGGTCAGGAGGAGACGGCGCCTAACAATATGTACCCATGTGCAGAGCACCATGTGACGGGCGATGTGGCTATCGCCTGCTGGCAGTATTATTGCATTACGCAGGACAAGCAGTGGCTTCAGACTGTCGGCTGGCCTATAATCAGCGAGGTGGCTGACTTCTGGGTAAGCCGTACTGAGAAGGACGGTACAATCGTCAATCTTATTGGTGCAGACGAGTGGAACAGCAATGAATATGGAGGCAAGCAGACGGACAACAACGCATACACCGTAGGAGTAGCAAAGACCTGTCTGAAGCAGGCTGCACTGGCAGCCAAGGCGGTGGGGGAGAAACCTCGTCAGGAATGGGCTGACACGGAGAAACTACTGTATTTTAATTATATGGATGACGGTTTGATAGCCGAACATGCCACCTATAAGGGAGATGTAACCAAGCAGGCTGATGTTGCTCTCTTGGCATATCCGCTACATATTCTGACAGACAAGAGCGAGATCCGCCGCAATGTGGAATATTACATACAGAAAGTGCCGGAGAAACGTACTCCGGCAATGTCGAAATCCATATATGCGGTGCTATACAGTCGTCTGGGGGAGGCTGAAAAAGCACTCTGCTATTGGCGCGACTCGTATTTGCCCAACCTTAATCCTCCTTTCCGCGTGATTGCAGAGTTCAACGGAGGCACCAATCCGTATTTTCTTACAGGTGCAGGAGGTACTCTGCAGGCACTCTTGTTCGGCTTTGCCGGACTCGACATTACCGACAAGGGTCTGAAGCTGGCATACCGACCCGTCATTCCCTCGGAATGGAAGTCTCTCACCATAAAAAGAGCAGGGGAGAAAGACTTGGTGATAAGTAATAAATAGTTGTGTAATCGCTAAGAATCAAGAACTAAGAACAAAGAACCATTTAATATTATGACTCGTAAGGAATTTCTTCAAATGATCGGAGTGGGTGCGGCAGCGATAGCCGTAGAGTCACTTCCCGGTGCATCAATCATCAAGGCAGCAACTCCTGCAGCAGACGACACGCCCAAGCCTCTGCCCAAGAACGCAGAGCGCCTTGCTTTCGGTTTGCAGGGACAAGAGGCTGTGGTGGCAAAACCTGTTACTGCTATCGTCATTGGTGCAGGTGCCAGAGGCAATGTCTATGCGGCTTATAGCGGGCAATATCCTGCATCACTCAAGATAGTTGGCGTGTCGGACATCAACCCTGTGCGTCAGCGTCAGATGGCAGAACAATACGGCATCAGTGAGGAACACAGATTCGGCGACTGGTCGGAGGTGTTCCGTGTACCCAAGTTTGCCGATGCTGTAATTATCTCCACACCCGACAACCTGCACTACAAACCGTGTATGCAGGCTCTGGCAATGGGCTACGATGTGTTGCTTGAGAAACCTATCGCCCAGACTGCCAAAGAATGTACCGACATAGCCCGTCAGGCAAAGAAATACGGGCGCATAGTGGGGGTTTGCCATGTGCTGCGTTATGCTCCGTATTTCCGTGCGTTGAAACGGGTTATCGATGAAGGTATGGTTGGCGACATCCTCTCCATGCAGCATCTTGAGCCAATCCGATTCCACCACATGGCGCACTCTTATGTTCGTGGCAACTGGCATTCATCCAAAGAAACGACGCCAATCATCATTGCCAAGTCTTGTCATGACCTCGATATCATTCGCTGGTTGATTAACAAGCCTTGCCGCAAGGTATCCGCTTTTGGCAATCTGGACTATTTCGTCCATGCCAATCGTCCTAAAGAGGCTGCCGCTCGTTGTCTGGATTGTCCTCTTGAAAGCAAATGTGCCTACTCTGCACTGAAAATCTATGTGCGCGAGCATCGCTATCTCTATGTATTCGACTCTTTGCCGAGCGACCGCGCGGGCAAAGATGCCAAGATAACCGAGTATCTGCGTACTACCGACTATGGTCGTTGCGTGTTTGATATGGATAACGACCAGTGCGACCACTATATTTGCAATCTGGAGTTCGATGACCATGTAACGGCTTCATTGCAGATGGAGGCGCTCACTTCTTCCGGAGGCAGAAAAACGCGTATAATGGGTACAAAAGCCGACATAGTGGGCGATATGGAGTCGTTCACTCTCACTGATTTCCTTACAGGCAGGAAGTATATCTGGGATGAAGATATAAGCAAACTGCCCGGTTATGAAGGCCATGCCGGAGGAGACTGGGGAATAATGAAAGACTGGGTCCTCGCTGTTGCCAACCATGACGAGAATTATCTCACATCCACTATCGATGTGTGTGTAGAGAGCCACGTCATGGGCTTCCGTGCCGAGCAGGCAAGACTGAAAAACAAGATAGTTAAAATGTAAACAATCAGGATTTATGAAAAACATTGGTTTGCTCTTCTTTGTTGCAGCACTTTGTGTCGCTTGCTCGCCAAAGTCTGACCTCACCCGCGCTGAGCAGATTCGTCAGGATCTTATGAATCCTGACTGCAAACGGGTGCTTGTCGCCTCCCATCGTGCCGATTGGCGCGGATGGCCGGAGAACTCGCTGCCGGCTATTGAGAGCGCTATCAATATGGGAGTCGATATTGTGGAACTCGACTTGCAGATGACGGTTGACAGTCAGCTTATCATTATGCATGACTCAAAGCTTGATCGTACTACCACAGGCAAAGGGCGTATCTGTGAACTCACTCTTGACAGCATACGCACTTTCCGTCTGAAAAACGGAGTGAATATCCGCACAAGACATGAGATACCAACGCTGCGTGAAGCTCTGATGCTGTGCAAAGACCGGGTTCTTGTCAACCTTGACAAAGCCGACCGCTACTTCGACCTGGTAATCCCAATTCTTGAAGAGACCGGCACCACCCGCCAGATTATAATGAAAGGACGTAAACCGGCGGCAGAAGTTCAGGCACTCTATGGCAAATATCTTGAAGATGTGATATATATGCCTATAGTTGACATGAACAAACCTGAGAGCATCGGGCAGTTCAAGGAGCATCAGCTCAGCAACCCTTGTGCTTTCGAACTATGCTGGAGAGACGACGACCAATATGTGCGAGAGGCATCTGTCCTGGCTAAAGGCAAATCGCTGCTTTGGGTTAACTGCTTGTGGGATACGCTTTGCGGAGGGCATGAAGATGACGAGGCGGTGAAGAACCCTGATGCAAATTACGGATACCTTGTTAACTTACTGAATATGCACATAATTCAGACCGACCGACCGGAATATCTTATCAGTTATCTTAAAAAACATAACCTTCACGACTAATACGTATGGCATTCTCATTTTTCAAGAAGTCCCCTGCCTTGCCTTTGCGAGATGAGACTGAGGGACAACAACGCAAACGCTTCAAGCGCCTGCAATGGTCATCATTTATAGCTATTACACTTGGCTATAGCATGTATTATGTTTGCCGTACTTCGCTCAATGTTGTCAAGAAACCTATTATGGACTCCGGCACACTCGATGCAAAACAACTTGGAGTTATCTCGTCAGCACTATTGTTTACTTACGCCATAGGCAAATTCGTCAACGGATTCCTTGCCGACCACTCCAACATTAAGCGTTTTATGGCTACAGGATTGCTCGTTTCAACTGTCGCAAACATCGTTGTAGGTATCCTTGGCCTGATTAGCACTACGCAGATGGTAGTATCTCAAACGGCATTCTTTGTCTGCTTCGCCGTCATGTGGGCACTCAACGGGTGGTCGCAATCTATGGGAGCTCCGCCATGTGTGGTCGCTTTGTCACGATGGTACCCGCTCTCCCGACGCGGCACTTTCTACGGTTTCTGGTCGCTCTCGCATAACCTCGGAGAGTTCTTCTCTTTTCTCCTTGTGGGCGGATTGGTAGGTCTTTTCGGATGGCAGTACGGATTTATCGGTGCTGCTATAGCCGGTGTAATAGGTTTTCTGATAATTGTCTTCATGCTTCATGACTCACCTGAGTCGAAAGGTCTGCCCTCTGTGGCAGTGCTCGCTGGTGAAGAAACGCAGCAACAGGCTGAAACTCATTCTATAGGACTCTCACAACGTGCAGTCATGAAAAACCCGTATGTCTGGGTGCTGGCATTTGCATCTGCCTTCATGTATGTGTCGCGCTATGCTGTCAACGGCTGGGGGGTGCTTTTCCTTCAGGAAACCAAAGGTTTTGCTCTCACTACTGCTACTCAGGTGATTTCTATCAATGCTCTGCTCGGTATTATCGGCACTGTGTTTTCAGGATGGCTCAGCGATGTCGCTTTTCGTGGAAACCGATATATCCCTGCCGTCGCAGCAGGTCTGCTTGAAGTCGTCTCTCTGGTATTGTTTGCTTTCGGAGGCAATTCTATGTGGGTCAATATTCTGTCCATGGTGCTCTTCGGTATTGCCATAGGTGTCCTCATCTGTTTCCTTGGCGGACTGATGGCGGTTGACATCGTACCTCGTGAAGCTGCAGGAGCTGCTCTCGGCGTTGTCGGTATTGCCAGTTATGCCGCTGCCGGTTTGCAGGATATTGCTTCTGGGCTGCTTATTGACAGCAACAAGCTTCTGGTTGATACCATCGACGGAGTGGAGCAGTATTCTTATAATTTCACTCCTGCTCTATGGTTCTGGATTGCCGCCGCTCTGCTCTCTGTCTTGCTCGTCTGTGTGGTATGGCATAAAGCAGTAACTTCTAACAGTAAGGCAGGAAAGTAATATCATTGTAATACCATTCTGCTAATTGTATAATACAATTCAGCATTCTTTCTTAATATTTAAGACTATGCTGAATACTCGGTCTGCATTGCCAGAGAGGCTTTGCAGACTATCTTTCTATTGCTCTCAAAAATAATTGCTGATTTATTTCTTTATTTGCCAAATTCTTTGTAACTTTGCACGCTTAATATGGAGTAGAGTGGTCTGACCCACCGGCATGGTGCAATACAAACCATTCTAAACAACACTAAACAGCTCTAAACAACCAAACAATATCAAACAATATAAACAATTGTATCATGGCAGAAAACAAACTTAACCTGCTGCAGGACTTCGCTCCTGTCTCCACCGAGACTTGGAAAGCCAAGATTGTGGCAGACCTGAAAGGTGCCGATTTCGAGAAGAAGCTCGTATGGCGCACCCCAGAGGGCTTCAATGTGCAGCCGTTCTACCGTCTGGAGGATGTAAAGAAACTTCGGACAACGGTGTCAGCCCCCGGTCAGTTCCCCTATGTACGCGGAACACGCACTAACAACGAATGGGCTATACGCCAGAACATCTGTGCTTGCGACAATGCCCGTAAGGCTAACAAACTCGCTCTTGAGGTGCTCAACAAAGGTATCACCTCATTAGGCTTCTGTCTGAAAGCAGACAAACTCAACTACCGCTTCATCAAGAACCTTCTGCAGGACATTGATGCTCGCGCTATCTCAATCAACTTCACCGTTTGCGCATGCCACGCTCCCGAGCTGGCACGCATCCTCGTGCGCTACTACGGCCGCCAAGGCTGGGATATACGTTCGCTCTATGGCTCCATCAATGTGGACCCGATTAAGAACATGCTCGTCAAGGGTAAGGACCTCAGCCGTGAGAAAGTGACCGAGCGTCTTGTGGAAGTGGTGAAAGCCGCCAAGTCGCTTCCGGGTTACCGCGTGGTGGGTGTCAACTCAGTTGTACTCAACAACGCAGGTGCTTATTGCACACAGGAACTCGCTTACGCACTCGCTTGGGGTGCCGAGTACATGACCATGCTCACCGAAGCAGGCGTGCCCAACTATCAGGCAGCACGCAACATCCGCTTCAACATGGGTGTCGGAGGCAACTACTTCATGGAGATTGCCAAGTTCCGCGCCGCCCGTCTCTTGTGGGCAAAGATTGTTGAGGCATACAAAGCACCCGTCTTCACAGCCGCTCTCAAGGAGGCTGCCAAGATGAATGTGAGTGCCGAGACCAGTAAGTTCAACATGACCGTCTTTGACGCATACGTCAACCTGCTCCGCTCACAGACCGAGGCTATGTCGGCTGCTATCGCAGGTGTGGACGAGATAACGGTTACGCCGTTTGATGTGGCTTACGAGCGTCCTACCGACTTCTCGGAGCGCATCGCCCGCAACCAGCAGCTTCTCTTGAAAGAAGAGGCTCACTTCGACAAGGTGGTTGACCCCGCAGCAGGTTCATATTATATCGAGACCCTGACCAACAACATTGCTGCCGAGGCGTGGAAGCAGTTCCTTGCTATCCAAGAGCAGGGCGGAATGTTTGAGATGGTTAAAGAGGGTAAGGTGCAGGATGCCGTTGCCGCTAACCTCAAGACCCGTCTTTCTGACGTGGCAAAGCGCAAGGAGATTCTCCTCGGAAGCAACCAGTTCCCGAACTTCACCGAAGTGGCAGGCAAGAAAATCAAAGCCGATGCCGGAGCATGCAGCAGCATTTGCAACTGCAAAGAGCCTAAGAAGAAAGAAGCTGCTTCCTGCGGATGCGGTGAGGCATGCGAACCCGCATTGAAGACTCTTCCTGTCGCCCGTGCCGCCGAAGAGTTTGAAGAACTCCGTCTTGCAACCGAAGGCTCGAAGCATCAACCCGTAGCCTTCATGCTCACCATAGGCAACCTCGCCATGCGTCTGGCACGCTCGCAGTTCAGCTGCAACTTCCTCGCTTGCGCAGGTTATAAGGTAATCGACAACAACGGTTTCAAGACTGTCCGTGACGGCATCAAAGCTGCAAAGAAAGCCAAAGCCGACATCATCGTGCTTTGCTCTTCTGACGACGAGTACGCCACTTATGCTCCCGAAGCATGGAAGATTCTCTCCAAGGAGGCAGCCAAGACACCTGACAAGAAGCATCCGCTCTTCGTTGTTGCCGGTGCTCCCGCTTGCATGGAAGACCTGCAGAAACTTGGCATCGAGAACTTCATCCACGTCCGCGTGAACGTATTAGAGACACTAAAGTCATTTAATAACCAACTCTTAAAATAATTGCGGCAATGAAACCAGATTTTAAAAATATCGATATTAAACAAGTTGCTGCAAGTAAAGTTAGCAGCAGAAATGAGGCAGATTGGCTGACCCCGGAGCAGATTCCCGTCAAGCCTATCTACACCAAAGACGACCTCCAAGGCATGGAGCACCTGAACTATGTCTCCGGTATCGCACCCTTCCTTCGTGGTCCTTATAGTGCCATGTATCCACTCCGCCCGTGGACTATCCGCCAGTACGCTGGTTTCTCCACCGCACAGGAGTCTAACGCTTTCTATCGCCGCAACCTCGCATCGGGTCAGAAAGGTCTGTCTGTGGCTTTCGACCTCGCTACTCACCGTGGCTACGATGCCGACAACCCACGCGTCGTTGGTGATGTGGGTAAGGCAGGCGTAAGTATCTGTTCTGTAGAGGATATGAAAGTCCTCTTCGATGGTATCCCATTGAACAAGATGTCCGTTTCCATGACCATGAACGGCGGCGTGCTGCCCGTCATGGCGTTCTATATCAACGCAGGCTTGGAGCAGGGCGCGAAACTCGAAGAGATGGCAGGTACCATCCAGAACGACATCCTCAAAGAGTTCATGGTGCGCAACACCTATATCTATCCACCTAAGTTCTCGATGAAGATCATCGCCGACATCTTTGAATACACCTCCAAGAACATGCCTAAGTTTAACTCAATCAGTATCTCAGGCTACCACATGCAGGAGGCTGGTGCCACCGATGACATCGAACTTGCATACACCCTTGCCGACGGTCTGGAGTACCTCCGCGCAGGTGTCAATGCAGGCATGAATGTTGACGATTTCGCACCGCGTTTGTCGTTCTTCTGGGCTATCGGTATGAACCACTTTATGGAGATTGCTAAGATGCGTGCTGGTCGTATGCTTTGGGCAAAGATTGTCAAGTCGTTTGGTGCTAAGAACCCTAAATCGCTCGCTCTTCGTACCCACTCGCAGACCTCTGGTTGGTCGCTCACTGAGCAAGACCCGTTCAACAATGTCGGTCGTACTTGCATCGAGGCTATGGGTGCCGCTCTCGGTCATACCCAGTCGCTGCACACCAACGCCCTCGATGAGGCTATCGCATTGCCTACCGACTTCTCCGCTCGTATCGCGCGTAACACGCAGATTTACATTCAGGAAGAAACGAAAGTCTGCAAGCAGATCGACCCATGGGGCGGCTCGTATTATGTTGAGAGCCTGACCAAGCAGATTGCCGAGCGTGCTTGGGCACATATCCAAGAGGTTGAGAAACTCGGCGGTATGGCTGCCGCTATCGAGACTGGTATTCCCAAGATGCGTATCGAAGAAGCCGCTGCACGCACTCAGGCGCGTATCGATTCAGGCACGCAGAAGATTATCGGTATCAACGAGTATCGTCTTGAGCATGAAGATCCTATCGACATCCTCGAGATTGACAACACCGCCGTTCGTGAGCAACAAGTGGCTCGTTTGAAAGACCTCCGCGCTCATCGCGATGAGGCAGCCGTACAAGAGGCTTTGAAAGAGATTACTGCTTCTGTTCAGGCTTGGGCTGACGGTGGCAAGGGCGAGAACCTCTTGGCACTTGCAGTCAAGGCAGCCGGTCTTCGCGCTACCTTAGGTGAAATCAGTGATGCCTGCGAGAAAGTCGTAGGTCGTTATAAAGCAACCATTAGAACTATTTCAGGAGTGTACGCAGCAGGAACAAAGAACGATGCTGACTTCCAGGAGGCTCAGCGTCTGACGGCAGAGTTTGCCAAGAAGGAGGGTCGTCAGCCTCGTATTATGATTGCCAAGATGGGTCAGGACGGCCATGACCGCGGCGCAAAAGTTGTGGCAACGGGTTATGCCGACTGCGGCTTCGACGTGGATATGGGACCGCTGTTCCAGACCCCGGAAGAGGCAGCCAAGCAGGCGGTTGAGAACGACGTTCACGTATTGGGCGTTTCCAGTCTTGCAGCAGGTCACAAAACTTTGATTCCGCAGGTGATAGCCGAACTCAAGAAGTTAGGTCGTGAGGATATCCTCGTTACCGCCGGCGGTGTCATCCCTGCACAGGACTACGACTTCCTCTACAAAGCCGGTGTCGCTGCGATATTTGGACCTGGTACGCCAGTGGCATATTCTGCTAAAGTAGTGATGGAACTTTTAATGTCGGAATAAACTCTCAATAAACCAAACAGAAACCAACAAAGTGTTTCTGTTTGGTAGAGGAGAAACTGCGGCGGCTTAATGCCGTCAAACGGCAGTCAGTGCCGCAAGCAAGTTTCGACGAGGTCCCGGCACCCCGGTCGCCTACTCGGCAAAGGTTGTCATGCAACTTCTGATGCAGGAGTAAGAGATTGGCGGATTCAATCCGCCACAATAAAAGAAAGAACGAGCAACTCAAAATGGGCTGCTCGTTCTGCTTTTTTGAATGTTGAGTTTTACTATACCTCTACCACAATGTCAGTTGTATCGGTTGGTGAGGACAATGTGGAAGGGCATAAATGGAAATAACTTGGGCATCTTCAGCGTATTTACGCATATAGAGGAGGTATTGTTTCTTCCATGGGAATGACAAAAGGACATCTATTCCCTCTGCATACGGCTGAACCGCATATTTAGGTTTAATGGCAACAAAGAGTTCACAACAAGACTGCGCAAATTGCAGAGCCTCATCAGACATTGCAAAGTCCCGTACATTCGTCATGCACCAATAGATGTATTTGGCATCGTGTTGAAGCACATAGCGCAACTGCTGATAGCGATATTTGCCAAAGCCGAGTTTGTCGGTAAGATTATATTGCTTTTTCATGGTCTTATGCTTTAAGTATTCCTACTTCTTTTGCCCAATTCAGTACTGCCCTGCGGCTCTCGGAGAAATAGCATTTATCAAGTATATCCTCTACCTGTTCTTCTACTTCGCTCTGTGTAAAAGACATATTTTCTCTTTGGCAGGCATCGTAGAAGTATTTGCACAATACTTGTTTGATAGCCTCCTTTGCTGTTTCACGGTTGTAGAAAGTACCTTGCGGAAGGTTAATATCTGCTATCAGTTGCTTGTCTTGACCGAAGAACACCAATATCTTATTCAGATAGGCGCAGCCAGTTCCCTCTGCAAAGCCTTCAAAGATGTATAGACCAGACGCTTCACGCATACCTATTTGGTAGTCGAAACCGGATGTGGCTTTGTAGGACTGGTAAAGTGTTAGTCCTGTGGAGTAAGACTTACCAATTGGTTGGCTTTTCAATATGTTTACAAGTGAGTTCTCCATAATTATGCGCTTAATTGTTTGAGGGTTTTCTGTATTTCTTGCATTTGGTCGGCAAAGAAAGCACGCCGCACGATGTCAGAAACTTTGCTACGCATTTCGTTGTAGTTGAGTATGATATTCTCTTTAGATGCCGCCTTGCCAATCATATCTGTAAGCATATCAATGGCATCTGACTTCGCTGTATCTCGACTATAATAGTGACAGCTGAACAATTTTTCACAAATCAGAGTTTTTGTTCGTATGTCATAAATATGTAAACCATTCAGGAAGGAGTGAGCATAGCCTTGACCAATATCCTCTTTAATAAGGATACCGTCAGCCATACGGAGCGAGTTGAAGTAGGTATTACCTGCCATTGAGGTATAGCCTACTCCAACAAGAGCATTAAGAGATTTGGAGAAAGTAATAGTGTTGGGAGTTGCTATCCCAAAATTTCGGAAGAGAGAGATTTCTTGTGACATACGCTGTATCTTTTTGTTTCCGTGTGCAAAGATACGGCGTTGCTGTGCAACCTATTTGCACAAGAAAGAAATTATTTCAAGAGAACATTAAAATATTTTGATATAGGAATTTTTTGACCATTCTTGTATATTTCTACTTCTGGTGCAAGATTGTTATTTTCAACCTTTTGCGCTGATTCTAAAGTTGCTTTTAAGGCTTTTAATGTATTATCTTTTGATTTCTCTGGGATAGTTGATTTATCATTAAGTCCGTCAGAGAAGATATACGCGAAAGATAAGTCTTGGTCGCATAGTGCCTTATTACGAGAATTGTAAGCCTTGATTTTATGCTCTGCTCTTACTATATAATAGTTAGATATGATTCGTCTATTATGTGTTTTATCATAATTCAAACAATTAGATGATACTGATACTAAAGTGATTGAAAAAGGATAGGTGCGTTTAATATCTTTCTTTATCTTATTCACTCTCTTGGCTAAATATGCCATATCAATATCTGTAGCATCTGGTTTCTTATCCTTTTTGAAATTTATAGAACTAAAATCAAAGAATAAAGAAACATCTAAAATACCGTTATTGATAGTTTGTGGCAAAAGCAGTTCTAAAATCTGATGTAAGTTAAAAAAAGAGTCTTCTATGGTCTCGCCTACACCACTACTAAATAAGTATCTATCAACAATAATAATGGAATTAGAAGGAATAGATAAATCACTTAATAGAGCATTCCAACTTTTCTCTTTATCAGGGTCTGATGTGTCTATATGCCACCCCCTGTTTATAAAAATAGGCGCAGGTACATTACTATCCACAGGAAAACACAACACCCCATAATCTTGCAGAAGTTTATCACAAACAGACTTTGGAATATCTAACATATAGGCGGCTGTTGGCTCTTCTAAAACCATATTATAATTGGTCACCATATTGTCAAGCCATTCTTGCTCGGTATAGATTGCAATACCAATCTTATGTAGATGTTGAATCCATGGATTATCGGTATCTAATTCGTTTGTAGATAGAGCAACTTGTTTGGTATTGATAATTATCTTATACCAACTATCAAAGATGCTATTAGAACTTGCTTTTTCACAAATTCTATAAAGCATATCTTCTGTTGTATAGAGAATGAACATTGTATTACCTCCTTCTTAAGTTACGTTCATTTCTCAAAATAACCATATCCAATTTGCTTGCTTCGTCAAAGAAACCTTCACCGAAACTATTTTTGAATCCACCAGTAGTCATATATTCCAAATCGTATGGTTTTACATCTTTTTTTGGGTCTGGTAAGTAGTAAACTTTGAATGGACATTTATCAGTTAATTCTTGCTCGTCTTTGTATTTTGCTTCGGCAACCACCACTTGTGTTCTGCGAACAAGATATTCAGAGTGGGTCTCAATTATAAAATGAATATTGTAGTTGATATATGCATCATAGAACATATCTGCCAAAAGAGATTGGAATTTTGGATGTAAATGGCTCTCCGGTTCTTCAATAGCTAAATATGATTCGTCAAAAACATATTTAACTTTATGAATTTGACTTATCTCTGGAATTTGCACATCCTTATTCATTTCCATCAGTTCAATAAGCAAGTCTCCAGTAATTTGTACATTATCTTTAATATATGGCGCAACTTTTTTACCGAGGTCTGTATTTTTTTCTATCTCTTTTTCTGCAAGTTCTTTAATTATAGTTTGCATTACTTCGTCATTGTTTTGTTCAATAATCTCTGTGCCGTTTTCTTTTTGGTTATTGAATATATTGAGTTCAATTTGAAGCATAATTGACACTAATTGAGTAATGCCAAATCCGTAGTCTGCCAAATTTCGTCTTTCATTATCTTTGATGAGTATAACGGAAACACCAGCACCTTCAGCTGTCATTTCAAAACTAATATCATCTGCTATTTCGAAATTATGCAGCCATTTTTTTGTAAACTCACCCGCTTTATATCTGTCTGAATAATCATAATCAGAATGTAATGAATATTTCTGAACTCCTTGTTTAACTGGATGTTCAAAAATAGGTTGCCCATCTGGTAATACTTTTACAACTTTTATTGTTTGTGTAGATAAAATTGCAGGATTGAACACCTCAAACAATTCTCGATTGGGTATTATTTGCTGTTGTGTTAAATATTTTTGAAGAAGTTGATTAAAATCTGTTTGATCTTGGAAGTTATATAAGCGTTGTACATTTGCACGATTAGCACCTACATAGTCTATATTATGAATAAAATTTGGCGTATCTACTAATATATCCTCTATGATATTGCAGAAATATAATATCATTGCATCAAACACTGGAGTTTCAATCCAAGCATTTGCAATATCATTTTTGCTTATGCTTTTTATATCTTTAATAGAAGCTATTTGCCTCATGTAATGCAATATGAATATAAAACGATAGTCTTCTCTATTCCAAAATTCCTCAACATCATTTTCGTAAGAAAAAGCGGAATCTTTTATAAAAGTCATACTTGAATTAAATCCTGCATATTGAAAAGCAAGAGAAGTTTCCAATTTCGCAATAAATGATCCCACCTCATCAGAATTATTACTCATAAACTCTGCCTTAATACTGCTTAAAAAAAGATTCTCATAGTATAGGAAGAAATCTTTGAATGTATTAAATTCTGTACGATAAAATTCATCAATAATAAGATTAATTTTGTCTTTTACTTCTTTTGCTGTTTCTGGATAATAAATATAATTTATACTTGAACTTTTAATATGGTTATTTACAATTCTCCTGACATCCACCTTCTTATAATTATCTAACCACCGCAATGCATCAATGCAGAATAGGCTTCCATATTGAGCTTTTACATCAAAATTGCATAATGGGAGCAACTCATTAAGATGGTCTCTTTTATATATTGTTGGTATTACCTGCTGAAAAATGCCAAGGTATGTATGACCTATTTCTTCCTCAAGTTTAATAAGTTCATTTTTTTCTTTTTCAGTCAGCTGTTCTATGTTTACATTATCTATCTTGTTTTTATAATTATTGTACAAAGATGCATAGTGAGCGAACTTGAAGAATTTATCTTTAACAAGAGAGAAATTGCAAGTAGCAACCCCCGTATTGAAATTCATCAAGCATATTTGCTTTTTGTTCTCATCTAATAATACAATTTTAGATATTCTGCCATCTTGAGCGATATTTGTTTTATCACACGCAATAGTTATTTGTGCAGTAATTCTATCATTATAAAAATAGGTATGTGTTTCAAACTCAAAAATAAATTCTTCTTTCGAAGATTTATCGTTTATTATCGAAGTGAATTTTCCCAAGTTATAGTCCCCTTTATTAAGTCTTAATTTATAGTCTTCAAGATAGCACCTAAAACCTGTTTGATAGTTACTCAAGATACGAGCAAACATATCTTTTATTAACATTAAAGATTTCGTAATAGAACTTTTACCAGAACTATTACATCCAGTTAATATGGTTAAGGGTGCGATTTCAAAGGTCGCACCTTGTTCGTCAAATATGCGAAAATTCTTAAGGGTGTATTTTGTGTTCATGTGAAAAAGTGTTTTTATTTTTTTAATGCAATAGTTACATTGGAATATATCTATTTAAGGGTGACAGATTGGTTAGAAACCTAACCAATCAAAATCACCATCGAAACCTTTTGGCATATCACCATACATACCACCTGTCATGGCGAACCATGTGTCGCGCATCAGTTCATCATAATCATCATACATAGCTTTTTTCCTTTCTTTTAATTTTCACTTTTTGTTTGACGGTGCAAAAGTAGTGCGTTGTTGTGCAACCTATTTGCACTGGTGGTAGAGATTGTGCATTTTTTCAATTTTTCGTTGTATTTCTTGGCGAACGGAGGCGGGTTCAAGCACTTCCACATCATTGCCAAACCATAATAATTGTGATATTAGTTCTTTGTTAGGAATTACCTTAATCTGCACAATACCATTCTCTTTGTCCTTGACGATGCGCGAGGGATGTATGGCTTTGGAAAGTTCGTAAGGGAAACGTTGTGGAGCGAAACGAAGCGTAATAGTCTCCACGGGTGCATCGGGGATTGTAACACCTATTACATCTTCGAAATACTCACTGAAATCAATATCTTGATTGGGGATGTATTTTGTCTTTGCTTGTTCAATGGCTACAATTCTATCAAGCGGCACATTGGTAATCTGCTGTGTGTCGTTATTGAGTGCGAAAAGAAACCAACGATTGTTGTACTGCTTAATATAATAAGGGTGCAAAGTCCAATGGATTGGTTGTTTGCAAAAAGGTTGATAGACCAGATTGATGGCTTGCTCGTTAGTAATATACTGAAATAGTGGTTCTAAATAGTTAAGTCCTTCAACATATTCATTACTCTCAAAACCGATGATTTGCTCTGTGTGACCATCTATATGGAACTTTGTTTGTAGTTCGGTAAGTAGTTCTGTTACCCATGGCAACTGTGAGCGGAAACGATCAAGCACAAGTATGGTCTCTTGCAGTTTCTGCATCTCGTCATCGGTAAGAGGGATATTGTTAATAGAAAAATTAGGGTCGGCATAGCGATAATATGTGCGCTTACCATCTTTTATATGCTCAATATCAGCAGAGAAACCAGCCTCGCTTTCCATATAATTGAGGTCGTCTATGACTGTGCGGCGGCTGACGGTTATAGGCAATTGTGGCTCGCCATATTCAGCGGTGAGTGCTTTACTGCAAGCCTCAATCAAATTCTCAATGTAGTATCGTTTGTATGGGTTGCGCAGACATTTATCCAACGCACGGCAGCGAGAGCGTTGGTATTTATTATTCTTTCGGTGATTTGTGTCTTGCGCCATGAGTGTTTAGAATTGTGATAAAAGGTTATGAGATTTAAGAAGTTCTTTTGATATTTGTAAGCGGATTTGCGTATCAACTTTTATACCATCCTTTAATAATGATTTTTGCTTGTCAGTAAGTGTATTATCTTGTTCGCATTTTTCTTCTCGGAAATGTTTTACACAATCAAAAGCATCGTCAATGATATGTTCTTCAATGCAACTTCTTTGCCCTGTTTCTATTTCAATGATTTGTTCTACATATTGATACACAGCTGGTAATTTTTCTGCGATTTCTGCTTTGTGCGCATTATACTCCTTAATGGCAAAGGAATAATCTAATATCAAGTGGAATATGGTTTCAAGCATAGTTTTTGCTAAGTAAAAAAGTAATTAGCAGCACTCCATAGATCTATCATTTTGTGAATAATGTATTTCAGCGCAACGCTACTAAGTACAACGCTATTAAGTATATGTATGTTTTACTATGTTATTTTATCATAGTCGGATGGGGGTATTGTTAGTAATTCTGTTGTTTAATTGTTTCCATGCTTCTGCATTTACATCACATTGATGTTGCAGAGATTCTTTCTGCTCAGGAGTATAATATAGATTGCTTTCAACATTTCTCTTATAGATTGCAGCCATAGCATCAATCATGTGATTGACATCATCATCTGTTGTTAGTACATTTAAGTTATAATCAATTGCAATGCCCAACTTTTCCAGTAATGGTGCAGTATGATATGCAATGTTAGCATTATATTGTTGGATTTTCTTAGAATCAGGATAAGTCATATAAGTCTAATTTATAAGTTTTTTCTCATTCTCAAACTTCAAGTCTATTCCATCCGATTGAAGCCAAAACTCTGCTGATATGTTTTTTCGGTAGGCACTTCCATCAGGAACTGTTTGATTAAAGATAGCATACGCTTCCAGATGTAGCATATCTTCCAACTCTACACCAGCGGCACTACATTTATTCTTTATATCCGTGATTGTAGATAGAAGTTGCTCTTTTGCTTTGATAAAATTGTGTATAATAGCTTCGTCAGTCTGATTTTCAGCATTGGCCTTAAACTCTGCAAATATAAGTTCCTTATCGGTAAGAATGGCACAATCGCATTTAGTATTTTTTGCATACAATACGCCATCAATATGCCAAAGGAATATGTCCTTGTGATGTCTATTCTTTATGACCAGAACTCTGTCGCGCCCGATACCTCTTGTATCCAAAGTGAAGGTAGAGTGTCCTATTTCGGAATCATCAAAAACATAGGCAGTTCCTCTGTTGCTAAATTCAAACAATTCCCTTAAGTAGTCCTCATCGCTGATGACATCCTCAAATTTAGCATTGCCACTAAATGCATCCTTCAATTTGATTCTCTTGATGATATTAAAATCCATAACGCAAAATCCTATCTTTGATGTTTCATTTGAATATATGCATTCTTTAAGCGTGCAAATTCATCGCCCATCTTCTCCGAGATTCCATCTAATGAATTGAAATCAATCATTCCTGTTTTCTCGTTTAATAGAGATTTGCAATATATTCCCTTACCATTTATGTCTTCTCCCAATGAATATACTGAACATTCATTTGGCTTGAGTATTTGTTTCAATGGTAAAACATTATCTATGAAAGGATTTATTTTGCTTCCGTATTTAGCAACTAATGTACCTGCAAACAGATAGTTATTCAAAGCAGACAACAGATAAGGGCTATGGGTGGTAATGGTTAATGTCCGGTTCTCGCTTTTAACAAGTAAAATAATATGCTTAAGCAATTCTACTTGCTTTTCAGGAAACAAATTACATTCCGGTTCTTCAACCACAAATGAAGAGTATTCTTTCTTTTCAATGGCGTATTTCAAAACAAGCAACAAAGGCAAAGTTGATTGAATACCAGAGGAAGCAGATGATAATAGGTATTTCTGCTTTGTTGTATTTATGATAAAGTAGTCATCTGAATTTTCTTTGAAATACGAAATATCAAGCAGTGGCATTTCAAGTTGTGGATAGGTTGCTTTTGCATTTTCCAAATCCACCATAAAGCGCAACAGGTTTTTAGGAACTGTGGATTTTGCCAATGTCAAAGCCGGCATCAAACGTGATACAACAGAATAAATAATGCGCTCGGCTGGTATATATAACGAGCTGTACATTAACTCTATTGCTTTCCCAATATCACTATTGTCGGTAGGAGACGAAAGCAAATTATTTACTTTATCAAAGATCTCATCATGGTAAAATGGCTTCATTGATAACAACTCTTGCACAATGACATCTCGATTGGTTGAGCGTTCCCCATTTTTGATAACATACGCATCTATCTTATTCTTATAAATTTCAAAATGAAAATAATTACTATCCTCATCTAAATCATACTTTATTGTATAATTATTATCTTTGTAGATATCCAATCCATATTCTTCTAATTTTCCGAGCCAATAGGCATAATCTCCAACCATAATCAGTCCTAAACAGGTATAATCTGTTAGGATGGTAATGAGTTTTGCCAAAGTACTCTTACCTACTGATTGTTCTCCTATCAATAGATTAATATTTCGCAATTCAAGTTCTGCCTTTTGAACAGGACCAAAATTCTCTACATATATTCTTTTCATATCCACAAAATTTGCTTGCAAATTTACTGCTTTTTTTGCAGATTCGCAAATAATTATTGAATTTTGTGCCGTTTTAGGGTGATTTTATGTGTTAATCTGTGCTTTGTGATGGTCTTGTGCTTTGATGTCTTGGTAAATCATGGCGCGGATGAAGGTGTTGAGGGTGCGGTATTGCTTTCTTTTGCGCGTGTTCGGGTCTATGGGGGCTTGCGGGTCGGGTTTGCGGATTTGTTTCTTGAAGCGGGATTTGTAGTCTGCAAGAAGAGCGGCCTGCTCTTGTTTTTGCGGGTCTTGGAGAATGACTTGGATGGCTGCTTCGGGATTGTCGGAAAGTTGGGCGGCTCTCAGTTCTTGGTCAAGGTGGATGAGTTCGGTGGTGAGGTGGTTGGCTTCGCGAAAGATGTTGATATTGCGGAGTTTCTCGCCCTGCGGCGGGTTCTTCTTGTAGTCGCGTGGATGGCGGACAGCATATTATGGCGTTCTATGTTTGAAAAGTGGGGACTTTTCAAACTCGCGCGCCGCACTTACTCCTCGCTCAAGCCACCGGCTTTCGCTCGGTGCGGCTGTTTCGCTTCACCTGCTTGCCTTCAAAGATAACTTTGCCGTTGTCGTCTTTATATTTCTTTTGACGATGAATAATGCCATTGCGTACAAGTGTGCCGTGGACTTCCGCAAACGGGACTTCAACATCTTGGATGTTGCCAATCTTGGCGGCGGCGAGCAGTGTGAGCAAACTCACGCTCGCACTTGCACAAGATTTCGAGATTTACTATTGCCATAGTGGTATTGTGTTTTGGGGTTTATGTTGTGTCGGTGTTATTGGCGGATTATGATAGTGTTAAGCCGCTGATTTGATGTTGTTCCTGTTCTTTGGGTATTGTGTGCCTACTGTGTGGTCAGTGGATTAACGCGGTAACTTCGCGCTAACATCCCGCTAATCACCCGCTCTATATTGCTCAAAATATGCTGCAAAGATACTGCTTTATTCAGATATATGCAAGAGATTTGCTGTGCTTTTTCGCCTGATTTGAAGATTTTTGGGTGATTTGTTGCGGAGTTGAGAAATAATTTGTAATTTTGCAATGTCTAAAGGGATGGTTTCATGGTATGTTATTTGGCTTTTCTTTAGGCAAAGTGAACATTAACATGATGAAGTAAGTTATTCTTGCATCGAGGCTATGGGTGCCGCTCTCGAGACCGGTATCCCCAAGATGCGTATCGAAGAAGCCGCTGCACGCACTCAGGCGCGTATTGACTCCGGCACGCAGAAGATTCAACATCTGCGATATTGCCAGTCTTGGCTTCGGCGAGTTGCGTAAGCCCTTCGGGACTTACACTCGCTCTTGCACAAGACTTTCTCGGATATCAACGAGTATCGTCTTGAGCATGAAGATCCTATCGACATCCTCGAGATTGACAACACCGCCGTTCGCGAACAGCAGGTGGCTCGTCTGAAAGACCTCCGCGCTCATCGCGACGAGGCAGCCGTACAAGAAGCCTTGAAGGAGATTACCGCTTCTGTTCAGGCATGGGCAGATGGTGGCAAGGGTGAGAACCTCCTTGCACTAGCTGTCAAGGCAGCCGGACTCCGTGCCACATTGGGCGAAATATCAGATGCCTGCGAGAAAGTCGTAGGTCGTTATAAAGCAACCATTAGAACTATATCAGGCGTGTACGCAGCAGGAACGAAGAACGACGACGACTTCAAGGAGGCCAGTCTTGCGGGGTCCCCGCAACAAACCAGCGAAGCGTTTGTCGTGGGGTGCTGTTGACGGCAGAGTTTGCCAAGAAAGAGGGTCGTCAGCCCCGTATTATGATAGCCAATATGACACCCCATGCGAGCGAAGCTCTTTGGGGACCCCGTGCGATGGGTCAGGACGGCCATGACCGTGGTGCTAAAGTCGTTGCCACAGGCTATGCCGACTGCGGTTTTGATGTGGATATGGGTCCGTTGTTCCAGACTCCGGAAGAGGCTGCCAAACAGGCCGTGGAGAACGACGTTCACGTATTAGGTGTCTCGTCTCTTGCAGCAGGTCATAAGACTCTGATTCCGCAGGTGATAGCCGAACTCAAGAAACTCGGCCGTGAGGATATCCTCGTTGCCGCCGGCGGTGTCATACCGGCACAGGACTACGACTTCCTCTACAAAGCCGGCGTCGCCGCCATCTTTGGCCCCGGCACCCCGGTCGCCTACAGCGCAAAGGTTGTCATGCAACTGCTGATGCAGGAGTAATTTCTATCCATGCAAGGGCATATAATAAGGTATGCCCTTGCATTATTTTTTAGTACCAACGAAAGTAGTTTGCCGACCTTACGATACTACCGAGCAATTATCTACGGCAAAAACACGGCAAAAGGACGGCAAAAGGACGGCAAAAGATAAGAACTATATTAAGAGAAAAGAACAACTAAAAAGATACATTCGATATTTCGATATATCTCAATCCCTATAGCACGATAATAATACAACCATGGCAAAGGCAGATTTAGAAGTTCCGTTTAATAGCATTCGCGGCAGCCTTGACAGCGAAAGTGAAATCTATTACGCCAACCGACTTGGCGCAACGGTAGTATCTCACTACCCCAAGCGCAAAGACCCAAAGAAAATCACTGCCCACCAGCACGACCTTAACAACAATTTCCGCCAAGCCGTAGCCCAAGCCACCATTGAACTCACCGACCCGCAACGCCGCGCCAATTGGCAAGAACAATTCAACGCACAAAAAGAGCCAAAACGATATAAAACCCTACGAGGCTATATTATAGCAAAACTAACAAATCAAATTTCAAACGAAAATAACTAAAGACTAATCATATAATTGCATAAGTGCTATATTTTTTGTACTTTTGCAATGTCTTTTTGACAGAGTGTGCAAAGCGTTGCACAAAATAACTCTCTCGTAAAAGACAAAACATAACATATTTAACGAAAGGCGTTTGCTTGTCGTTTGATTTCTGACTACTTGAAAATTCGGAACTTTCAAATTGGAAACAGAGATTAGACGGAGTGAATGCTAATGGGATATAAGCATTAAAAAATTGAAATACAATGAAAGCTAAACCATTCGTCAAATGGGTCGGAGGAAAAACACAACTCATTGACCAACTCGAAGCCCTGCTTCCTGCTGACTTTGACCGATGGGAGAATGTCACTTACATTGAGCCGTTCGTAGGCGGAGGAGCAATGCTCTTCTATATGTTACAGACACACTCCAACATCAAATCAGCCATTATCAACGACATCAACCCCGACCTAACTACATGCTACAAAGTGGTGCGTGATAATCCGTCCGAGTTGGTGAAATCTCTCAAAGAACTGCAAAAAGAGTATTATGCTTTGCAATCAGAGGACACACGCAAAGAGTTTTATCTAATAAAGCGTGATGAGTTCAACACAAAGGCGTTAGACTCTATCCGCAACACCACGCTTTTCTTCTTTCTCAACCGCACCTGTTTCAATGGTTTGTATCGAGTTAACAAAGCAGGCCTGTTTAATGTCCCGTTCGGTAAATACGAAACGCCCACAATCTGCGACCCCACAACCATTTACGCAGATAGTGAACTCCTGCAAAATGTTGAAATACTCACTGGCGACTACCAACAAACCCTATTAAAAGCAAAAGGCAACACGCTTTTCTACTTTGACCCGCCATACCGCCCGTTGAGCAATACAAGCAGTTTTAACGACTACGCAAAAGAGGCCTTCAACGACCTTGCACAGCAACGACTGAAAGCCTTTTGCGACCAAGTTGCTGCCGCCGGGCATAAGTTTATGTTGAGCAATTCCGATTGTTTCAATACGCCGCTAAAAGACACATTCTTTGAAGATTTATATCTCGCATATACAATTGACCGTGTATGGGCAAGCCGCAGTGTAAATGCAAATCCACGGAAGCGCGGCAAACTACAAGAAATACTTGTACATAACTATTCAGAAACAAAACTAAAACAAGCAGTATAATATGGCCGCACACACCCAAGAACAATTTGACTTGTTCATGTCACAACTTAAAGAAACGAATGCAACTCTTGATTTTTATTGTGACTTTCCCAAGATAGCGAAAAATGTTGCAGATATTGAGATAAGTCTCAATACACTCAATTATCTAATCGGCAAGGAAGATTTGCGTGCAGCAGTTGAGGCACTTTGGAATCGCGATCAACGCGTTTTTGAGGTAATGGATATCCTTATTGCCACACGCCAAAAGGATGATAAGAAATACATTGACAATGATGGTTCTATGCACTCTATACACACATTGTTCAGTTCGGTAGATGGTGTAATGAAATTCATTGAGGGTACAGGGCTTGACAAAGTATTCAAAAATAAAGAGGTGAAAGATTTGGTAGATTACGTGTTTGGTGTTGAAACAGGGCTTGATACAAACGCCCGCAAGAATAGAAGCGGAGAGATTACTGAAACATTAGTTGCACGTATTTTTGACAATGCCGGTATTGCATACCGTGAACAAGTGTCATCTAAAGAGTTCCCAGCCATTGCTGCTGTGTTGGGTGCCGACCAAAAAGTGTTTGACTTTACCATTGCTGCTAAAGGAAAAACATATCTTATCGAAGTGAACTTCTATTCCGGCGGTGGTTCAAAACTGAATGAGGTAGCTCGTTCTTATACAGATGTTGCTCCGAAAGTAAATGGTGTTTCGGGATTTGAGTTTGTTTGGATAACAGACGGCATTGGCTGGAACTCCGCACGCAACAAATTAGAAGAAGCATTTGCTGCAATACCGAGCATTTACAATCTAACTACTATAAACGAGTTTATATCTACAATCAATTAATATCATAACATATGGCATCAGATATTTCATGGAAAAAGATATGGGACGATAAAAATTTCGGTTCCCATGATTTCGATGCTTCTCCTGCAATAATTACCGCAAAGGAGATAAAAAGAAGTTGTCAACATTTTGAGGATGTACATGATAAGGAAGTAAGGATTCTGTGTAAACAAGACAAAAGAGAAGACAGACCTAAAATATTTAGAGATAACGGATTATTCTTATTACCTAAGAAAAATGGGACGTATTATATTATTAAAGGTGAAGGCTATGTTGATGTTCCTGATATTACGACTCCGATTAAAGATTATCATAAGCAATTAGATTTTGATTTGGAGAGTTCAAAGATCGGTGATTCTGAAATGCAACATCTTGATTATGCTTATGCCAATTCTTTAATAAGAACTTTTATGAACGATCCTTCCTTGGTGCTTACTATTCGTGGTAGAAAATACACTCCCGAATTTACGTTCCAAGTAAATGGCTTTATTATCCATACCCAAAGTGTTCAAACAGAAGTCGATGCAGGTTATGAGGGAAAGGAACAAATAGTATTGATAGAAGCAAAGAATTCATCTAATAATACAGAAATTATCAGGCAACTATATTACCCATTTAGGCAATGGTCTGAGAATACAACCAAAAGAGTTATTCCCATTTTCTTTGAGAAAAGAATTATTGATGGAGAGGAAATTTACTATATCTGGCAGTATGAATTTACAAATAAGGATGACTATAATAGTATTCGCTTAGTGAGAGCGGAAAGGTATCGCATTGTATAATAATTACACATATCACGATTTCACCATTCTGCAAGGTGATTGCATGGAACGGCTGAAAGAGATAGAGGACAACTCTATCGATGCTATCTTTGCTGACCCGCCATACTTTTTGAGCAACGGCGGAATCAGCGTGCAGAGTGGCAAGCAGGTATGTGTGGACAAGGGTGAATGGGACAAAGGTGGTACACCGGAATATATTTATGCGTTCAACCTCCGTTGGTTGGAGTTGTGCCGACCAAAACTGAAAGAAAACGGAACTATTTGGATTAGTGGCACACACCATAACATCCATGTGGTCATGCGCTGCCTGCAAGAACTTGGTTACAAGGTACTCAATACCATCACTTGGCAGAAAACCGACCCGCCACCCAATTTATCTTGCAAGTACTTCAATTTCTCCACCGAACTCATCATCTGGGCGCGCAAAAATCAAAAAGTAACCCATAAGTTCAACTATGAGACAATGAAGCAGTTGAATGGAGGCACACAGATGACGGATGTTTGGCGTATTCCATCTGTAAGTAAATGGGAAAAAACTTGTGGCAAACACCCGACACAAAAGCCGCTCCGTTTGTTATACCGCATTATCCTTGCTTGCACCCACGAGGGTGATACTATTCTTGACCCCTTTGCAGGTTCTTGCACAACTGGTATTGCCGCAAATCTATTGGGACGCAAATTCATAGGCATAGACCAATCCGAAGAATACCTGCAACTCGGTATCCGCCGCAAAGAAGAAATCAGCGACCCACAGACAGCAGAGAGACTGCTTAAAAAGATGTCCGAGAACCCCGAAGAAGTAACCGTTCTCGTCAATCATGCCAAACCGGAAACACGCTTCTTGATGATAGAGAAAGGCATTTGCTATCTCCGTGCCGGTGAATCGGAAGGCTCGTTACAAGTAACACCGGGCTTCGAGAAAATGCGCTATGTACTTTTGCATACCAATGGAGACGATGCTCAACTCTTCCGCATACGAAAAGGCAAAGAAGGCTCCTTCCAAATCTGGAATAAAGAGACCCTCGAGAAGCATGGTTTCCACCCTGAACATGCACTCTATTATATTGTTGTGCCTTTTGAGAATACTCCGCTTGACTATTCCAAGCATCCCAATCTTCGCCAGCGTATCAATACCTACCGCGCCCAAATCCGTCCACTTAGCGACTTTATTGGTTTGAAATAACAACACCTTTCCCGAGCAGCAGGTGGTTCGTCTGAAGGACCTCCGTGCCCACCGCGATGTGGTTGCCGTAACGCATATTGCGGTGGGTGATGGGAGATATACAAGAGATTCGCAGTACTTTTTTGACTGATTTGAAGATTTTTGAATGATTTGTTGCGGATTTGAGAAATATTTCGTAATTTTGCAATGTTATTAGGAATGCTTTATTTGACGTGCAATCGATTTGTCATACATTTTTGTGGATTAATAGAAATGAGCAGTTTATTTTAAGAGGCTTTTATCCGAGAGGCTTTTATGCGTTTTAGATTAACTTCGGATTAGAAAATTTTCACTCATTGGAAGAAAGTTTAGATGAATACTACTATAAGAATGTGAAGGATGATATTGACGAGAAAGAAATTGAGCGTTTTTATGATGATGACAAAAGTGATGAAGTCTTTGATTTGAATAGTTTGTCAGATGCAGAGATTGACGAGTTTATGAAGTCTTTTTCCACATACATTAAAATAAAGTAAAAAAACAACCATCTTATTTATGGCTAAGAAAAAGAAAAAACAGCAGCAACAGGAGTTTTCTCCTGAACAGTACATACGCACTAAGGCACGGCAATTGCCTATATATAAGTGCTATATAGGTGACAATGCCGGTAATAGTCGTGAAAAATTGGCGATTGTTGTACGTCAGCATGCAGGCGGGACATTCACATACGCTTGTTTCCTACTTGATTGCTGGTGCATCGGTGTGAAAGATGCGTTTTGGGATTTCAGCGTTTCGGAGAGTGAGTTAGACAGAGTTATCAGTCATTATGAACGAGGTATGAACCTGCGAGAGGTCAGTTATGTTGAAGTACATAATTGGATTTACGGTGCAGTAGATTGGGCTACCAATGCCGGCATAAACCCATGTAAAGAGTTCGCTCTTGCCAAATACCTGCTCTTGCCCGATGACGATGAGGTAGAACTGATAGAATACGATTTCGGTCTTGACGGAGAATATGTTTTAGAGGCAAAGAATCAGCAAGAAGCCAATAAATATATTCCGGCATTAAAGAGGTCATTAGGTGAGGGCAACTACAGGGTAATCATCAGTCCGTTGTTTGGCAAAGATGATGATTTTGATTATGATGACGAGGACGAGGACGACTACGAAGACGAAGAAGGGACAGGCTTTAGAGAACCTGACTTTTCTATGGCGGGTTTGAATAAAGCATTGAAAGGGTTGAAGAAAATGTCGGAAGATTGGGCAGAGTTACCAAATATAGATTACACATACAAAGGTGGCGATTATCCTCAAACGCTGACCTTGCGACATCCTGAGATACAGAGCATTGTCGAGAAATACACGGCAGATATTACCGACAAGGAGATGAAACAAGTTTTGTCTCTGCCGCACGCAGACCTGCGCCATGACCTCCACCAAATGATTCTTTGGGAAATAGGAGTACAATGGGGAAAAACAAGTGACGATTATCAAAAAGAGGGCGATGATTCCAATTGGTGTATAATAGGCAATTCGATGATGTTCCTATTGGAAGCCGGTAATGAAGAAACGGTGCCAGTCATTTTGGAAACGCTACGTCAGAGTTATGATTTTTTGGAATACAACATTGGCGATTGGATGGAAGTTTATGTCGAACCGTTGTTGTTTACCCTTTGCAAGGATAATCCTGAGTTGCTTGAGTCTTTCTTGTTGGAAGAAGGATTGACTGCACATGCCAAGAATAATGTTTGGGGAGTTCTTACAGATATTGGATTACTTGTCCCTGAACAGCGGCAGAGAATAGTAGTGATGACAGCCAGGATTCTTGAGCGATACATAGAAAATTTGCCTGAATATACTATCTGTGATGGTAGTTGTACCGCTTTTGGAATAGATGTGTTAGTGTCGCTTGGTGCTACCGAGTATTTGCCGTTGATTGAGGAGTTGTATGCAACCAAATTGGTTGATGAGTATGTTGTAGGACCGATAAAATCTGTTCGCAAAGAGATTCGTTCACCCCATAATTATGAAAGAAAACTGTTACGTACACCATACGAAGTGCGGGATGATGTAAGATCATTCATGAAAAGACAAGGCAACTAACATGATAAGGTTGATTATAGCACTATCATGAAAGAGAAAATTTTGGAATACTTGTTTTTGGGTGTGCTGGTAATCGGCTCAAGTTTGGTGTTTATTTTTCAATACCATAATAAATTTTATTGCCAGGCTGTTGACGGGATGGAAAGGAGCGCTTGTCATGCTTGGTGTGGCAATAGTGATTACCTTTCTCTTTACTTTTCTTCTCCATTTAAGTGTCAAGGAGTTGATATATGTAGCCATAGTCGCATTTGTGGTGTGTGCCGCCGCTTGGTTTTATTTCAATATTGACATGGCTTTCGCGTGGCTGGAAGCAACCATTGGCATTTGGGGAGCAGTAGGTGTCGGAGTTGCTTTGATCGCTGTTGGGTGGTTTGTTGTGCATTTCCTTTTATAAAGGCACCATAGTCAGGACTTCCAATTTTCATTTGAACGGCTTTTATGTTTGGGGCGTCTCCAGTCCTGTTTTTTGTTCCTCTCAAAACCGGAAATGAGTTTCGTTTTTGTAATAATGTGATGCCGGCGGTGTCATCCCCGCATAGGATTATGACTTACTTCGTTCACTTGCTCACGCTCGTCATAGTGCAAAGATAATTTGCCCTTTGATCTCGCTTAAGGCATTCTAAAAGGATTAATACCTTTTTCTGCGGGCAACGGGATAGAAGGCATCCTCAAGATGACGAATGTCGCAACGGGTGTTGTTGAGCACGATTGCCACAACATCGAAGCGGGGCGTAAGAGTAATCTTGTGATAATTGATATAGGCACTGGCAGCAGAAGTGAGACGGCAACGGCGGTTGAAATCGACTGCTTCTTCAGGAAGCATCAATGAGTCATCAGAACGGGTCTTGACCTCTACAAATACAATCTCGGTCTTGGTGCGTGCGATGATGTCCACTTCCCAACCGTTGAAGCGCCAGTTGCGCTCCAGAATCTTGTAACCTTTCTTGCATAGCATCTCCGCTGCCATGTTTTCTCCTTGTCTGCCTAAGTCGTTGTGTGCTGCCATATATTTCTAATAAGACTATACGATAGACGTATTGTTTTGTGTCAGTTTGTTACACTATTGTTTGTTAGGACAGGTATCTATCTTTCAGAATGCAAATATCATCAGAAGTGAGAAAGAGCTGGCTCGTCAGGTATGATTGCATGCCTCCGAACTCGTTGTCAATAATATCAAGAGTGCGGACAACAAGAATGATGCTCCCCAACCAGTCCTGTCTTTACCGTCAGCAAGAGATTCGCGGCTATAGGCTTCAAATCACTTGCCATACAGCTTGTAGTAGTCTTTAATAGTGTCGATATTTTTCATATATTGGCGCAAAGGTACGAAAAATATTATTTTGTTTAAAATGGGTTTCTAAAAAATCGTTATGTTATACTCTTAAAGCGATATTGATGAGTTCCTGAATATAAAACAACACCGCAATAAACAAGGTTGTATGCGGTGTGGATTTATATGATATTACATTCGTCCCAATTTAGTTGCTGATAGTGCGGAGAGCGAAGTAGCGGAGCAGAATTTCAAGCAGCAAGCAGCATAGAGCGGCAAGCAGAAACGGCTGAAAGTTCTCTGTGCGTTTCGAATACTCGCGAACACGTATTTTGGTTTTCTCCATCTGGTCTATCTGGTCGTAAATCTGCTGTAGCGACTTGTTGTCAGTCGCGCGGAAATATTCACCTCCTGTGGTATGAGCTATGTTGCGCAAAGTGGCTTCGTCAAACTCGGAGTCCATTGTCATGTATTGCACGCCAACCGGCGTCTGCACCGGAACTCGGGCTTTTCCGTGGCTGCCTACGCCTACCGCATACACTCTGATGCCGAAGGTTTTGGCAATCTCGGCAGCTGTCTGAGGGTCTATGTCGCCGCGGTTGTTGCTACCGTCTGTAAGCAGAATCACTACTTTCGATTTGGTTTTGCTGTCTTTCATCCTGTTGACAGCATTGGCAAGGCCGAGCCCGATGGCGGTGCCGTCTTCTATCATGCCGAAACGTACCGATTTGAAAAGGTTGATAAGCACTGCATGATCGGTAGTGAGCGGACACTGGCAGAAACTCTCGCCTGCAAACACTACGAGTCCTATGTTGTCGTTGGGACGCGAGAGTATGAACTCTGAAGCCACGTTCTTGGCTGCTTCCAGTCGGTTGGGACGCAAATCCTCTGCCTGCATCGTGCCTGAGATATCAAGCGCCATCATAATGTCTATTCCCTCGGTTGACTCGCTCTTCCACGAGTTGGTGAGTTGCGGACGGGCCAAGGCTACTGCGAGCAGAATGATGGCTACGGTGCGCAGCACAAAAGGTACGTGTAGCAGATAGAGTCGGGTGGTTTTTTTCTGTCGGCGCAGGGAGTCCGTGGAGGAAATCTGCAGACTGGCGTCAGCCTTTCGCATTTCGTATATATACCAGCCGATAACGGGTATCAGCAGCAGAAGCAGAAACAGGTATGCAGGCGATTGGAATGTCATGAACGTGCTTGATTATTTATAAATTGATGTCTTTAAATGACTTAAGAAACTTAAGTTTGTTATTCTTCTGTTTTCTCTGAGTTCTCGTCAGGATTCTCTTCGGGTACGGGTGTCGTCTCGCGTACAAACTCGTATGCGGAACGAAGCGACTGCTCGTTCTCGTCAGGCAGAGGATTCCACTTGGCGAACTTCACGAGGTCGGCAAGCGAGAGCATGCGCTTCAGTGAGTCGTAGAGGTCACGCCGCATCTGCAGCACGGGGCGTATGTCTTCCAATATCTCGCTTGAGGTCTGCTCTTGAGAGGAAATATTGTAGCGCTCGGCTATGTACTCGCGGACAACGTCTGTCAACTCGGTGTGATAGTCTTTCTGACGTCCTTGCTGCCATATCTTCTCTTCGCGTATCTTGTCCAGTTTCTCAATTGCCACTTCTTCGGCGGGACGTTTGGCCTCCGGCTCTACGTACTCACCTTTCTTCATTGCCTTACGCTTCATTATCCATTTGTACAGATACCAGCCGCCTACTGCATGCCCTGCTATTAGCAGACCGAGCAGTACCCAGCGCAATATTCCCCACCACCATATCGGAGCACGATATACGGGCTTGATGTCAGTTATGGCGTTCTGTGCGGTATCTATCTCAAACGGCTGGATCACGTTCAGCGAGAGTGGCTCCGTTGGAAACGAGTCATCACCCGATGTGAACACCAGCGGATCAATCAGGAACAGTGAATCTTTAAACGAAGTGACTGTCAGATATTGCGTGAGTTGCAGTCTGCCGTCTTTCAGTGAGGTCGTGTCAACCATGGTGCGGTCAACTATCTCTATGCCAGGTATAAGCTCTTCTCCATATACGGGAAACTGCACTTGCTCCGTTTTGTCAGTGGTCGCTTGCAGACGGAGGTCGCACTGGTCGCCTATCATCAGTTGGGTTGAGTCAAGTGTTGCTGTGACTACGATGCTGAGAATTATATTGAGGACGTTCATTTTTTTGTATATTGTTTCAGACTCATTGTACGTGTGGTCTATATTCTGAACAGGCGCATCAGCGCTTTCACATAGTCTTCATCGGTCCTTACGCTGACCGAACGTGTGCCTGTGCGCGCAAACAGGTTCTCTATTGCCGTCTGTTGAGCAGCCCATTGGTCGGCGTAGGCCTGTCTTACCGCAGGCACAGAAGTGTCTATCCACGACCGTATGCCCGATTCGGCGTCTTTCAGTTTCAGCAGTCCTATGTCGGGCAGTTCGGCATCGCGCCTGTCATACACCTGAATCACCTGCAGGTCGTGCTTGTTCTGCGCTATGAGTAGCGGTTGCTCTATCGACAGTTTGCCTTTGCCCGCAGTGATGTTCTTCTCAGGCAGAATAAGGTCCGAGATAAGGAATGCGGTGCAGCGCCGCTTCTGCGCGTTGGTGAAATATTGCAATGCCCGGGCTATGTCGGTGCCGCCTGACTCCGGTTCAAACTCTATCAGTTCGCGTATGATGCGGAGCACGTGCTGTCTGCCTTTCTTTGCGGGGATATATTTCTCTATCTTGTCTGAGAAGAATATCACGCCCACTTTGTCGTTGTTCTCTATGGTGGAAAAGGCAAGTGTGGCGGCAATCTCGGTTATCATGTCGCGTTTCATCTGCGTCAGTGTTCCGAAATTGCGGCTGCCGCTCACGTCTATCAGCAGCATAACCGTCAGTTCACGCTCCTCCTCAAACACCTTGATGTAGGGTTTGTTAAGGCGGGCGGTCACATTCCAGTCTATGCTCCTCACGTCGTCACCGGGCTGATACTCGCGTACCTCGCTGAACGCCATACCTTTGCCTTTGAACTGGCTGTGGTACTCGCCTGCGAAGATCTGCTTTGAGAGGCCGTGGGTCTTTATCTCAATGCGCCGTACTTTCTGTAGTAGTTCTTCCGAAGTCATTAGGGTACTTCCACTTTGTTAAGAATCTCGGTGATGATGTCCTCGGTGGTCGTGTTCTGTGCCTCTGCCTCGTAGGTCAGACCGATGCGGTGACGCAGTACATCGTAGCATACGGCACGTATGTCTTCGGGTATCACGTACCCGCGGCGGTGTATGAAGGCGTATGCGCGTGCTGCTAAAGCCAGATTGATGCTGGCACGCGGCGAACCTCCGAAACTGATCATGTTCTTCAGGTTCTCCAGTCCGTACTGCTCAGGGAAACGTGTGGCAAACACTATGTCAACAATGTATTTCTCTATCTTCTCGTCCAGATATACCTGTTGCACCACTTTGCGTGCCTTCATTATGTCTTCGGTGGAGAGTATGGGCAGTACCTGTTTCTTCTCGGCTGCTATCTGCTGGCGGATTATCTGCTGCTCCTCGTCTTTCTTTGGATAGCCTATCACCACCTTCAGCATGAATCGGTCGGTCTGTGCCTCTGGCAGAGGGTAGGTGCCTTCCTGCTCTATCGGGTTTTGTGTTGCAAGCACAAGGAATGGCTCCTGCAGTTTGAAGGTTTGGTCGCCTATCGTTATCTGTCTTTCCTGCATGGCTTCCAGCAATGCCGACTGCACCTTGGCTGGCGCACGGTTGATTTCGTCCGCAAGTACGAAATTGGCAAAGATAGGTCCGCGCTTGATTTTGAACTCCTCGTTCTTCTGCGAATATATCTGCGTACCGAGCACATCGGCAGGCAGAAGGTCGGGGGTGAACTGTATTCGGCTGAAATCTGCTTTTATCAGGTCGGCAAGAGTCTTTATTGCCAACGTCTTTGCCAGACCGGGCACACCCTCCAGCAGAATGTGTCCATCGGAAAGAAGTCCTATAAGCAGACTCTCTACAAGGTGTTTCTGACCCACAATCACCTGATTCATGCCCATTTGAAGGGCATCTACAAACGAACTCTCGCGCTCTATGCGCTCTTGGAGTTCGCGAATGTCAACTTGTTCCATAGGTTAAATTTGAATATTTGAAATTTGATTATTTGATAGCAAATTCTGTGCCAAAGAGCAGTGGCAATAGCAGTTACTATATAATAAGGTGTGTTTTCATTTTCCGATGGACGGTGACCTGTTTGCCAGTATGAAATAAATGTGTTATCTTTGCGGCTGCAATGAAACGCGGTGCTATCGTCATATTGCTGTTCTCGGTCTCTCTTGCCTCTATGGCTCTTGAGTACCCTTGCGATTCGGCGGCAATGCAGCCGCTACGTCCCCGTTTGCAATATTCTGTCGATGCGCTCTTCTATTTCGACAACCGTGAGTACAAGGCTCCTTGGCAGAACGACCAGACACTCTTCGCTATCCGCCTTTCGCCCGAGATTGGTGTCGGGTTCACCGACAAGCGGGGTGGTGTTCACCGCGTCATGGCAGGCGTCAGTTACATTCAGCCTATGGGGGGCAACTGGAAGGATATTCATGTTCACCCCACAGTTTTTTACCAGTACTCGCAAAGTGGCTTCCGCATGAGTCTGGGTGCCGTGCCCTACAAGTATTTCTTTCGGCAACTGCCTGATTTCCTTCGCTACGACTCCATTGCTTATGCTCATCCCAATATTCAGGGTGCTCTCTTTCAGTACGGTTCAAAGCACGGATTTGTGGAGGCCATGCTCGACTGGCGAGGTTTGCAGCGACCCGACCAAAGGGAGATGTTCCGCATTACTATTGACGGCGAGTACGGCTACAGGGGTTTCTTCCGCTACTTTGTGGGCGGAGTGGCACAACTCAACCACAAAGCCAACCATGGCGACCCTACGCCCCACGAGGGAGTGTGCGACGATGCGTATATCTCTCCCAACATCGGAATCGATTTCGCCCAACCCACACCGCTCGACACACTCTCTCTCCGCGCAAGTTATATCTATGGTTTTCAGCGTGAACGTGCGTCCGGCACGCTTCATCAGCCGCAGGGCTTCTTGCTTGAGTTTATGATCAACTGGAAATGGGTGGGGGCGAAGAACACTTTCTATTACGGCAACAACCTGATGCCGTTCTACGGCACTTATGGCGCTGACCTCAACCAGGGTGACCCCTTCTATCAGTCCCGACTCTACAACCGTACCGACCTCTATGTTTACTTCGTACGCATGGCGTTCGTCAGTTGCTATTTCTCGTGGAATATGCACTATGTGCCCGAAGGCGGGCTGCAGCACCAGCAGCAGGTGGTGGCTGTGTTCTCGCTTGACGGACTCCACCGGAAAGGTTACCTCAGGGGACCCTTTGAGAAGTAAACCGCCTGCTGCTACATATTGTTATAATGAAGAATTTCAATATCAATCAAAACATAAACTTATGAAACGACTGTTCTTGTCTATCTCGCTCATTCTCTCCGTGGCAATGGTTGCCATGGCTGATTCGCCTCTTACCAGCACCGTGTTCTGGAAAGTGCTCAATTCTGCCGGCGAAGCCGACCGTCATCCCGTTCTCCGTACTTTCGATGAATATGGCTGGGGCGACGAAGTAATGGCAGTGCTCTGTTCTCCCTCCGTGCCTGTGGAGCAGCGCCTGTGTCTCGTCAACTATATCGGTTGGGATTTTGATGGTCAGAAGCATTATGCCGACCTTGTTAGTTACTATGTGCGCAAAAACGGCATCGAGAGCAAGCAGAAGGTTTACGATGGCATGTATGGCGAGCAGATGATAGTGTTTGCCTACGTCAAGGCTATGGACAACTACTTCGATGTGGCTCGGGCGGAACGTATCGGCAGGGAGGCAGTGAAGCGCAGTCCCAAGAGCCGCGCAGTCAATGTGATTGCGGCGCTTATCAAAGCCCAGCAGTTGCTCGACTCTGATTGGGCTGGCGTTTACAAGGTGTGCAACAATGTCGTAACTGACAAGTCGCTCAACCGCGATTTCTCCGACGAGGCGGTGCAGGCCATTATGGAGTACATAGGACTCTACTCTGAATATTGAGTTTATAAGTCCTTCCGACAGCAGAACCCCTCTGTTTGTCCGTTTATTTTCGATTTAAGCGACTCTCGGTGTCTCTCCGATATCCCCTCGAAAAACGTTTTCTGACGGAAAATATCGAAAATATTTGCGTATTTCAAAAATATGCACTAATTTTGTATGCTGTTTTGAATGGCCTAATCAATTTAAGAATCTTAAGCCGCTTAAGTAACTTTATCCACTAAAATAACTAAAACAACTATCATACAATGATTGACAACGACAGAATTCTGAAAGTGAATATCGATGAGGAGATGCGAACCTCTTATATCGACTATTCTATGAGCGTGATTGTGAGCCGTGCCCTGCCTGATGTGCGCGACGGCTTCAAGCCCGTTCACCGCCGTGTGCTCTTCGGAATGAACGAGCTCGGCAACACAAGCGACAAACCTACAAAGAAATCGGCACGTATCGTCGGTGAGGTTATGGGTAAGTTCCACCCTCACGGCGACTCCAGTATCTACGGCACTCTGGTGCGTATGGCTCAGCCCTGGGCAATGCGCTACCCGTTGGTTGACGGCCAGGGTAACTTCGGTTCGGTCGATGGCGACGGTCCTGCTGCCATGCGTTACACTGAAGCACGTCTCAGCAAGATGGCGGAGGAGATGCTTCGCGATATTGAGAAAGATACGGTAGATATGCAGCTCAACTTCGACGATACTCTGCGTGAGCCTACCGTGCTCCCGACCCGTTTCCCCAATCTTCTGGTCAACGGTGCAAGCGGTATCGCAGTAGGTATGGCAACCAACATGCCTACCCATAACCTCGGTGAGGTGATCGACGGTTGCGTGGCTTATGCCGAGAACTGCAAACTGCGCGTTCAGAATCCTGATACTCCGGAAATCACTGTGGAGGACCTTATGCGCTACATAAAGGCTCCCGATTTCCCGACAGGCGGCACTATCTATGGCTACGCTGGTGTGCGTGAAGCTTACGAGACAGGTCGCGGACGTATCGTCATCCGTTCCAAGGCTGACATCGAGACCGAGGAGAATGGCCGCGAACAGATTGTCATCGGAGAACTGCCTTACGGAGTGGTGAAGAGCGAACTTGTGAAGAATATTGCCGAACTGGTCAACGACAAGAAGATTGAAGGTATCAGCGGCATTGCCGACCATTCCAAACGCGATGTACGTATCGTCATCGAGATAAAGAAAGATGCCAACGCAAGCGTCGTGCTCAACAAACTCTATAAGTTCACCGCTCTGCAGTCGTCCTTCTCTGTCAACAATATCGCTCTGGTGAAGGGTCGCCCCATGCTCCTCAATCTGAAGGACCTCGTAGGCAACTTCATTGAGCACCGAATGGACGTTGTTACACGCCGTACACGCTTCGAACTGAAGAAAGCCCAAGAGCGTGCTCATATCTTGGAGGGTTTGATTATTGCCGTTGACAATATCGACGAAGTGGTACGCCTCATTCGTGCTTCCCGTACTCCCGCTGACGCACAGGCAGCTCTCGAGCAGCGCTTCAGTCTCGACAACCTACAGTCGAAAGCCATTGTGGATATGCGTCTGAGCCAACTCACCGGCTTGCGTATTGACGAACTGAAGAAAGAATACGAAGAACTGGAGCACCTCATTGAGCACCTCAACGAACTGCTCTCAAGCGAAGTGCTTCGCTATGAACTCGTTGAGACCGAACTTAAGGAGATAAAGGACAAGTACAGCGATGAACGCCGCACTCAGATTGTCTATGCATCCGAGGAGTTCAATCCCGAAGACTTCTATGCTGACGATGATATGGTCATCACCATCTCGCACCTCGGCTACATCAAGCGCACCCCGCTCAGCGAGTTCCGCCAGCAGGGTCGTGGCGGCATAGGTTCCAAGGCAGGTTCCAGCCGCGATGAAGACTTCATAGAGTATGTTCATACCGCGTCCATGCACTCCACCATGATGTTCTTCACAGAGAAGGGACGTGCTTACTGGATCAAGGTTTACGAACTGCCCGAAGGTACCAAGACCTCTAAGGGACGCGCCATCCAGAACATGATCAACATCGAGACCGGCGACAAGGTTCGCGCCTTTATCAATATCAAAGGTCTCAACGACCCCGATTTTGTCAACTCCCACTATCTGGTGTTTGTCACTAAGGAAGGTGTCATCAAGAAAACCTGCCTCGAGCAGTACAGCCGTCCGCGTGCCAACGGTATCATTGCCATCAGCATGCGTGAGGACGACCAGCTCATCCGCGTCGCTCTTACCAGCGGGCAGTCGGAGATACTGGTTGCAAGCCGCAATGGCAAGGTGGTCCGCTTCAACGAAGACAAAGTCCGTCCTATGGGGCGTCCTGCTACCGGTGTTCGTGCCATCACTCTCGACGAAGACGGCGAAGACTGCGTAGTCGGCATGGTTTGTGTTGAGAAGGGTTCGCAGGAAACGGTTCTGGTTGTTTCTGAGCAGGGCTATGGCAAGCGCACCGCACTCGATGATGAGAACGGCGAACCTATCTACCGCATCACCAACCGTGGCGGTAAGGGTGTACGCACTATGAACATCACCGAGAAGACCGGCAAACTGGTAAGTATCGATGCCGTAACCGACGATGTTGACCTTATGCTTATCAACAAGTCCGGTACCGCTATCCGTATGGCAATGGCAGATATTAAAGTTACAAAAGGACGCGCCACCCAGGGCGTCAAACTGATTGAACTTCAGAAACGTAACGACGAACTCGCATTCGGTTGCATCGTGCCCAAGGAAGAGGAGGAAGCGCCTGCTACTGAAGCAGAAGAAAACGTTCCTGAGACTTCTGGCACGGAAGTTGTAGATACAGAAGAAAACAACGAATAATAAACTTAAAA
Organism: Paludibacteraceae bacterium; assembly: GCA_017479885.1. Taxonomy (GTDB): domain Bacteria; phylum Bacteroidota; class Bacteroidia; order Bacteroidales; family Paludibacteraceae; genus Colicola. Next base: position 46,631 of record JAFVBR010000002.1, on the reverse strand, counting down.
ACATACAATCATGAAAAAAGTTTTATTGATGTTGGTAGTTGTTCTGGTAGGAACAGGCTGCTACGCTCAGAAGAAGAATGTCAGTCAGGCCAAAAACAAAGCCATGGCTGCCGAGAATCCCGATTTCACAGGTGCACGCGCACTGATGGCAGAGGCTCTCGAGGACGAGACCACCAAGGACCTTGCTGATACATGGTATTGGGCAGGTATGATAGGCTACAAGGAAAACGAGTATCTGCTCACCCAGAGCATCCTCACCGGCAAGGTGGACGACAAGCGCAAGGGTGAGGTTGTCGTTGAGTCGTACAACTATTTCGTTAAAGCCGACGAACTGGCTATGACGCCCGTCATCAACAAGAAAGGCAAAGAAGTGGTTGATACCAAAACCCACAAGAACATCCAGCAGAAGATGCTCGATTACTACACCTCGCAGGAACTTGTCAAGTATGGTATATGGCTTAACGACCAGCGCGATTTCGCCAATGCCTACGAAGTGTTCAAAATGCACACCGACATCCCTGACCTCAAGATGATGGACGACGAGAAACTGCAGGCTAAGATGCCGCGCGACACCACCTACTATCAGTATCTCTACTATGCAGGTCTGTTCGCCACCCAGGCAGGTTTGCACCCTGAGGCTATCGCTGTTTTCGAGAGCATGAAGGACGGTGACTTTGAAGCTATCACTGTCAACCAGTTCCTCTATCAGGAGTATGTCGAGCAGAAAGATACCGCCAATTTCGTGCGCGTACTCCAGGATGCTATCGAGAAGTTCCCCGCAGAGCCCTGGTTCCTGCAGAACCTCATCAACTTCTACATCTTCTCGGGTCAGGAGCAGACAGCCATCGAGTATCTTGACAAGGCTATCGAGCGCGAACCCAATGTGGCACAGTACTACCACATCCGTGGCAACCTCAACGAGAATGCCAAGAACTATGATGCAGCACTGGCTGACTTCGACAAGGCTATCTCACTCGATCCCAATCTGGCGGACGCCATGGCAGGAAAGGGCCGTGTTTACTACAATCAGGCAGTGAAACTCAACGAAGACGCAGCTTATATCTCCGACAACAAGCAGTACCAGAAGGCTCTCAAGGAGATGGACGAGGTGTTTGCCAAGTCGCTCCCGTTCTTCGAGAAAGCTCATGAGATGGACAAGGAGAACCGCAACTACATGATTATCCTCAAGCAACTCTACTATCGTCTCCACATGGACCAGAAGTACGAGGAAATCAACAACCTCCTCAACCAGTGATTATTACCGGTCACAAAAGTAATTATTACTGGTCACAAAAGGGAACCTCTATTGATTAGTATAAATAGATTCACTACACTTGTAGAGCCATTTTACAAAATGGCTCTATTTTTTTAGCTTCATTAAAACCCAAATCGGTCATTAGACTTTTTGATTAGAGTGTCATTATTTTTGAGTAGATTTTTGTCTTTAAGTGAAGGAGCAATGCGGGCATTGTGACTGAACGAAAAGCAAAAAGATGACAAAAAGAATGATACTATAACAAAAATAGAAAATAATACTTTATAAATAACCCGTATTTCGGTCTAATGACCGATTTGGGTTAATCAACCTGTGCCCTCCCGGTTTTACTGCAAATCCTTCGTAATAACTACTCAAATATTGTTATTTAGAGTCAAAATCTGTCATAAATAACAATATTTTGTTAGTTAGCTGTTGCGCGATTGAAATATTTGTAGTATATTTGCACCGTCAAAAGTGCACGTACACGCTAAAACTGCACCGTGATAGATAAAACTGTATTATATGGTGACCTGCAGACTCCGGCATCTGTTGCTCGTGAGTTGGCACTGCGCGTCAAACAGCGTCGCATAGAATTGCGATATACGCAGGCGGAACTGGCTGTGAAAGCAGGACTTCCGCTTGCTACTTATCGTCGTTTCGAGCAGACAGGGCAGATATCGCTTGCTGGATTGCTTCAGATAGCTTTTGCATTGAATAAACTCTCGGATTTCTCTTCTTTGTTTACAACGTCCACATGGGCGAATATTGATGATATGCTCGCCAACAAGAACTTGCTCAAACGGGTTAGACATGATTGATTTCGACAAAATAGAGGTTTGGATGCATGGCATGCAAGTCGGGCAACTTGCGCTTACACCTTCGCGACCTTCGGTGTGCGCCTTTCAATATACGTCCGAGTGGCTTTCTTCAGGTTTCAGTATATCGCCTTTTGAGTTGCCGCTTACTTCGGATTTGAAGATTGCAGCTTGGCAGCCGTTTGCAGGCAATTTTGGTGTGTTTGCTGATAGTTTGCCTGATGGTTGGGGACAATTGGTGCTCCATAGATACCTGCTTTCTAAAGGTGTAGACAGCCGCAACCTCAGTATTTTGCAGTTGTTGTGTCTGGTCGGAAGCAATGGCCGTGGGGCATTGGAGTATCGCCCTGACCATAGTCTGCGTAATTCTGCCGGTTTCCCCGATTTTGAACGTCTGGCAGCAGAGACTGAGGCAATACTTGAGAATGACCGGTTTCAAGGGGAGCATCTGGAAGAACTGGTGCAGAGGGGTGGCTCTCCGGGGGGAGCCAGACCTAAGATTTTTATTGATTATGAAGGTGCCGAGTGGCTCGTTAAGTTCCGTGCAAGAGGTGATGGCATTGATGTGGGAAAGCGCGAGTATGAGTGTTCTCTGCTGGCAAAAAAGTGTGGGGTGGAAATGCCTGAAACACGGTTGTTTGATGACAAATGGTTTGGTGTGAAGCGTTTCGACAGGAGTGCAACAGGCAAAGTGCATATTGTAAGTGCTTCCGGACTGCTCCGTGCCGATTACACTTTTCCTTGTATAGACTATTTGCATTTGTTTGAGATCTCTATAAGGTTGTCTCATTCCGTTGAGGAGTTGTGGAAGATTTATAGATTGATGTGTTTCAATGTCCTGATAGGCAATCGCGATGATCATGCCCGAAACTTCAGTTTCCTGTATGATGGTGAATGGTGTTTGTCGCCGGCTTATGATTTGTTGCCTTGCGGAAGAGAAGGTGATTACCATACCACTTCTGTTAACGACAATCCTTTGCCTGGCTTTAATGATATTTTGCAGTTGGCACGACGTGTCGGATTGCCTGAGGCGGATGCAACACGTGTATATAATGAGATGAAAGAAATTGTCGTTAATGCTTTGCAATAGTGCTGATAACCGATATTGAACATATTGACCGTGCCGAGTGGGAGACGTTGCTCTCCGTCTCGCCTGTAGCAACGTGGTTTCAGTCTCCTGAGGCGTACCGCTTCTTTGCCTCCATGCCCGACCTGATGACGCCTTTTGTATGTGCCGTCCTGCGCGAAACGGAGCAATCTCGCCACCGTAGTATCACCGTAGTATCACCGCAGTATCACCGTACTATCAAAAATACTCCGGACTCTCATCTCTCTCGTGGAGAGGGGCAGGAGGAGAGGTTGGTGGGACTTGTTGTGGGCTACATTACCAAAGAGAAGAATCCTGTCAGGCAGTTCTTTACCCGCCGTGCCGTCATCTACGGCGGTCCGCTTCTCGCAGAAGATATAACGGAAGAAGAACTCACAGAGTTGCTCACAATGGTCAATAGTCAATTGTCAAATAAATCAATATTCATTGAAACCCGCAACTTCAACGACTATTCTCCATGGCGCACCACTTTCGAAAAAGCTGGCTTCTTATACCAACCGCACCTGAACTTCCACGTGGACACTACATCTCTGGAGTTGGTTAATCTTAATCTGGGAAAGAACCGCAAGCGTGACATACGTGTCTCGCTGCGTGACGGTGCACGGATAGTGGAAAACCCTGCGTTGGAGCAAGTGCGGTCTTATTATTCCATCTTGCTGTCGCTCTATCAGACCAAGGTGCGTACACCTCTCTTCCCATGGGAGTTTTTCGAGCGGTTGTATTCTTTGCCTTCCTCCTGTTTTCTGCTTGTTGAGTATCAGGGAGAGATTATTGGCGGAACAGTATGTGTTGTTCTGTCTGGCAAAACTGTTTATGAGTGGTTCGTATGTGGTGAGGATGGCAAATATAAGAATATCTTCCCCTCTGAATTGGCTACTTATGCAGGTTTGAAGTTTGCAACAGAGAATGGTTGCACTTGTTTCGATATGATGGGGGCAGGTACTCCCGAGGAGCATTATGGCGTACGTGACTTTAAGGCACGTTTCGGAGGACAACTCATAGAACACGGCAGATTCCTCCGTGTCAATCGGTCTATACTCTATAATTTAGGCAAATTCGGGGTGTCGGTTATACGTAGTAGGGGGGGGGCAAGTAGTTGTAAATCAAGATATTGACAAAGAAGAGTGGGCGTTTTTTGTAGCTCGTCACCCTCGCGGAAACATTTTCCAAAGTCCTCAACTATTTTCTCTATATTGCCGTACATCCCACTCCAAGCCGATTGTTGTGGCAATAGAAAAGTACGGCAGAATAAAGGGCTTGCTGCTTGCCATAGTTCAGTGGAACGGGGCTGCAATAGCCAAACCTCTGACAGCAAGAAGTATCATTATCGGGGGACCATTGGTTGTCAACGACGATGAAGTGCTGTTGAGGCAATTGATGGAAGAATACTGCAGACTGCTGCCCCCTTATGTTGTCTATTCTGAGATTCGCCCTGTCTATGATATGGGCAGTATTGAAGAATCATTGAACAAACAGCATTTCCGCAGAGTTGGACACTACAACCTGATGTTGGATATTCGCCCCAACAAACAGCGTCTGTTCGACAACCTGCACAAGGAGCGGCAGCGCAACATACGCCAAGCACAGAAAGCGGGACTGCGTTTTGAGGAGGTTACTTCGGAGCAGGGGATAAATGAGATAGCAGAGCTGATACGTCAGACCTACATACGCAAGCGTGTGCCATTTGCTGATACAGGTATCTTCTCTTATGCAGCAGAGTCAATGTCTCATGAGGTCCGTTTCTTTGCAGCATACAAAGACAATACTATGGTGGCAGGGCAGGTACGTCTCTGCTATAAGAAACTGGTATATGCATGGTATGCAGGCAGCGATGAGCGCTATTTCCGTTTGCGCCCAAACGACTTCCTGATGTGGAATGTCATTTGTTGGGCGCATGACCATGGCTATAGCACCTTCGATTTCGGAGGTGGCGGTGAACCGGGCAGGCCTTATGGAGTGCGTGACTATAAACTCAAATACGGATGCAAGATCTTCGACTATGGTCGTTACCTGAATGTCCGCCGTCCTCTTACCTATTATCTCGCCAAGTCGGCAATGAAATTGCTTGGAATGAAAAAATAGAGAGGGCACTTCACCATACAAAGAAGAAGACACTCCGTGTGGAATTCTTAACAAATACATGTTTTCTGCGTGGGCAGGAACTCCGTGACATAGTGAATTTGCACATTGTTCCACTCTTCTCCCTCGTGTCTAAATGTGGGTAAAAAAGTGAGATTTAGACACAATCGGACCTCCTTCACTTGTGTCTAAATGTGGGTAAAAAATCGAGATTTAGACACAATCGATTTGGCGGATTGAAAAAAAGATTGTAACTTTGCAGCGTGAATTATTGAGAGTTATGGACGGAATTGTTGGAAGAACCAAAGTACAGAACGACCTTGAAAAGTTGTTCAAGTCAGGTAAGTCTGAGTTGCTCATTGTCTATGGTCGTCGCCGCGTGGGAAAGACCCACCTCATCCGCAAGTATTTTGAGGGACGTTTTGCCTTCTATACAACCGGAATGTATGAGGCATCGCAAGAGCAGCAGTTGGAACAGTTTGCCACTACGCTCGGCGAATATCAGAAAACCAAACTGGCGACTCCTCGCACTTGGATTGAGGCGTTTGCGATGTTGAAGGCGTATCTGCTGAAGTCGCGCATGAGGCGCAAGGTGGTGTTCTTTGATGAGATTCCGTGGTATGACACACCCGGTTCTGGATTTCTTCCTGCTTTTGAGGCTTTCTGGAACGGGTGGGGTGCCGGACGTGACGATTTGCTGCTTATTGTATGCGGCTCTGCCACGACATGGATTACAAACAAACTTCTGGCTAACAAGGGCGGTCTGTTTAATCGTGCCACAAGCCAGATTTATCTTGAGCCTTTCACTTTATACGAGACCGAGCAGTTCCTGAAAAGCAAGGGAATTGTGTGGAGCCGTTATGACATTACGGAGTGCTATATGGTGATGGGCGGAATACCCTACTATCTGCAGCAACTTGACCCTCGAAAGAGTTATATGGAGAATATTGACGAGATGTTTTTCCAGAAGAACTGCAAACTGAAAGATGAATTCAGGCACCTGTATAATACATTGTTCAGCAATTCTGAGTATTATATCCGGATAGTTGAACTGCTTTCGTCGAAGAACATCGGTCTTACACGCGAAGAATTGGTGAAAACGGGTAATTTCCAGAACAATGGTTATCTGACAGAAGCCTTACGCAATCTGGAGACATCCGATTTTGTACGTGCGTACAACTATTACGGCAAGAAGAAGAAAAACATAACTTACCAGTTGTGTGATTTCTATTCGATGTTCTATTTCCGTTTCATCCGGCAGCAGTATGGTCGCGATGAGCATTTCTGGTCTCATTCCATAGACTTGCCTCAACGCCGCGCATGGGCGGGATATATGTTTGAACAAGTGTGCTATTGGCATGTCCCGCAGATTAAGCAATCGTTGGGGATAAGCGGCATCTTGAGTGAGCAGTCGGCGTGGTACGAACATAAGGCGGACGAAGCGTTGACGAGTCGTGGGGCACAGATTGATATGATTATTGCACGCAGGGACAGGGTGATCAGCCTGTGCGAGATGAAGTTCTCTGTCGGACGGTTTGTTATAGACAGTGACTATGAGATGTCGCTTCGGGACAAACTGACAGCTTTCCGTTCGCACACTCTCAAGTCGAATGCCCTCCAGATAGTGATGATTTCCACTTTTGGTGTCAAGCCGAATGCGCACAGCGGTATCGTCCAGTCTGAAGTGCTGATGGATGATTTGTATAAGGAGATATAACATAATGTATCCTGATTTCATACACTCTCAATTCATCTTCACTCGTGTCTAAATGTGGGTAAAAAATCGAGATTTAGACACAATCGGGTTTCCTCCAATCATGTCTAAATGTGGGTCAAATACTCAGTTTTAGACGCAACCGATTTGGTGGATTGGGAAAATAAATGTAACTTTGCAATGTAATTTATCGTTTCATAGATATATTGTGACTATACTCGAAATTTTAGTCCAAAAATTTCAAACCATGAATGTTCTTTTCGACATAGGTCATCCTGCGCATGTGCATCTGCTCCGAAATACCTACCGCAATCTGGTAAATGACGGGCATCGGGTATATGTGACAGTCAAAGATATACCTTCGGCAATCCAATTACTTGAGTTATATGGTATTCCATACATAAAGGAAGGTAGTAAGCATGACTCTCTGCTTTTGAAAGCACTCGACCAGTTGCGATATAACGCCCGCCTATGGTGGCTTGTGGTTAGCAAGCATATTGACATAGGTATACATGGTATCACGGTCGCTCATATCAGTCGATTGAGCCGTATGCATAGCATTCTGCCTGATGATGACGATGATGCCGTAGAACCCTTGTTCGCCAAGTATGCACATCCGTTTGCAGATGTTATTCTTTCGCCCATAGGAACGCCTCGAAAATCAAGGAAAACTATATATGTCCCCGCTTATCATGAATTGGCATATCTTCATCCTGACAATTTTGTTCCTGACGAATCTGTGCTGAAAGAGGCTGGTGTTACAAAGGGAGAACGTTATTTTATCCTTCGCTTCAATGCTTTCAAAGCCCACCATGATGTAGGAGTCGTTGGACTTACCACTGAGAATAAACGTAAATTGGTGGATTATCTTTCCACTAAGGGTAGGGTCTTTATCACCACCGAGCGGAATATTGATGAAGAGTTTAAGAAATATCAATTGAAGGTCTCGCCGGAGAAAGCTCATTCGCTCATATATTATGCCACCATGCTGATAGGAGACAGCCAGACCATGACATCAGAGGCGGCTGTGCTCGGAACGCCGGCTATTCGGTGCAATACCTTTGTAGGGCGTATTCACTATCTGGAGGAAGAAGAACACAAATATCAACTGACCTACGGTTTTCTGCCGGAGCAGACAGAACAGATGTTCGACAAAATAGACGAACTGCTTTCCATGCCAAACCTGAAGGCCGAGTGGCAACGTCGTCGCGAGCGTATGCTTGCCGACAAGATTGACTATGCCAAGTTCCTCACTTGGTTTATTGAAAACTATCCCGACTCCGCCCATATAATGCGCGAGAATCCTGATTATCAGTCATTGTCCAAATAAGTAGTTATGTTTTATCAGATTTTATATTACTCGATTGCACGGCATTTGCCCAAGTCCACAATGCCATTGTTCGGTAAGATGGCTTTGCGTTTGCGTCGTTGGTGCTGTCGTCACATGTTTGCTTCGTGCGGAATCAACCTTAATGTGGAGCAGGGGGCATATATCGGCAGTGGACGGGACTTTTCAGTAGGCAACAATGTCGGCATAGGCAAAGACTTTTGCTCACATAACCGTATTGTGACTATTGACGATTGCTGTATGATGGGCGAAGGAGTGCTGTTTCTCGGGGGGGGGCATGTGTTCGCAAATAAAGACATTCCCATAGGTCTACAAGGGAACGCAGAGAAGACTCCTTTGCATGTTGCTGGTGATGTATGGATAGGAGCTCGCGCAATCATTCTACCCGGCTGTCGCCGGATAGGGCACGGAGCTGTGATTGGAGCCGGAGCTGTAGTGACAAAAGATGTTCCTGATTATGCCGTAGTGGGAGGTAATCCCGCGAAGGTGTTGAAACTTAGAAAAATAACATAACCTGATAATAGCCTCAAAAATAAAGACGCATTCAAATATAGAATCTTCATGCATATAACTCTCATTGCAGGTGCCAGACCAAACTTCATGAAGGTCGCACCTATAATCAAAGTCATTAAACAGAAGCAGCAGGAGGGCGCAGACATCCGTTATAGCCTGGTCCATACAGGGCAACACTATGACAAAAACATGTCTGACACCTTCTTTGATGAACTCGGCATTCCGCAGCCTGATGTCAATCTCGGATGTGGCGGAGGGTCGCAGGCAGAGCAGACCGCTGCTATTATGGTGGCGTTTGAGCGATACTTACAGGAACATCCTACCGACTTGGTGCTTGTAGTGGGTGATGTAACGTCCACAATGGCATGCTCCATAGTGTCAAAGAAACTGAATACCAAGGTAGCTCATGTAGAGGCAGGCATTCGCTCATGGGACCTAACTATGCCGGAAGAAATCAATCGTATGGTGACTGACTGTCTGGCAGATTTCTATTTCACAACTTCTGAAGTGGCTAACCGCAATCTTAGAAATTCAGGAGTGGCGGAGAATCGTATTTGTTTTGTCGGTAATGTGATGATTGATACTTTGCTACAAAACCGTGCCCGCTTTCGCAAGACAGATTTGTTCACTGACTTAGGACTTCAGGAGAAGCGCTATATTGTGCTCACCCTTCATCGACCTGCCAATGTGGATGAGGCAGAGAAACTGAAAGCCCTGATGAATGAGATTGTCAGCAATGTGAATGGCGAGCCTGTTGTATTCCCCATTCATCCGAGAACGGCAAGGATTTTCCGTGAATTAGGAATTAAAGCGGACAACCTGCATATTGTGGAGCCGATGGGCTATCTCGAGTTCAACTATCTGGTGGAACGCTGCCGTGCCGTTATCACCGACTCCGGCGGTATCACCGAGGAAACTACAGTCATGGGAGTGCCGTGCATTACTTTGCGGGATAATACAGAAAGGCCGGAAACATGCACCATAGGGACAAACGAACTGATAGGTACCAACCCTCAGAACATAGCTCCTGCACTTAACACCTTGTATGCCGGCAATTGGAAAAAAGGAGCAATACCACCGTTGTGGGACGGACATGCCGCGGAACGAATAGTTGAGATATTGCTTAAGATTCTTGCATGAGTAAAAGCAAAGTAATCAATACGAAGCCACTAACACGCAGTAATAATAACGAAAACCAGATAAACATGTCTTCCGTCATTTCCAATCGTGTAAATGCTCTGTCGGAATATCAATGAATGTGGATAAAAATCACAATATTTTGTGAATTTGCTTGCCTGAGTGTAAAAAAACTATTATCTTTGCACCGTAAATCACAGGATATTGTGATTTCGTGATATTGAATGAGGCGTGATGAATGTTTTATTGTCAACTCGTAGAGTCTGATGAGACGGGCAGCTGTATATATATGTAACGTATTTGCCGGAGAACTGATTCAGGTTTCTCCTACTGATTATGAATTTCGTTATGATGAATCATATAGAACAAATCCTCAAATGCCGCAGTTATCTCTGACAATGCCCAAAACACAACAGGCATATCATGATAATAAATTATTCCCTGTCTTCAGTAATATGCTTTCGGAAGGTGCCAACAGAAGACTTCAATCCCGATATCTGCGTCTCGATGATGAAGACGATTTCTCTATATTGCTGGAAACGGCTCAGTATGATTCTATCGGAGCTATAACTGTTAAACCTCTTGCTTCTTGACCGGTATGTTTCAGCAATATGACAACAGAACATTGCGCGAGATGTTTGACGGCAGACATGTTTCGCCGGTATTACCATACGAATGTATTGATGCTGACAGAAATACAGTAGAGGCAAGTATTGAGGCAAGCGGCAGGATGTCAATATCGGGAGTGCAGCCTAAATATGCAATGGTTTTGGAAGGGGATGTTCTGCGCTTTGCCAGACATGGTGAACAAGGGAAATATATTCTAAAGACGGCGCCAACAGAGAGGCATATCCTTGACCGCGATGCCATACCTGCCAACGAACATCTGACAATGCATATCGCATCAGAGGTGTATGGAATACCAACTGCCAAAAACTGCTTGTGCTTTTTTGGGAATGGGGAAGCCGCCTATCTGACAAGGAGGTTTGATGTGAAGCCGGATGGGAATAAATTTCTGCAGGAAGATTTTGCTTCTATTGCCGGTATCAGCAAGATTACACATGGTGAGGATTATAAATATAACGTATTAAGTTATGCTGACTGTGGTGGTTTGATTCGCCAATATGCGAGTGCCGCACCTGTCGAGATGTTGAAATTCTTTCGTTTGGTGTTGTTTAATTACATTACCAGTAATGATGACGCCCATCTCAAGAATTTTTCATTGCTGTCTGCGGACGGCAGAGATTATTTTCTGTCTCCGGCATATGATTTGGTGAATACATATCTTCACCTGGCAAAGTCACAGATTTTTGCGTTGCAGAAGGGTTTGTATGAGGGAATGATCATAGACGATACACATTCCGTCGGGAGAGAGTCGTTTGTGAAATTCGGGAAATCTCTGGCATTACCGGATAAACTTATAGAGAGAGAAATTAATTTGTTTGGCACGCATAACAATAAGGTTCTGCCGATGATAGAGGACAGCCTTTTGCCTCCATCTCTCAAAACCGTTTATTATAGAACCTATAACTATCGTTGTCAAACCCTTAATCCGTAACATTTATGAAGCAGATTGGTGAAACAATAAAGCAACGCCGTCGTCAATTGGGTATTACACAGCAGACATTGGCGATGCTGGCAGGTGTCGGGATAAACACTATTGTATCCATTGAACGCGGTAGTAATTCCGCTTCGCTGGCAACACTTATGAAACTTACGGATTGTCTGGGGCTGGAGATTAAATTGGATGTCCGTGGAACTGCCGCTTTGTGAAATGAATAATCACAAATCTCATGAATCTTCTTACCATCATAGGCGCACGGCCGCAGATAATAAAGGCGGCAGCCATATCGCAGGCAATATAGTTTCACTTGTGTCTAAATGTGGGTGAAAAAACGAGATTTAGACACAGTCGGACCTCCTTCACTCATGTCTAAATGTGGGTAAAAAAGTGAGATTTAGACATAACTGATTTGGTGGATTGGAAAAATAATTGTACTTTTGCAGCCGAGAATAAATATAATTTGAATATGTATTAAATCGAAATATTCAGCTTAAATATAATTCTAATTATAGTTGTATCGTGACTTATGGAAAGAGATATATATGAATATTCGGGCCCGGAGATCATTGCCAAATTAGGTAAGCGATATCGAATGTACAGACAGCAGAACAAACTAACACAAAAGGAAGTGGCTGAAAAAGCAGGGCTGTCCGTGATGACGATTCAAAAGTTTGAGAAAGGGATTTCGCATGATCTTTCCATGAACACTTTATTGCGTTTGTTGCGTGTTATCGGTCAATTGGAAAACATCAATGCTATCCTACCTGATTTCCCTGAATCTCCTTATTTTCCTGACAATAGTAAACCCGTTCATCGAGTAAGACGTAAGCAATGAGAAATCTTGTGCATGTAATATTATGGGGTGAGGAAATAGGTTCACTTCTGTGGCGTGAAGAGCGGCAGAATAGTTACTTCGTGTATAATCCTGCATATGCGAGTAAAAACGAAGAACCATTCCCGCTTATTGCTCCCAAGAATAATATTGCTACAAAATCCTACACAGGTGAGGATAGACGTATTTATCAGCACCTGCCTGCATTCATAGCCGACAGTCTGCCTGACGATTGGGGAAACGTGTTGTTCGAACAATGGATATCTGATAATGACTTGTCCGACTCGGAGATTACACCATTAGACAAACTGATATTTATTGGCAAGCGCGGCATGGGTGCGCTTGAGTTTGAACCCGACGAGGCCCCCCAACCATATAAAGAGCCTGTTGATATCGGAGAACTGGCGCGCCTGGCGCATAAAGTATTTGTCGAGAGAGAAAATGCTCACATCTTACCAGATGAAATGCTTACTAAGCAACTGCTGATTTCAGTTGGCACTTCCGCCGGTGGCAGACAACCCAAGGCGATAATTGCTATTAATCGTGCTACGGGAGAGATTCGCTCCGGTCAGATTGCCGGCATGGATGACTGTGATTATTATATACTTAAGTTCGGTGACAGTAACCGTAGCTCTGCAGAGTTGGAGATGACATATTATAAAATGGCAACCGAGGCCGGCATAGATATGATGCCCTCCCGGTTGTTAGAGACAGATGGTGAGCGGCATTTCCTGACGCAGCGCTTCGATCGTATGGGTGGCGAAAAGCAGCACCTGCAAACATTGGCTGCCATGGATCCCGATGCAGACAGCTATGAGAAGTTGCTTCTTGTGTGCCGCAGGCTGCATCTGCCCGATTCTTCTGCAGATGAGGTGTTCCGAAGGATGGTGTTTAACTATTTGGCAAACAATACTGACGATCATAACAAAAACTTCTCCTTCATAATGAATAGAGAAGGAGTGTGGAGACTGTCCCCGGCTTACGATATGACCTTTATCTTCAATAGTGGTGGGTATCAACCGGAAATGGAGCATTGCTTATTGATGCAAGGGAAATACAAAAGATGGACAAAAGATAATGTACTGCATTTTGCCGAGAAATATGGAGTAAATGAACCGATGAAGATAATTCGCCGGGTTGCGGGTACACTGGCACAATTCCGCAAATTGGCAGAACAGAACAATGTGAAATCCGAATGGATTGGCAGAATAGAAACTACGATTAATAAACATTTGCAAGAATGGGGCTTTGCTACCATGCATAGAGCGGAGGAATGGACAACAGATGACGGAAGGCATGTGACAGACATTTACCTTGAGCAAGCCTACAAGGGCAATATTCACCTTTATGCAACCATTGACGGGAAACAGAAACGTTACGTGTTCCGCCTTGCATCAGCAGAATATAAGCATATTGCCGCACAGGGAATAAACAATGTGACCTGCCGGCTACTTCATGAATTGGTAGAACTATATTTGCTATGACCCGTTGAGCAGAAAGACAACCCTCAATCAAAAGTCAGCAGTAAATATCCCCAAGAGTGATATATATAACTAAGAGTTAGCAACAGCACTATATAATACAAAATCTCATGAATCTTCTTACCATCATAGGCGCACGGCCGCAGATAATAAAGGCGGCAGCCATATCACGGGCAATAGCCGCATGGAACAACTCTCACTCCGCTGAAAGCCATATCCGCGAGGTGCTGCTTCATACCGGTCAGCACTACGATGACAATATGTCAGGAGTCTTCTTCGAAGAACTCGGTATTCCTCAACCCGATATTAACCTTCATGCCGGTTCCGGAACGCATGCCGAGCAGACTGCCCGGATGATGGTGGGGATAGAGCGTGTGCTCGCCGACGGACATTTCGATGCGGTTCTGCTCTATGGCGACACCAACTCCACGCTGGCAGGAGCCGTGGTCGCCGCCAAGATGGGGGTGCCAGTCTGCCATGTGGAGGCGGGACTCCGCTCGTTCAACATGTCCATGCCTGAGGAGCAGAACCGAATAGTGTGCGACAAACTGTCGTCCGTATTGTTTGCTCCCACTCAGACCGCCGTCGATAACCTCAAGCGGGAAGGTGCGGGCAATGTATCTTTCAACGACAGACGCAAACTGGTGCTCAGCGGCGACGTGATGTACGACAACAGCATGTATTTTGCACAGATGGCGGAGCAGAAGAGCTGCGTGCTCTCACGACTGGGGCTTGAGAAGAAACACTTCATGCTTGCCACTATCCATCGTGACAGCAATACCGACCGTCCCGAACGTCTTGCCTCCATCGTCAGCGCTTTGCTCCGTCTGGTGGAAGAGCATGGGCAACCAATAGTGTGGCCCCTGCATCCGCGCACGCGCAAAATGCTTCCGCTCAGTCTGCCTGCTGGCTTGTACAATCAACTGACTGCCCATCCGCTTATCAGGCTTACCGACCCGGCATCGTTTTTCGATATCATCATGCTTGAGCGTTACGCTTCGCTGGTGATTACCGACTCGGGTGGGGTGCAGAAGGAGTCGTTTTTCTTTGAGACTCCCTGTGTGATATTGCGTCCGGAGACCGAGTGGGTGGAGATAGTGGAGGCTGGTGCCGGCGTGTTGGCGGATGCTGACGAGTGTCGCATACTGGAAGCTGCGCGCAAACTGCTTGGCACTGATGTCTGTTTCCCTCCTCTTTTCGGTGATGCCCATGCCGCCGAAAAGATTATTGAAGTGATAATTAACAACATATAGTAGTGACGTCGCATTGGGACGTCTCAACATGAAGTAACCAACACAAAACCAGATAAACATGTCTTCCGTCATTTCCAATCGTGTAAATGCTCTGTCGGAGTCGCAGAGCCTGAAGATGTCGCAGCGGTGCGCGCAGTTGCGTGCCGAAGGCTACGATGTGGTAGGTCTAACCCTTGGCGAACCGGATGCCGCTCCGCCGGTGCAGATAGTGGAGGCGGTTGAGAAAGCCATGGGCGAGTACGCTTATTCCCACTACGGCCCGGTGGCAGGCATGCTCTCGCTGCGCAATGCCGTCTGCCGCAAGCTGCAGGTGGAGAACGGTCTGAATTATGCGCCCGACGAGGTGGTGGTCACCGTGGGTGCCAAGCATGCCATCTGCAACGTCATTCTCTCGCTTGTCAACCCCGGCGATGAGGTTATCATCCCCATGCCTTACTGGGTGAGCTACAGCGAGATGGTGAAGCTGGCTGAGGGCACCAATGTGTTTGTCCGCACTACTGCCGACACCGGCTACAAGATGTCGGTGGAGCAACTCAAGGAGGCGCTCACCCCGAAAACCAAGTTGCTGCTCCTATGCTCACCCAACAACCCCACTGGCAGCGTATATACGCACGATGAGTTGGCGGCTATTGCTGAAGTGCTGGAGCAGTATCCCGATGTGTTTGTCGTTTCCGACGAGATATACGAGCATATCAACTATGCGGGCAGTCATTGCAGTCCGGCTTCGTTCCCTTCTGTCGCCGACCGGGTGGTTATCATCAACGGCGTGAGCAAGGCGTATGCCATGACTGGCTACCGCATCGGCTGGATGGCATGTCACAACCGCGAGATAGTGAAGGCGTGTCTCAAGCTGCAGGGGCAGTCGGTCACGCATGCCTCCATGATAGCGCAGTGCGCTGCCGAGGCGGCATACAATGGCACGGAGCAGTACGTGGCTTCGTTGTGCAAGGGTTTTGCGGAGCGCAAAGCGGTAGTGATGGAGTTGCTGGCGCAGATACCCGAGGTCCGTTGCGTGGAGCCTGACGGTGCTTTCTATGCTTTTCCTGATGTCTCGGCTTACTATGGCCGCAGCTGCAAGGGTGTCACGGTCGCCAATTCCGACGACATGGTTGACTATCTGCTGTCCGAGGGGCATGTGGCTTGTGTGGCAGGTTCGGCTTTTGGTGAGGACCGTTGCATCCGTCTGTCGTTTGCCACCGATATCCCTACTATCCGCGAGGGCATAGCCCGCATCCACCGCGCTCTGCTCGCCCTCAAGTGAAATAGTGCCCCTTTGAGAAACTTTTGTTATATAACGTGCTTACAGATATCTTTCCTCCGAGGGTATGATTGCTTTGCTGTGCACGGGTTTTGTCCTTCTTGTCTTACCAACTGATATCGAGATAAATAGGCAGGTGGTCCGAGTAGCCGGGTTGCCACGTGGTGTAGTTGTAGCAGCGTAATGGTTTTTCACCTCCGTATTTGCTGTCCCTCTCCAGTATCCATGCCTCGTTGTAAATGTGAGCTTTGGCATGACCGTATATCTGTTCCGATACATAAAACTGGTCGAGGCACGACCATACACCTTGCCACTTGTGCGTACCGGCTTCGCCTTTCAGTTCTTTCTCCAAGGGCACCATCAGATTGTGCATTCCGTGCAGACGGTCGGTAGGAGCGGCGTTCATGTCACCCATTATCACTATTTTGGCTTTTGGTTGAGCCTGCAGTATGCTGTCCACAGTGCGTTGCAGCACGCGGTGCGCTATCGCCCGCTTGAAGGCTGTCTGTTCGGTGCCTCCTGTCTGCGAGGGCAGGTGACACATCATGATGTGCAGTGTGTCTGTCCGGCTCTGACTATAGCGGGAACTGCTTTTGCCGGCTGTTACCTCGCCGGTTATATATACAATATCTCTGGTGGGGCGTTCGCCTTCCGGTAGCACTACGGGTATGAACTTGCTGCCGGATATTTTTATCTGCGCGGGGTCGTAAAGTATCGCACAGTCTATTCCGCGTTGGTCGGGACTCTCCTGATGAATATATTTGTAACCCATGCGTTTCATTCCGCCTATACTTGTCAGGTCCTTAAGGCATTGCTCGTTCTCCACTTCACATAATCCTACTACTGCCGCATTGTGCCATCCGCTCACACTCACAATCACGCGGCTCAGGTTCTCTATTTTTCTGTTGTAACGGCTCTGTGTCCATTGATATTTGCCTTCGGGAGTGAAGTCCTCGTCAAGTTTCAGCGTATCGTGCCTTGTATCGAAAAGGTTTTCCACATTGTAGCTCACAATGCGCAATTGCGCCTGCAGTGCGAAGCAAAGGCACAGGCAGGCTGTTAACGTGGTTGTTCTCATTGTTGTTGAAGTGAATTGACCAGCATTCCGCATGCTGCAAGAATGTCTTCTCCGCGTGAGCGGCGTATGGTGGTGGTTATTCCGTTGTCTGTCAGGTAGTCGCGCAGCCACTCCATCTGCTCTTGGGTCGAACTGTGGAAGCCCGCGAGGGTGCTGTTGTCGGGTGCCTCATGGAAACGTATCAGGTTGATGCGGCATGGCATACCTGCGAGCAGCCGCTTCAGTCCCTGCGCATGACGCATGGTGTCGTTTTGCATGCCGAAGCAGATGTACTCGAACGATATACGGCGCTGCCCGCTCCAGTCGTATTGGCGAAGCAGGCTCACCACCTGCTCTATGCTATGCGCCTTTTCTATCGGCATTATGTTGCTGCGCTCTGCGGGGAAGGGGTTGTGCAGACTTATCGCCACGTGGCAGTCGCACTCGTCCAGCAGTCTTTTCAGCCCCGGCATATAGCCGACCGATGAGACCGTTATCCGTCGAGGTGACCAGCCGCATCCCCATGGCGCAGTCATTACCTCTATTGAGCGTAACACGGCGTCTATGTTGTCGCAAGGTTCGCCTTCTCCCATATAAACGAGGTTGGTCAACTGCATCGAGTCGGGTATTGAGAACACCTGGTTCAGTATGTCAGCGGCAGTCAGGTGCCCGTGAAAACCCAGTGTGCCGGTCATGCAGAAACGGCATCCCATCTTGCATCCTGCCTGGGTGCTGACGCATAATGTCGCACGGTCATCGTCAGGTATATAGACAGATTCGACGTAAGTCTCTCCTCTTTCAGATTTTGGGCTTTCGACTTTCGACTTTTCTCTTTCGACTTCTAACAGTGGGCTTTCGACTTTCGACTTTCGACTTTCGACTATAAACAGATATTTCTTTGTGCCGTCGGTTGACACTGCTTCGGCTGCGGGTTTTGTACGGCCAATGCTGAACTGTTCTGCCAGTGCCTGTCTGCCGCGCAGTGATATGTTGGTCATATCGCTGAAGTCGGTGACACGTTTTACGTACAGCCACTCGGCGAGTTGCTTGCCTGCAAATCGCGGAAGTCCTGCCGACATAGCCGCCTCTTGCAGTTCCTGCAGTGTTTTTCCTAACAGTATCTCCAAATCTTCAAATCTTTAAATCCCACTGTTACCATGCAAACAGCGGATACTTCGTCATCTCGGCGTTCACCTCCTGTCTTACAGCAAGTATGTTCTGCTCGTTCTCTGGGTCGCAGAGTACGCGGTCAATCAGTTCCACTATCCATGGCATCATGTCCTCTTTCAGTCCGCGTGTGGTGATGGCAGGTGTTCCGAAGCGCAGGCCAGAGGTCTGGAAAGCTGAGCGTGAGTCGAACGGCACCATGTTCTTGTTTGACGTGATGTCGGCTGCCACCAATGCCCGTTCCGCCAGTTTGCCGGTCAGGTCGGGGAACTTGGTTCGCAGGTCAACCAGCATGCAATGGTTGTCGGTGCCGCCTGAAATTATTTTGTAGCCTTTGTCAGTCATGGCTTTTGCCATCACTGCGGCATTCTTCTGCACCTGCTTCTGATATTCGGTATAGCTTGGTTGCAGCGCTTCGCCGAAGGCTACTGCTTTGGCGGCTATCACGTGCTCCAATGGTCCCCCCTGCGTACCGGGGAAAACGGCGGAGTCAAGCAGTTGTGACATCATTTTTATCTCACCTTTCGGAGTGGTCTTGCCCCATGGGTTGGGAAAGTCCTCGCCCATCAGTATCACACCTCCGCGCGGGCCGCGTAGTGTCTTGTGGGTGGTGGAGGTCACTATATGTGCGTAGCGTACAGGGTTCTTCAGCAGTCTTGCCGCTATAAGTCCTGCGGGGTGTGCCATGTCAACCATGAAGATGGCTCCTGTCTCGTCTGCCACGCGGCGTATGCGCTCGTAGTCCCACTCGCGCGAGTAGGCACTTGCACCGGCTATTATCAGTTTCGGATGTTCAGTGCGTGCCACTCGCTCCAGTTGTTCGTAGTCCACACGTCCGTCATCCTCGCGTACGTTGTATTCTAATGCATGGAACATCAGCCCCGAGAAATTCACAGGCGAACCGTGGCTGAGGTGTCCTCCGTGACTTAGGTTGAGTCCGAGGAACTTGTCACCGGCATTGAGGCATGCCATGAACACTGCCATGTTGGCTTGTGCGCCGGAGTGGGGTTGTACGTTCACCCATGCGGCTCCGTACAGTTGCTTGAGCCTTTCCTGCGCCAACCGCTCGCTCTCGTCCACCACCTCGCATCCGCCGTAGTAGCGTTTGCCGGGATAGCCTTCGGCGTACTTGTTGGTTAGCACTGAACCCATAGCTTCCAGCACCTGGTCGCTAACGTAGTTTTCACTGGCAATCAGTTCGATGCCTCTTGTCTGACGCTCCCGCTCGCGGCGGATAATGTCAAAAATTTCTGTGTCTCGTGTCATGGAGGGGAAATATTATGTTTTTATTGGTTCTTATGTGGTTATAGGGCTGTTGTATCGTCTGATAGCATTGACGATAAAGTATAGTTAGTCTTCCTTTCGCTTCGGATTTTTCGGGAACCATCCTTTCCTCACCCTCTCGCGTTGCTGAAACAGTTCATGAATTCCCCAGAACGATGAGAAGGCGAACACTCCGAGGCAGATGCTGAGTATGTGGTTGCTTACCATTATCGATGCTACAGAACCTGCCGCTCCTGCAAGTGCGAACAACCACCACGAGCGGACGCCCAAGTAATACTCGGCTTTTATTACTATCGGGTGAAACATGCCTATAATGAGAAAAGTAGCCAGTCCGATTATTATTCCTTCAAAAGAGCTGAATGTGATATCCATATTGTTGTTATCTGGTTTTGTATTGTTTCCTATTTTTTTTGATTTGTTTCCGTTTGCAAAGGTAATGTATTTTTCTGACACGTGCAATCCCCATTTGTTATTAAAATACACCGCTATAATCTGTGCAATCTGTGCTCATGTTATACAATCACCCTCAATACATTTCGCATATAATAAGTCCTTGTCGTTTGCATATATCAAAAAATAGCCGTATCTTTGTACGCTTTATTGTAATATGTACATCATATGTACCTCAAACAAGTTTTTTCCCGACTTAACTGCAAAAAAGCAACGTATAAGTCATGACCGCAATAGAATTTGAAAATATAAGCAAACAATACCGCCTCGGTCTGGTCTCAACGCGCACGTTGAGCCACGACTTGAACCGCTGGTGGCAGACCAGTGTGCTGCGGCGGGAGGACCCGTACCTGAAGATAGGCGACACCAACGACCGCGCCACCCGTGGCGACTCGGAGTATGTCTGGGCGCTGCGTGACATCAACTTCAATGTGGAGCAGGGCGATGTGGTAGGCATCATCGGCAAGAACGGAGCCGGCAAGAGTACGCTCCTGAAACTGCTCAGCAAGGTCACTACCCCCACCACGGGCACCATCCGTGCCCGCGGCAGGATAGCCTCATTATTGGAGGTCGGCACGGGTTTCCACGGCGAGATGACAGGACGTGAGAATATCTACCTGAACGGTGCCATCATGGGCATGACCAAGCAGGAGATTGACCGCAAGCTGGACGAGATAGTCGATTTCTCCGGCTGCGAACGTTATATTGATACCCCTGTGAAGCGTTACTCCAGCGGTATGACCGTTCGCTTGGGCTTTGCCGTGGCTGCTCATCTGGACCCTGAGATTTTGGTGGTTGACGAGGTCCTCGCTGTCGGTGATGCCGAGTTCCAGAAAAAAGCCATCGGCAAAATGCAGGACATCTCCCACGGCGAAGGCCGCACCGTCCTCTTCGTGAGTCATAATATGACTGCAGTAAAGAGTCTTTGCAAGCGTGGTGTAATTCTGCAGAATGGTCTCTTGGTAGCCGATGGGGGAGTGGATGAGGTGGTCACACGATATTTAAGAGGAAGCAACGAAATAGATAATCATAAACTTTTTGATAGTCCTATTAATCATAAAGGGTTTGAGTTGCTGGAGATGGGAGTCCGCAAACGTAACGGAGAGTGGAACGATGTGATGCGTATGGACCAAGAGTTAGAGGTTGTAATCAGATATAGGCTTAATAAACGATATCCCAAGTTTTGGATTACTATGCACATGAAGAACGAGCAGGGTAATAAGGTCTTCTCTTTTGGCGGTGGAAAACAACTCCTGTCCGATAATCATCCGATAGGAGAGTTTGTTCAGACGTGTATTATTCCGGCTAATTATTTGAATTGGGGTAATTATGCAATTGACTTTATGGCCTTCGTGCATAATCCGGGTGTGGATGACTTGATGGCAGAGGATGATGTAGTTAGTTTTACGTTAGCCAATCGTGAACTTGCCATTGGCGCATGGATGGGTAAAGAGCCTGGAGATGTAACCCCCCAATTTGAATTTACAGAAGAGCGCGTATGACTAACAAACAAATAACCGTCACATCTCCTCTGCTACCGCCATTGGAGGAGTTTATTCCGTATCTGCAAGAGATATGGAATCACCGTTGGATTACCAATAACGGAGAGTTTCATCAACGCTTGGAAAAAGCATTGGCGGAATATTTGGGCGTGGAATATATATCATTGTTCACCAATGGAACTTTGCCGCTTATCACGGCATTGCAGGCACTTGATATTCGTGAGGGAGAGGTGATAACAACTCCATACTCGTTTGTGGCAACCAGTCATGCTATCTGGTGGAATGGGTTGACTCCTGTGTTTGTCGGCATTGACCCTGTGACAGGATGTATGGATCCGGACAGAATAGAAGAGGCGATAACAGAGCGCACTCGCGCCATCATGCCTGTACATGTGTATGGTACCCCGTGTGATACTGAACATGTACAGCAAATAGCAGATAAATATGGGTTGAAAGTGATATACGATGCCGCGCATGCGTTTGGAGTAAAAAGGAATGGTAAATCCATTCTGCTTGAGGGCGATATCTCAACACTGAGTTTCCATGCTACCAAGACCTATAACACGATAGAGGGTGGGGCACTGATATGTCATTCCGCTGAGATGAAGTATCAGATTGACAACTTGAAGAACTTCGGTTTCCGTGGTGAAACCAATGTAGTCGCACCTGGTATCAATAGTAAGATGGACGAGGTGCGTGCAGCATACGGCTTGCTGAATTTGAAATATGTGGATGCTGCTATTGCTCGCAGAAAGGAAGTAGCAAAGCAATATGTTGAAGCTCTGCAAGATGTTAAGGGAATCATGCTCTATCAGCCGATAGTAGATAGCCTCTCCCTTGACTCTTCTCCCGCAGATATGAGAGTCGAACTCAACTATAGTTATTTTCCCATCTTTGTGGATGCAGAACAATATGGAATGACGCGAGATGAGTTGTATGAGAAAATGAAATTGCGTGGAATATATGGCAGACGCTATTTCTATCCGCTGATAACCGATTTTGAACCATACAAAGATTATTCTTCCGCAGCGAAAGAGAATCTGCCCAATGCGAACAAGTTTGCCGACCAAGTCATCTGCCTTCCGATGCACCATGCATTGAGTGAGGATGATGTGAAAAGGGTAATTGATGTAATTGTAAATGTAAGATGATGATTAATATTGCATTATGACATATCAAGAATTAAAAGCAATATCTTGAGAAGACCAGGGATGCGTTCATTCAGAACCCTCTAAACACGCATTATCCCGAGACTATATACTGCACTGGTGATATCGTGTACGAGAACGAGTGTGGGGAGATTATGTATGTAGGACGCGTGGATTCGCAAATCAAGCATAACGGTTACCGCATTGAATATGGGGAGATTGAAACGGCGATTTTGGGTAGTAACTTAGTGGATAACTGCTGCGTACTGTATAACAATAAGGGGAAACAGATTGTGCTCGTTTATCAGGCAGAGCAG
Source organism: Paludibacteraceae bacterium (assembly GCA_017479885.1). Classification (GTDB taxonomy): domain Bacteria; phylum Bacteroidota; class Bacteroidia; order Bacteroidales; family Paludibacteraceae; genus Colicola. The sequence continues at coordinate 23,346 of JAFVBR010000002.1, read as the reverse complement.
GAGTTGAATGTAGCGGTGTTGCGCAAGGCGATTGGCGAAAAGATACCGAAGTACATGTTGCCGATTGTGTATCTGCGCGAGAGTTCACTTCACCAAAACACAAGTGGCAAAATTTATTGAACGTTCTATAATAAGCAAGTGAATGGATAGAGAATAACGGAATTTCGATATAAAATAAACAATAATCCAAAAACTGCAAAACATTTGCTTATATTAAAAAAATATTGTACTTTTGCAACTGCTATTGAATTAACAGCCATTGCATAACTTAATGAATCATCGAATATGAGGTTCTACGATAGGGAAAAGGAACAACAGGAATTGAGGCGAATACGGCAATTGGCGTACACGAACATGAGTCAGATGACACTCATCACGGGACGCAGACGTATCGGTAAGACAGTGCTCATCAAGCACACGCTGGAAGAGTACGGAGACATGCTGTATCTGTTCATTGCGCGCAAAAGCGAGTCTGAACTGGTGAGTACACTCATTGATAGCTTGCATGAGCAGACAGACATGTACATTCCGGATGGATTGACATCGTTTGCGGCTCTCCTTCGGCATTTGTTGGAACAAGGCAAGCATCAATCGTTCACGTTGGTACTGGATGAATTTCAGGAGTTTATGAATATCAATCCTGGTGTGTTCTCGGATATGCAGAATCTATGGGACTCCTACCGCGAGCAGACGCACATCAACTTGGTGATTAGCGGTTCGGCATACCGGCTGATGCAGAAAATCTTCATGGACAAGGACGAACCGTTGTTCAACCGTGCCGACCATATCATCCGTCTGCACCCGTTCCAGACAGAAGTGCTGAAGCAGATTCTGGCAGACTATAACCCTAACTACACGAACGATGATCTGTTGGCGCTTTATACGATAACGGGAGGCGTTCCGAAGTACATGACATGGCTGTTGGATAACGGCTGCGTTAACAAGGAGCAGATGTACGCGTATGTATTCTCGGAGAACTCGCATTTTCTGGAAGAAGGACGGACGTTGCTGGTGAGCGAGTTTGGTAAGAACTACGGGACGTATTTCTCGATATTGCAAGAGATAGCGTCCGGAAATACGACTCAAGCGCAAATCGAGCAGCGATTAGGTGGTATTTCGGTAGGGGGCCATCTGAAGGCATTGGATGAGACCTATAGCGTGATTCGTAAGGAACGTCCGATATTTGCCAAGCCTGATAGTCGGACAGTGCAGTATTCGTTGAATGACAACTTTTTACGATTCTGGTTCCGATATGTGGAGAAGAACCGTTCGATGATAGAGATACAGAACTTTGAAGGCCTATTGCGATTGGCGACGAGGGATTATGAGACGTATACGGGATTAGTTTTGGAGCGTTATTTCCGGCAACAGTTGGCAGAGTCATTCGAATGGCGCGAAATCAATGGATGGTGGCGCAGTAAAGCAATTGTGTACAAGGGACAGACGATAGATGCGGAAGTGGATATCATCGCGCTGTCGGTAGAAGGGAAGAAGGCTCTGGTGGCTGAGGTGAAGCGCAAGAAGGAGGAGTACAAGCATGAGTTGTTCATGCTGAAGGTGGAGTATCTGCGGCAGACGGAGCTGTGTAAGTATCAAATAGAGACGAAGTTACTGACGCTGGAAGATATGTGACACTTAGCCATCAATCCCGACAATGAGCCGACAATGAGCCGACGGTCAGCCAACAGCCAAAGCAAACGGCATAACGAGATTGCACTAAAAAAGCTATAGAATGAGCAATTGGTAAATAATAAGTGTTTGTACTAAATATTTGTATAATTGGACAAAAATCAGTAATTTTGTCCAGTAGGATGAAAATAATGAACGAACTATGTGGATAAGATTGTCGCGGATAGAATTGTGAATATACTTAGTAAGAAAAAATATAGAAAAATAAGGAAATAATTATAAAATTTCCGGCGTAAGTATCATTTTGCATGACTAAAAATTTTTTAGTAATTTTGCTGCCCCCAATAGTGTAGGATGCATGACCAAGAATTTTGATGTCAATAAATTAACTGAATACCAAGAAGACAATCGTTTGGAAGTCAAAAAAGCTTCTGGAGGGTTGCCTCATAGTCTATGGGAGACATATTCTTCGTTTGCAAATTCTGATGGCGGACTGATTGTATTAGGCGTGGAGGAAGATAAGAACCATCAATTGCAGATTGTCGGTGTTCCTAAGCCGGATGAATTGATTAGAGATTTTTGGGTTACGATTAATAATCCGCAGAAAGTAAGTCTCAATATTCTAACGGATAGTATGGTTTCCGTCCAGACTATTGATGACAAGCAGATAATCACAATCGAGGTCCCGCGTGCAGAGCGCGAGATGCGACCTATATATTGCGTATCAGTTTAAAAATGGCAATAGGAGGCGGAGTATCGATCCACGTAATGCAACGTTAATGAAGATGTTTAGTCTTATTGGTGTTGGAGATCGAGCAGGGATGGGAATACCCGATTTGATTGATATATGGCAACGTTTAACAGGCTTTTCTCCAATATATGTGTCGCAATTTTCACCCAATTGAGTAACCTTGTCTATGCAAACAAAAGCCATCGGCGACAAATCGGTGATAAATATCAAGTCGGCGATAAGTCGGCGATAAATGACCAAATCGGCGATAAGTCGGCAGAAAATACTACCGTTGAGCAGAAATTGGATATTATTATTGAATATATGCAAACCCATTCGATTGTTACGGTCACGGAGATGGCAGATGTGTTATCAATAAAAACATCCCGCACCAGAGATTATTTGCGAATGCTTGTAGAACGAGGCATTTTAATTGCCAATGGTGCAAACAAAAACAGAACATATAAATTGAGAAAATAAAAAACAATCCAATTTACCACCGACAGTCAAGCGTGAGACTAGCGAGAGAAAATGAAGCACAAATTACGACTATAAAATTATACAAATGGACTGCGTACCCCGGAATTTATTCAGGACGAAGATTTTACAACTATCCTTTGGCGACCAGAGAAACAAGTTACCGACCAGGAGAAGGAACCTGAAAGTACACATCAAACCGTGCATCAAACCGTGCATCAAACCGTGCATGAAACCGACCATATTGCGGAACCGATTAAAAAGTTGATAATGGTAATTAGGGGTGATACTAAAACTCGTGAGGAAATAATGGAAATTATGCACTTGAATCATCGTGAAAATTTCAGATTAACCTATTTAATTCCTGCTATTAAAGCCGGTTATGTAACCATGCTCTATCCTAATAACCCAAAACGGAAGGGTCAAGCATATTATCTCACTCCTAAAGGTCTTGAATTATTAAGGAAACTGAAAAAATAGTCACTGACTTACTTACGAGCGACGTGCGGAAGAGATACGAGACGATAAAAAGAGATGTTAACAATATAATAACTGCAAATCAGATAAGATATATAACTTATGAACTTCAAAAACTATGACTATAGGAATGATGCAATCATGTTTTATGCCATGTGTCTGCTGTTGGAACTTGATGACACCAGAGAGCTGATATGTTTTTCTGTTGGTTAAGATGCCTTTGAGTATAATAATCAAATATTATGATGCTTATGATTCATGAAACAGCCAAAATATATAGAGATGCAGATATTTACAACAGTGAAGTCAATAAGGAAGTTACCATCGGAGAATTCTCTCGGGTTAAGAATTCTTTTCTGGATGATTATTGTTATATTGACAGGCAGAATGTGCTACTCAATGTAAAACTCGGAAAGCGTACGTACACTGGTCCTTGGTGTATGATGTTTCATTGTTCTATTGGTAGCTATTGTTCAATCTCCTATGGTGTTACTATAGGTCCGCCTGAACATAAATATAATCGCATCTCCACTCATCCGTTTATATATGACAGTAAATTCGGGTTAGCGGGTGAAGATCAAAACATTAGAAATGAGAAATTTGCGAACACACTTGAAATTGGAAATGATGTGTGGATTGGATGTAATAGCACGATATTGAGAGGAATAAAGATTGGTGATGGCGCAATAATAGGAGCAAATGCTGTGGTTACAAAGGATGTCCCTCCGTATGCAATAGTTGCTGGAGTGCCTGCTAAAGTAATAAAGTACCGTTTCTCTAAAGAAATTGTAACCAAATTATTAGAAATGAAATGGTGGAAATGGGAAGACGAAAAGATTCAGGCGAATCTTCATCTGTTTAAGAGTAATGTAACTAATATTGATATTATAAGTATTTTACGATGAATATATTATTAACAACAGCTGGGAGAAGATCATACATTGTGGATTATTTTAAACAATGTAATGGGGTAGGCAAGGTGTACGCAGCTAACAGCGCATATACCATAGCTCTTCAGCGTGCAGACGGATATATGATTACTCCCTTAATCTATGATGATGAGTATATCCCATCAATCATTAATTATTGCAAAGAAAATGACATTCGCGTTGTTTTGTCTTTGTTTGATGTGGACTTATTGGTTTTGGCAAAGCATAGGTCTGATTTTGAACAAGCAAATATACAATTAATTCTTGCGTCTAAGGAGTTCGTTGAGATATGTAATGACAAGTGGAAAACCTATGAGTTCTTGATACAGCACGGTTTACCCTCTCCGAAGACTTATAATACCTTAAACGGTGTAACGGAAGCCATAAATAATGGTGATATTTCTTTTCCGCTGATATTGAAGCCCAGATGGGGGATGGCATCTTTATCTATCTACAAAGTGGAAGATATGGATGAGTTAAGGGTGCTCACAAAAAAATGTGAGCGAGAGATTTTTTCGTCCTATCTCAAATATGAGTCCTGCATGACCAAAGATTCCCCGATTATTTATCAAGAATTGATAGCAGGAGAGGAATATGGGTTGGATGTGCTAAATGATTTGGATGGCAATTATATAAAGACTTTTGCTAAGCAAAAAGTCACGATGCGAAGCGGAGAAACAGACTTAGGAAGAACCACTACGAGTGAACCATTTGAGTCGTTTGCGAAGAAGATAGCTGCTAATAGTCATCATGAGGGTTTACTATCTGTTGATTGCCTCAAAAATGATAATGGAGTATTCTTCATCGAGTTCAATTGTCGCATATCAGGACATTATCCCCTATCATATTTGGCAGGATTTAATTATCCGCAGATAGTGGTTGACTGGATGAATGGCAAAGGAATTAATGAACATAATCTTCAATTCAAGGAAGAATTGTATATCATAAAGGATCTTGTTCCGATGGTATTGAATTATCCGGGTTATCGCTATAACGAGCATAAAATCAGGCGTTTAACAAAGCTCATGGGGGGGGTAAATAACTTGTCCTTAGCCCTTTACGAGCGATTAGCGGCGTAAAGGAGAAGGATTATGAGTAAGAAAATTTACCTCCTGGGAGTAGGACGGAATACTCCGGTCTCTATGGATTTAGCAATAGACTGTGGTTACGAGATAGCGGGACTTTATCACTATAATGATGAACGGACTGGTCAGATGGATCATGGGTATCCGATACTTGGTTCTTTTGAAGATTTGTTGAACTCGGATATTAAGGGACTGAATTTCATGCTCACAATGGGGGATAATGAGATTCGTGAAAAGATATTTGAAAAAATAATGAATAAAGGAGGTATTGTTCCAACGATATTCCATCCTACGGCAATACTGTCTCGATATGCCATAATAAGCGATTGTGGAGTAATAGCAGGACCTTATACAGAGATACAAGCGGATACGAATATTGGTCGAAATACAATAATTAGTACAAATGTGGTTGTATGTCATGGAACAACTATTAAGTCAAATTGTTTTATCGGACCAAAGGCATTAGTCGGGGCATGTACAAAATTGGAAGATAATGTATTTGTAGGGCAAGCATCGACCATCGTATCAGGAAAAGCTAATGTGATAGGAAAATATTCGTTAGTAGGAGCAGGTAGTTTAGTAACGAAGTCTGTCCCGACAAATGTTATAGTAGTTGGAAGTCCCGCAAAAGTTATCAAACGGAGATTTGAAGATAAATAATAGAGTAATGAAAACAAATGAAGAACCAATATTAGTCGCTATACATTGTCTTGTCTATAATCACGAGCCATACCTTCGTGATTGTTTTGATGGCTTTGTGATGCAGAAGACTAATTTTCGCTTTGTAGCTGTTGTTCATGATGATTGTTCTACCGACCATTCAGCAGATATCATCCGTGAATATGAGGCTAAATATCCGGATATTTTCCGTCCAATCTACGAGACAGAAAATCAATATTCAAAGCGTGATGGCTCACTCAGACGTATTATGAACGAAGCCATAGATGCTACCGGAGCAAAATATATAGCTATGTGTGAAGGTGATGACTATTGGACAGACCCATACAAGTTGCAGAAGCAAGTGGACTTTATGGAAACGCATCCTGAATATTCAATGTGTTTCCATAAAGTAGAAGTCGTTTCCAATATAGAAGAGGATTTGAATTTGTATGGGCATTTGGAAGAGAGAGAATATAGTGCGGAAGAAATATACATCAAATGGACTGTCCCTACTTGTTCTGTTATGTATAGAGCAAATATATTGCCCAATGAGAATACTTCAGTTCCTATTATTTTTGGTGATATATATTTATTCTTAAGATTAGCTGAAAAAGGAAAGATATACAATCTAAATTTTGCAGGGGCTGTATATCGTCGTAATAGTGGAGGACTCTCACAACAACATAATGTACAATTATATTGTCATCTTGCTGATCAGTACCACTATATGGAAAAATGCTTCCCTCAGAAGGAGCTTAAAATTATATCAAGAAGAAAAGAGTGTAATTATTTGGAACAAATTATCTATGCTCCCTATTTTGAGGGACAATGGAAATATAGGTTTAGATATATGTGGTTGCATCCTCGTTTGTTTTTCTCCTCTTTTCTCACTACCACCATATTATCATATACCCCACTGCGAAAACTAAAGCATAAATAGAATGTCACTCTCTGTCATCATACCGTGTTACAATGTAGAACCCTATTTAGTGCAATGCTTGGATAGCGTTCTGGTGGATAATGCCTTTCTTGGGGAAGTGATATGCGTGGATGACGGCTCAACAGATTCCACAGCCGCCATCCTTCATAGATATGCCGGTCGCTATGTCAATCTACAGGTTATCACACAACCCAATGCTGGTCTCTCTGCCGCGCGAAACAAAGGACTGAAATATGCTACCGGTGACTATATTTATTTCCTTGATTCAGATGACTATCTGTATCCTCACATTCTTCAATCAATGCTTACTTTGGCTCAAACCAACAATCTGGATGTCGTGGCAATGTCATCATTAAAGGATGGTGTAGAACCTTATTTTTCAGCCGATTTATATATTGATGGAGTTGTTAGTGGCATCGAGTTTGCAAGACAATTCTACGAACATTGTGGATATTCTTATCCGGCTCCCGTATGGATGTATATCTATAGACGCAAGTTCTTATTAGACAATCAACTTGCCTTCTTAGAAGGTTTTTTGCACGAAGATGAAGACTTTACACCTCGTGTGCTGACTTTTTGCCAACGCTTGATGCTTACCAATCAGCCTGTGCAGTATCATCGTGTTAAGCGTGAAGGGGCAATTACGTCAACCACTTCTGTTAAACACTTGAATGATTTGTCAATAATTCAGCGACAGTTGTATTGCTCTATATTGCAGAAATACAGCGAGTTATGGGGGGGGTATTGGCAGATGCGATATCTGAGCAATACCTTCACATATTACTTTGTGCAACCAACAATCGAATCAAATTACGAGAATGTATAGCTCGTGAAGACTTTAGAATATGGAAGAGATGTACAAATGATGCCTATGTAAAGAAAATAATTAGCCTCGCTCGTTTATCACAACGATTGGCTACCGGATATTATTATAATACACTATCTCCACTATTTAGGAAGATTATAAACAGATTGCTGTAATCTGAGAGTGATTGTTCTTTTGGTGCGAGTTAGCGTACACAAAAGAATAGTCAAATGAAAAGACCTTTAGTAATAATCAATTGTCTGACATATAATCATGCGCCATACATACGTCAGTGCTTAGAAGGATTTGTAATGCAGCAAACTAATTTTCCTTTCTATGCTGTGGTGCACGATGATGCCTCAACCGATGATACACAGAGCGTAATTCGCGAATATGCAGAGAAATATCCAGATATTATTCATCCCATTTTAGAGAAGGAGAATTTGCGGAGTAAGCATGATACTACTATGAATAATCTAATGACTCAGTATTTATCTCCTGCAAAATATATAGCTTTATGTGAAGGTGATGACTATTGGACAGACCCATACAAGTTGCAGAAGCAAGTGGACTTTCTCGAAACACACCCTGATTATTCGCTATGTTGCCATAGATATAAGATATACAATCAGAATCAGGATACATGGAGTGAAGATTATGTGGCGAGTTTGTTTGCTGAACAGGCACAAGGTTTTACATTCACAGCAGTAGATAATTACAATACGTGGATTACTAAGACAATGACACTAATGTATCGTAGAGAATGTCTTGACTTAAAACAAATGAACAAATATAAATATGCACGTGATGTACATTGGAACTATTATCTTTTGCATAAGGGGAGGGGATATTGTATGCCATTTGTTGGAGCTGTATATCGCAGGCATGCTGGTGGAGTGTTTTCGGCATTAACGGCACAGGCAAAAGAAATGACCTCATACAAAATATATGAAGAATTGTGCCAACAACATCCCGATGACGAAGATTTGAAGATGTATCTCACAACTCTGCAACAGGTGTTTGGCGATAATCTGAGACATCGAATATATAATTTGGAACATTCCAAAGAACTTTGTGACAGGATAAGATACTTTCGTCATTCGCTTTGCAATATGTATGGAAATGTTGCAGTGAGAAAATTCGACATGCAGATGTGCAAGTCGCTAATCAAAGGACTTAAACATAAAATAACGGAATAGCAATATATACAAAGATAAAAGAAAGTATATCATGAGTAATAAACATAGTATGCCATTTACACATTATCTCATCACTCGTTTCAATATTGTGCAGGAGTGGTTTTTCCACTCAACGGCAGAGAATCGTCGTACCGCCATTCAAACACCGGAATGGTTGCAGCAACGATTCATGCTCTTTGAATCCTATTGTTTGCCGAGTGTGATGCAGCAGCGAAATGTAGATTTTCAATGGTTGGTGTTGTTCAATTCTGAGACCCCGGATGAATATAAGGAGAAAATAGAAGCCTACGAACGACTCTTTCCCGCTTTCACACCTCTCTATCTGCAACCCTATGCCGATGAGGCGGCGTTTGTACGCTCATATATACGATTGCATACTACTACGCCATACCTTATCACCACCCGTATGGACAACGATGATATGCTGCATCAAGACTATCTTGCTACCATTCAGCAAGCCTTTTCTAAACAGCAAGATGTTGTTATTAACTATAAAACGGGTTTGCAGTATGATTTATTAGAGCAAGTGATGTACCGCTGGGATTACGATGCCAACCACTATTTCTCACGTATAGAATCTCTCGCTGGTAATGTGAGTACAGTCATTGGGTTTGCCCATGATGAAATTCAAAATTTGAATTATTGTGAGTTGGGCACTGCGAACACCCCCCCCCATGTGGATCGAGGTCGTACATTCGCATAATGTCGCCAACCATATAAATGGTTATTTGCACCCCATCAGAGTCCCCTCCGAGCATTTTGGCGTAAAACTTCCACAACCCGGGACAGCCTACAAAAAGGCCTTGCTGCGATATTATCATTCTGAACTCTTGCGTGTGGGGCAAAGGCTAACCTATCCCTATCGTTGGATTCGACGGAAAGTAGAGAAGCATATCCTTCATAAGGGGTAAACTGAATAAGGGAGAAATAATCCTTTCACCAATCTTGATGATTGATTCTTTGTTTAGCGGTTGAGGTCAATGGAATTTGTATACATTAAAACTTTTATGTAATTTTGCCGTCTAATAATATTTGAACAAGCGAACATGATAGCAGAAGGTATGCCTCTTTTCTCCATTCTCATTGCCAACTACAATAACGGCCGTTATCTGCAGGAGGCGCTTGATTCCGTGTTTAGGCAGACCTGTCAAAACTGGGAGGTCATATTGGTGGACGATGCTTCAACCGACGGCTTGTCGGAGTTGATATATCAGAAATACACCGACCCTGATTCGTCAGATTTCGACCCGCGTATCCGTGTCTTTCATAATGACGGCAATCATGGTTGTGGCTACACAAAGCGACGCTGTGCAGAATTGGCACAAGGCGAACTCTGCGGTTTCCTTGATCCGGATGATGCCTTGACGGAGAATGCGGTAGAGGTGATGGTCAGGGAACATAAGCAACATCCCGAGGTCAGTCTGGTAGCAGCGCGTTACTGGTGTGCCGATGAAAACCTTAAACCACTATGGCTCTCACGCGAGTTCCAAAATATCCCCGGTCGCTCCTTCCTGACCGATGAGATACACAATGCTCTTGTTTTTTCCTCGTTCAAAACTGCTATGTATCGTCAAACTGCAGGCATCAATCCGGTCCTCAAACGTGCCGTGGATATGGACCTTTATTTCCGATTGGAGGAAGTGGCACCATTCCTCTACCTCTCTCTCTCTATATATATATAGGATGTATGCTGGCGGAATATCGCAGGGCAATATGAAAGCACAATACTGGCATATTTTGGCTATAAAAGATGCCGCTGAGCGTAGAGGTATTGAGGCGGAAAATATCGTAGATATGCAACTGCGACATGGGGAGGATTGTTTGCGAAAAGAATTAAACAATATAAAAGCCAGTCGTTATTATCGTTTAGGCTACGCACTTATTCATCCATGGGAACGAGTGTACAGAAAACTCACTAAGATATGGCGGAGCATCAAGAACAAATAACAATCTTATATGTAGTCAATCAACTCTCATCTGTTGGGGGAGTCGAGAAAATTGTACTTGACAAGGCTGATTGGCTTATCCGATTGGGATATAGAGTGCTGATTGTTGCAACTGAAGAAGACCTCTGCTCTCGGCAACTCTTTTTTCAATATAACCCTGAAATCCAATTTTGCAGGAATCTCTACAAAACTCTTTCACATACACGGGTGGATATTGTGATGTTTACTCGCCCTATGTTCCGCGAAATGGCATTATGTCGCTTGAGATTCCCCTTTGTTAAATATATGCTCGAACTGCATGCTTGCTATGAGATATTCAACTATGGCGAATCTTATTTTGAAACCTTTGTCCCGCAACCCGATGTTTCTTTCAGGCAAATGTGCGATTGGTTGTTTCCCTATTTAGTTGCAGTAATAATAGTATCCAGTAAAAACGATGATATCAAGAAGTGGGGCTACGATAATGTGAAATGTATCTATAATTTCACATATCTGCAGAGAGCAGAGAAAACTCATACTGATAAACGGGAAAATGTAGTCATCGCTGTCGGACGTTATACGGCTCAAAAAGGCTTTCCTTATCTTATTCGGGCATGGAAATATGTTGCTCAGCAATTCCCTAATTGGCATTTGGAAATATGGGGAGATGGAGAAGAAAAGAAAAAGATGTTGGCATTGATAAAGCAGCAGGGGCTGCAGAATACCATCCATCTTATGGGCTTCTCTACTGATTTGCATAGTCAGTATTGTCGGGCATCATTGTTTGTAATGTCTTCCTTATACGAAGGCTTCGGTATTGTGCTTGTGGAAGCACAAGCATGCGGACTTCCCACCGTAGCCTTCAATCTGCCGAGTGGTCCTTCCGATATTATCAACGATGGCATAGATGGATATCTTTGCAAGTATCTTGATGAAAAAGATCTGGCAGAAAAACTGATGCTCTTGATGAGTAATCCCAACCTGAGAACTCAAATGTCAGAAGCCGCCCTAAACAACGCTCGACGTTTTACACCGGGGGTGATTATGCCGCAATGGGACGAACTCTTCAAAGAAGCTATTATAACCCCTTCTCATCAACCTTTGAAAGCGTGGTTTGATGCGTTGAGAGTGTTGGTCAAATATCTCAAAAGTGATTTGAAAAAATGTCTGTTTCACCACTGATATCTGTCCTCATTGCCAACTACAACAATGGTTGCTACATCACTCAGACCCTTGATTCGGTGATGCTGCAGACCTATACCAATACCGAAATCATCATCCTTGATGATTGCTCTACCGACAACTCACTGCAAATAATCACCCATTATCAACAGCAACACCCGCAACTCAGTCTGCACCTCTATCAAAACAACACCAATCGTGGAGTAGGGTACACAAAGCAACGCCTCATTGAACTCGCACAGGGCGACTACTTCATCTTCGTTGACCCCGATGATACTATCACACCCGATTGCTTGCAAACACTCTTAAATGCTCATTTGCAAGCAGAATATTCTATCACTTATGCCACCCATTGGCTCTGTGATGAACAACTTAAACCACTGCGAGTGTCTGATTGGGCAGGTGAAATTCCTGCCGGACAAACACATTTTACTTCCGATGGAGGACATATCTCTGCACCTGCACTTTGCAAACAGGCAATTTATAATCAGACCGATGGTATCAACCCGAATCTGCCGGTGGCAGAAGACCAGGACCTGTATGTTAAAATGGAGGAGATTGCACCTGTCCTTTTTGTTAACCAACCTCTTTATTATTATCGCGGACACAACCATAATATGTCACGCAACGATGCACACCGCTTGCTTAATCTACAAGCGCAGCATCAATATGTAGAAGACAACTTCTCAAGACGGAAAAAACAACACCCCGAAGTCCCCAACCTTACTGTAAGGCAACTCAAACAACACCGACTGAACCACTATCTGGCTCTATCCGCTTATTTCCACAGCCAACAACAATACATGCAGGCCATAAGGCAATATCTGCATGCCTGTCGCTATATCTTCTTCGACCATAAATTCCGACTTCTTAAAACCCTTATCAATCATGCTCATTAGTTCCGATTTTCGTAACCGTTACGGAAAATATATTCTGTTTGCGACACTATTCTTGTTGCTTTTGCTGAAGATATATCTGTTTCATTGGACGGTGTTTCAATCTGTTCCTCTCTCCTCTCTTTGGAGCTACCCCCAACAGTTCTTCTCGTTCCATCTGCCCAAGATTGCCATTGCACTCTTCTTCGCTGCTTTCGCACTTATCGACAGGCATTGGATAACTGTCGCTCTCTCCTTCCTTCTTGACATCTGGATTATCGCCAATCTCGTCTATTTCCGTGCATACGATTCAGTCCTTGATATCTTCGCCTTTTCTATGGCGGGCAATATGAAAGGCTGGTGGGGAAGTGTCTTCTTCTTTATGAGTATCAAAGATGCTGTATATTTAGTATTGTCGTGTGTCTATGTTGCTGTGTATAAGGTATTTAGTGGGGGGGGGCAACGAGCGTGGGTTCTTACTCTCGCATTCACCTTCTCTGCATATCTTATCAACCTTGTCGGTGTGGAATGTCATCGATATTGCTACACACATAATTATGATGAAAAGATTGTCGGCATCACGCCCCACTATTTCAATCCGTTCTCCTATGCTATGCGCAACACTATATTTACCAATCATGCTGCGGGGACAGTGAGTTATTTTTCTATCTTCCACCAAATAGGGTTTGTTCTCAACGATACTTTCCGTATTGGGAATTCCTATTATAAATTCACTCCTGAAGATGAAACTGCTTTGGCTTCTATGAATATTCTCAATCCTCAATCAACTCGGCCTCTACTTGAGCACCCGGTCATCATTGTTCTTTGGGAGTCACTTGAAGATTGGGTTGTCAATCCTGTTGCCACTCCTAATCTTTGGCGTTTTATGCAAAACCATCATCACCTGCATGCTACCCGTCTTGCTCGGCAGGTCAAAGGGGGAAACTCTATGGATGGGCAGATGATTCTCAATACAGGCTTATTGCCAATCTCAGAGGGGGCTGTCGCTTTTACTTTTCCACATAACACTTTCCCCTCGCTTGCAGATTGCTCTCAAGGACCTGATGCCGTTATTGTACCGCATGAGGCGATTGTTTGGAATCAAAATCTGATGTCTAAAGCACTTGGCTATGACACCACCATATCTGTCCTCCCTCCCGAAGAATATCTCTTTGGAGAAGTCATTGAACTGCGCAATAACGGATATGTTGTGGTGCAGGCTGTTACAGCAGCCTCACATGCGCCGTTCAGTTTTGGGGCAACGCGAAGTTCTCTCCAATTCATAGATGCTGAGATGCCGCATTATATGCAAGCATATATGCAGGCCTGTCATTACACTGATGAACATCTTGCCCCACTATTGGAGGCTTTTGATTGTAATCCGGCTTTCTCCGAGGCTTCATTGATACTGACAGGCGACCATACCATATTCTCGCAAGAACTTCGTCGAAATTTCCAGCGTTATAGTGATGAAACCGGTTTAGGCTTACATTGCAACCAGCCTTTCTGTCCTTTGATTGTTTATACGCCATCAATGCAGCAGACCGTGCTAATTGATGATGTGGATGCCTGTCAAATGGATGCTTTCTCCACCTATATGCCGCTACTTGGCTTGCAAGACTACTATTGGAAGGGGTTGGGCGTTAACTTGCTTGACTCGGTGCGATTTCATCGCAGATATTCCGAACAAGAAGCATACGAAATGTCTGACCACCTCATTCGTAGTAACTATTTTAAGCAATATTAATGTGCTGATATGTAAACGGAAGTAACTGATTTATTTTTCTTTTGGACTATTAGTTGCCTTCAAGGACATTACACTTCTATCTTCCTTGTTGGTATCTTATGATTTCAACCAATGAGTTTGACTTATGAAAAATGTGGCGTAAGTATCATTTTGCAGGCTGAGATATAGTCTCAAGCCCGATAAATGCAGGGGTTAGCGAGGTTTCAAACGTTTCAGGCATAAAATTTACTTTCAAAAATGCTACTTAAGTCGCATATTTTGTATAAAATCAAAAAATAATTTGCATATATATAAATTAAGTAGTAATTTTGTCACACTTTTCTGAAAAAGGTGTGACATTTTATTTGCTACAAAATTATGGTTGGAAGTGCACAAAACATAGTTAATGAACGAATTAAATCTGTTGACAGAGGTAATTTTTTCTTCGGACAGGATTTTGGCGATGTCGCCAATCCTGCTACCATTCGCAAGATTTTAGAACGACTTGTAAAAGAAGGTATTCTAATGCGGATCTCTATGGGTATTTATTATTATCCGAAGATTGATACGCAGTATGGTTTAGGTGCGGTTTATCCATCCATGTCTGATATTGCCGAAGCCATTGCACGCCGAGACCAAGTAACTATTGTTCCGACAGGCAGTTACGCACTCAATATGTTGGGATTATCCACACAAGTACCGGGCAACGCCGTTTTCCTTACAACAGGGTCATCACGACAAGTACCTATCGGTGAGGGTAAAGGAATAAAATTTATTCATACATCATCGGCTAAGAAAATGGCTTTTCAGTCACACTTAATGATGCTGATAGTATCAGCCATGCGTGAGATTGGAGAGAATAATCTTACCGAAGAACAAATGGAAATAATCAAACATCATCTTGCTAATGTTAAACAAGATGAGTTTCAACATGATATTCAACTTGCACCTGTTTGGGTGCGCCAAACATTGCATAAGTTATGAAACTCTCCGAACTACCTCAAGAGGCAAAACAGCAATTTATAAACCAAGTAGTAGGTGCTTCAAAACAGACACTGCTTGAACATATCATAGAGAAAGACTGGTGGGTAACACAGGTGTTGAAAGCTGTGTTTTCGCTGCCGTACGCTGAACATCTTTCATTCAAAGGTGGTACAAGTTTGAGTAAATGCTGGCACTTGCAACAGACCATTCGCATTTTGCCTTACCATCCATAACAACCTATGATTATTAGTGGACACTAATGATTCACTCTGTTCATAAAGCCAATTAAGGCTGCATCTTTATCAAAATCTCCAAGAAAACCTTTTTCTTCTTGCACATTCAAAAAACTTGTACTACTTTTGCAGCAAAATGTTGGAAAAGCGGACAAAATACACCTAAATAACATTGGAAAAGCGGACAATATACACCTAAATAACATTGGAAAAGCGGACAAATAATACCGAAATCACATTGGAAAAGCGGACAAAATACACCTAAATCACATTGGAAAAACGGACAGATATAACGCAAACAATTGTTGTAAATGATAAGTCGTAATATTGATAGTTTTATAGACAAGCATTTTGCTGAGTCGAGAAAGGCTCTGTTGCTTACCGGTGCCCGTCAGGTGGGTAAGACATTCGCAATCAGGCAATACGCCAAGCGCAACAAACTGCAGCTGATTGAACTGAATTTCCTCTTACAACCCGAGACAATAAATATTGTTAAAGGTGCGAACGACGTAAAAGACTTGTTGTTGCGCATCTCTGCCTATGTTAAGAGCCCTATGCAGAAGGGAAAGTGTCTCCTCTTTTTTGATGAAGTGCAACACTATCCGGATGTTCTTACTTGGGTAAAAGCAATTGTTGACGAGGGTAACTTCATGTGTGCCTTAAGCGGTTCGTTGCTTGGCTTGGAACTGAGAAATGTTCGCTCTGTGCCGGTTGGCTACATGGTTGAAAAGCAAATGTTTCCTTTGGATTTTTGTGAATTCCTGAAAGCCGTTGGAGTGCAGGATGATGTTATTGGGGCTGTCCGTTATTCTTATGATCAACAACTCCCGGTTGACGACTTCCTGCATCAGCAGATGCTTCAATTGTTCAATCTGTATCTTATCGTTGGCGGAATGCCGGCAGCAGTTCAGACATATCTTGACACTAACGACCTTCAACGCGTACTTCAGGAGCAACAGGCTGTTTTGTCTCTCTACAAGCGTGATATATCCACATACGATCCCGAAGATAAACTTTATATAAATGATATCTTTGATTTGATTCCGTCGGAGTTGAATGCAAAAAACAAACGCTTCGTGCTAAAGAAACTGAATGAACATCTGAAGTTCTCCCGTCATGAAAATAGTTTTGTTTGGTTGCGGGATGCTGATATGGCATTGCCTGCGTATAATGTTCAAGCTCCTCAATCACCTTTGAAACTGAATGAACAGCGTAACCTGTTCAAATTGTTCCAGAATGATGTGGGGTTGTTGGCTTCACAATATGTCGGGGGAATACAACTTAAGATACTGCAGGGAGATATAAACATCAATTACGGTGCTATATATGAGAATGTTGTAGCTCAGGAACTACACGCTCATGGTTGGAACTTGTACTATTTCAGTAGCAAGAAACAGGGTGAGATAGATTTCTTGCTTGAAAGGAATGGTGAGATTCTACCCGTTGAGGTGAAGTCGGGGAAAGACTATCAGCGTCATGTGGCATTGAATAATTTGCTCTCCACGGAAGAATATAAGATCAATAACGCCATTGTTCTTTGTAACGCAAATGTGACAGTCAGACAGAATATCACATATTTGCCGATATATATGACTATGTTTTTGCATTATAATGAAAACGCCGGTTCCATAATATACCGCCCCGTTATACCTAAAATATGACAACTCCTTGTTTATGCTTCCGGCCATTCCCGTCAACAACGCTATCCGCGAGTATGTGCCCCCTGCTGAAACTGCTTGTCGAACATATCCCTTCTAAACAATAACTAACTCGCAGATTTGCTAAAGACTCCTGAATTAACATGAAACCTACTACTCACAATCCCTTTGCCACACGGCAACTCACACCTTATCAGGTTGACAACGTAAACAATCAGAACGGTTGCCTGTTCTATGTAAGCGACCTCAATGCTGTCTGCCGCATTGATGCACCTTGGCGCGAGGGGGAAACACCTGGCACACACGACCTGCTGCATGTGAAAGAAATGCAAATGGCAGAACAAAACATACTCGTTGAAGGATTCGGTGCCGTACTCTTCGCTGAGATGCTGATACATGCCAAACTGACACATGCCAAATCAAAAGGCGAACAGCAGCTCTGGCACGACTACACCGAGAAAGTGCACCTCTCTTACTATAATGTGACGGACGAGGTCCTTGCTCTCATCAACTTCGACTCATTCGCCACATCATTCAACTTCTCGCTCATCAAGTTCCCTGATTATGACGACTCTGACATAGAAGCGGAACTCATTGTAAAAAAAATTGTATGGGAAAACTGCCTGCGTGAGTGGCTCACGGCGGAACACCTCTCTGTCAAAGCAAAGAGCCCCTTCACTTTCTACCTCAGAATGCAAAACGGATACCCCGGCTTCTCCATTCCGTTGCTGTCTGTTCACGAAGACGAATTCACCATTGTTGAGGCAGACAAGAAACAACCACGACACGACAGTTTGTCAATTGAGGTCAGACTCTCCATTCTGCCTTTCCTCATCACACATTACTCTTTCCAAGTCGCTATACCCGATACGGAGCGGAACTCTGTCGCTCTGATGCGGGAAGAAAAGGAACTTGTGTTGCAGATGCCTGTCATGCTGTTTAATTACAACCACTCTGAAGAAGACCTCTACACTGATTACTATTGGTATCGCAGCGAACAGGTGCTCGAAATGCTCAAGTATCATAAGCAGGAGGTCTTCTATCAGCACGAAGACCAGAGGGAGGACTTTATCATTCAGACACTTGCCGCTGCCGAATGTAAAGCATGCAAGGCTACCGTGCAACTGCTAAAGCAATTCAATGACGCGGCTACGGAACTACTGGAACCTGAAAACAATCTTGCTGCAAGGCTGCGTGCCAACCAGCTCCATTTCCTGCTCTTCCTCTCACACAAAGCACATGACAAAGAACTCCGTGAGAAGATTCTCAAGACATACAACCAACTGAAAGACACTGCCGAAGACTTCATCGAACCCGAATACAACCCGTTCCCTGTACTCAATCTTGATACCGCCTTGCAGCAGCACACACTGCCGCAGGATATTGCTCCCGACATTTCCTTCTCATACATCAGACAGAACGGCACAAAATACGAACAGCGCAGGGATGTGGCAGAGGAGCTCGCAAAGGCGGCTCAGAAATCTGCTGCGGAACTCGCAAGGTGCGTATATACGCTCCAAAAACCGGTCAATGGAGCTATGCTGATGCCCTTGGAGGGACGGCCTAAGGAATTCATCGACAAGTTCAACGATGCATTTCATACCAATATAACATCCGAAGCTTTCAAGAAAGCATGGCAGAAACAGCCTAAAGACAAGAAATAATTTCCCTTTTTTTCAGTGGAAAAGTCCCCGTGAGTTATCTCGCGGGGACTTTTTTGTTCTCACTGACAGCACTTTGCATATCGGGAATTTCCCTGATAAACAGAATGCCCGTTGGCGCGTTGTCTTTATCTGTACTTTTGCTGCCGAAAACAATCAAACATTCAAAACTATGCAACGTGATACTCTAAATCTCAAGCGCAGAAACAAAGACATCATCAACCGTGTGATGCAACTGCTCGGCACAAGGCCTATCATGGACATCTATCAGCAGGTCGCTTACGAGTTCTACCTCTCCGAAGAAACCGTCAGACAGATTTTCCAGAAACGATAAGCCTCTTATACCACATCAAACCACATCAAACAACATCAAACCACATCAAACAATATCAAACAACATCAAACAACATTAAACATCATGAAATTCTCAGTTTATCAGGCTCCGGTTTCCAATACCGTACCGGCAGGGACGCTTACTGCCGAAGAGCTCTTCAAAGTAATTAGCGGCAAAGGCATTGACACACCCAGACTCGCAGGACTCACACGATGCGTCATCAATGCACAGAACGAATACAACACCGCCATTCTGCTCAATGCACGCGGACGACTCTCTACTAAGGAACTGCAGCGTCGCAAAGGACTCATCTTCCCGTACGTCACCATCGGAGGAGTTTTCTCACCTACACGCAAAGCCGACAACCTGCAACGCGCAAGCGGACTGCTCACCATCGACATCGACCACCTCACCGATACCGAATCCGTCTTCCATCAACTCGCACAGGACCAACTGCTGCCGCTCGTGCTGCTCTTCCATTCGCCTACCGCAGGCATCAAAATAGTGCTTGACATCAATCGGCAGGAAACACCTTATAGTCAGACATACACCCGTTTTGCCAACTACCTGTACACAGCATACGGCATCACTTCTGACCCCGCACCAAAGAACATCGCAGCCGCTACATACATACCATACGACCCGGACTGCATATACAAGACCACCGTACTATCACCGTAGTATCACCGTAGTATCACCGTACTTTCAAACTAATTTATAAATCATCTAAAATTATTTTCATCATGAAGACAACATTAAACGAGCTTATCAAAGCTATCAAAGGTAAGCTTTCCTCCAAGGGAGATCTCTTCTTCCGTATGCAGGCAAGCAGTGGAGAAACCATCATTCTCAAGCGTAAGTCACCTCTCAACTACAAGCCGACTCCTAACCAGTTGCTTCGTCAGGACATGCTGCGCACGGTGTCGAAGCGTGTACATGAGGAACTTCGTGACAACCGCGAGGAGTGGATGCAGATTTACAAGGACGACCCCTACGGCAGGCGGTTCAACCGCTTGTGCGACTATCTGCACTCCCTCTTCTATCGTGAGATGATAGAACACTACAGAAGTGAAACACGTATGTAAAAATGTATAACGAAAAAGTAAGAATTAGGAAGGTTTCATGCAAGCCCCATCCTGACAGAGGTGATACTTTCATTCAGAAATGTTTTCTTCGGTGCCATTTGCTCAAACAGAGTGCAAAGCCTTTTTAATTTTTACTTTTTCATTTTTAATTAAATATGGAGTTATGAAAACACAAGAAATTTATCGGATGATTATCAGTCAGGCATGCAGTCGCGGACTGGACCTCATGCCTGACTATGAGAGCTGGCTGCGCGGATGCTTCGCCATCGCCGGCTACGAACACGGCTCACTCGCCGACTTCGACGCCCTCTGCCAACAATACCCCAAATACGATGCCGAGGCAGTGCGCAAGAAATGGGAAGAGTGCCGCCGGACAGGCAACGGCACTGTAAAAATTGAAACACTTTTCCACCTTGCACAACAGGCGGGAATAGAGTTAACGAAGAAGTCGCAGCGTCTATCAAAAAATGAGCCGACAACTCAAACGCTTGCAGATGAGTCGGTTGATGATGTGTACATCACACCGTTTCTCGATTTGGCGAACATGCCGCCCATACTCGGAAAAAGTCTTGAGATAGCCGCCACTCCGGCTGTCAAGGACATGCTGCTGCTCAGCAACCTGACGGCTGTCAGCTATGCCATACCGTCCTTCATCACCTACCACGGCAACCCGCGCCGCACCTATCATGCCAACCTGATGACACTCCTGCTGGCACCTGCCGCAAGCGGAAAAGGCATAACATACTACTCCAAACGACTGCTGGACCCCATACACAACGACATGAAAGAGATGTACCGTCTTGAGAAGGCGGACTACGACGATGCTGTGAATGGAGGGGACAAGACGGCACAGGCTCCTGTCAGAAAACTCGTCTTCATGCCCGCCAACAGCAGTATGCCCGTCATCCTGCAGCAACTGCACCAGAACGGCGGACGAGGAATGTTGATGGCAACAGAGATGGACACGCTCTCGCAGATTTGGGGACAGGACTACGGACAGTACTCTGACGTGCTGCGCTGTGCTTTCGAGCATGAGACAGTCAGTCAGCGCCGTCGGAGAGAGGACGAGTACATAGAGATAGAACGCCCCGAGATGAGTGTGCTGCTCTCAGGCACCTACAACCAGCTGCAGCCGCTGCTCAAGAGCCGCGAGAACGGACTCTACTCGCGCTTCTGCCCGTTGGTGGTGACAGACACGCTGCCCTTCGACGAGTCGGTATTCGATGCCGACGATGACAACGAGACCAACCTCCGCACCTATAATATATATAAGGAGGCGGGGTTCCGTATCAGGCAACTCTGGCTGTGGCAGAACTCAGCGCAGAACCAAGGCAGGACATGCCTCTTCCGGTTGACCGACAGTCAGCGTATGATGATAAAGCGCCTGTTCGTCAGCCAGTACAAGGGACTGGTTGCGGCGTTGGGGACACAGTTGGATCCTACAATAAAGCGTATGGCAGTGATAGCAAAACGTATAGGTATGTGCCTGACTGCCTTGCGCATGGAGCCGCAGGGTAACTTGCCCGGGGAGGTCTGGTGCTCCGACGAAGATTTCCGCACAATCTGTCTTATAGTAAGCAAGCTGCTTCTGCATGCCGCACGGGTGGCTCAGATGCTGCCCAAGTCGGAGGAGCACGCCTTGTCTGAAAGTAGCCCGATGCAGCATATTCAGCTGATGAGTATGCTGTCTGAAGAGTTCACCACGGCAGATGCAAAAATGTTCGCCAAAATGCTCGGAATAAGTGAAAGGACTATTGATGCATGGTTGCTAAGTGGTGTGAAAAACAATAAGTTAATGCATCTCCGCAGAGGCACCTACAAAAAGATATAGACGCTGCGACTTCTTCGTTAACTCTGTATAGACGCTGTGCACAGCGTCTATACTTCTTTCCACTCTCCACTATAGAACTTCTTTCCACTCTCAACTTTCAACTCTGTTGTACACCACCAACCGGCGCCTTATATATGTAGTATTTTTGCATTGTCTAAGAGGTCCGACTGTTAACATTAAAACATACGGACATACGGACATTAATTATATGTTTAACAATTAAAAAATAAAGCACTATGAAGTTACGACTTAACGAGCTTGTGAAAGAGGCTCACGGCAAGATGTGCAACCAGAAAGGTTCGCCCATCATGGCGTACAACAGCGCAATAGACGTTCAGTACGCGTATCACACCCACAAGGTGAATCCGAAGTTGGAGAATCCGACCAGCGCCCAGGTTAGTGTTCAGAACAAGTTCGCGAACACATGGGATCTGGTTAAACAGGCGCGTCAGGACGCCGACCAGTGGGCAGGTATTGTTCGCGGTTTCAAGAACCAGTCGAAGTACAAGACGCTGAACGGTTACGCGTTTGCGACCCTGTACAAGACGGCAAGTACCACTCGCAGCTGAGAAAGAGAGTGCCCCCGCTGATCCACGGTAGAGCCATGATCCACGGTAGAGACATGATTCACGGTAAAGCCATGATCCACTGTAGAGACTGAATATATTCAGTCTCTACAAACGGAGCGGAGCAGAGCTGCGGTGATTCCCGTGTAGATTTGCAATGATTCACGGTAGAGTTAGGATTCACGGTAAAGCCATGATTCACGGTAGAGCCATGATTCACGGTAAAGCCATGATTCACTGTAGAGACTGAATATATTCAGTCTCTACACACGGAGCGGAGCAGAGCTGCGGTGATTCCCGTGTAGATTTGCAATGATTCACGGTAGAGCCATGATCCACGGTAAAGCCATGATTC
>JAFVBR010000028.1 GCA_017479885.1 Paludibacteraceae bacterium | reverse complement strand
AGTCGGGAAAACAACAAACAAAAACTGAAAAAGAATGAAAATAACCGGGAAATATAAATTTGGCTTTGACGCATGGGCATTGGGGTTGTTCGTGTTAGTGATGATACCTAATCTCTTCTGGTTCGGTGTGCCGGCTCCAAACGACATCTTGCGAACGGTATCCGTCACACCGGTAACAGACACCATCGGGGCTGTGCTGCAAGTACTGATGATTGTAAGTCTGTGTATGGTTAAAAACAAGAATGCCGGTAAAATGCAGCTCTCGCCTCTGATTATTGGCGTGATAGCGTGTCTGGCGGTGTACTATACAGGCTGGTGTCTGTTCTATTCGGGTATTGTTGGGAAGCTTGTTATCGGGCTTTTGACCCTGCCTCCGTGCATAGCCTTTGTGCTGTATGCCACAGACCGAAAGAATCTCCCAGCCATACTCTTTGCCTCCGGCTTTATGCTGTGCCACGTAGTATTCGGAGTGGTAAATTATATGTAAAAAGAGGTATATATTAGAATGATAATACAGAAAAAGCGAACAAACTCTTGCATAATTAACAAAAAAAGAGTACCTTTGTTGAGGATTTCTAAAAAATGAAAATAATTAAAGTTTTGGAAATGAAACTAATTGAACGTACATTATTACTAGACCAATTAAAAGAGGCAAAATGAAAAGAACTTTTTTTTACATAGTATTACTTGCCCTGTGCTCCTGTGCGGTACAACGGACAACCACAAGTGAGGAGTTCGCAAAAGACGTGCAGAACGACATCCCGTTCAAGGTAAACGAACTGAAGGCATGAGCGAACTATCCATATCTACCCTGAACACGTTAACAAAATGAATATCGAAGATTATAGAGACTACTGCCTGTCGCTGGGCAGCGATGTAGAGGAGAAACTGCCGTTCACGGCATTCAGGTATGCGTCGAACGTGTTAGTGTTCTATGTCTGCGGACACATGTTTGCGTTTCTGGACATCGACCATTACGGCATTGTGACGCTCAAATGCCAGCCGGAGCGGATAGACGAACTCAAGGCACGCTATGACTGCATCGGCAAACCGTTCAACCTGCCGTCCTAATATTGGATAGGTGTGGATGCCAACGCCGCCGAAGAGGACTTGCTCAAAGACCTTACCCGCAACTCCTACGAAATCGTCAAAGCCAAATACACCAAGAAAAGATGACAGAACGAGAAAAAATGTTAGCCGGCGAAGTGTATGACGCCTGTGACCCGGAGTTATTGGAAGACCTCAACCGCGTAAAGGTTCTATGCCAGCAGTATAATAACCTGCTGCCAACGGACTTTGCGGCGCGTAACAAAATGATCCGCGAGATCTTAGGTCAGGCGGATGAAGACACGTTCATCAACCAGCCTTTCTATTGCGACTACGGCAAGCATATCCGCGTCGGTAAACGGTTCTTCGCGAACTTCGGCTTTACCGTCTTAGACGAAGCCTATGTGACCATCGGAAACGATTGTTTTTTAGGACCGGGCGTGCATATCTACTGCGCGTGCCATAGTACAGACCCGCGTGAACGCAAGACGCGTCAGGAATGGGCTAAACCCGTAAGTATCGGTAATGATGTTTGGATAGGCGGCAATGTAACCATCTTGCCCGGCGTCACCATCGGCGATAATTGTACCATAGGAGCCGGTTCCGTCGTCACGCATGACATACCTGCCAACTCTATCGCTGCCGGTAATCCTGCACGAGTAATCAAAACCATATAGAGATATGACCATAGACCAATTTCGTGAACGGATGGCAACGGACGAACCGATTATTGGCGGCTCCGATTTGCATATGCAGTTTCATCAATTCTCGCAGGAAGCCCTGCGTATCACCGCCGAGATAAACGGCTCGTATCATACCCCCGAAGAACTGCGACGGTTGTTGAGCGAGTTATGGGCGATAGATGTGCCGGAGTCGTTCGGTATGTTTCCGCCGTTCTATACCGATTGCGGCAAGAACACGCATGTGGGCGAACGGGTGTTCATCAACATGGGCTGTAAGTTCCAAGACCAAGGCGGTATCTTCATTGATGACGATGCTCTTATCGGTCATAACGCCACACTCTGCACGCTCAATCACATCCCCGATCCGGCGCAACGGGCAGGTATGATTGCTAAACCGATACACATCGGCAAAAAGGTATGGCTCGGGGCGAACGTTACCGTCCTGCAAGGCGTCACCATCGGCGAAAATGCCATCGTTGCCGCAGGAGCCGTGGTGACGAAAGATGTCCCTGCCAATGCCATCGTCGGCGGCGTTCCCGCGAAAGTGATTAAGATGATATAGCAAAAAGAAATAACCCAATACAATATGACCTATTCAGAATTCAAAGAACGAGCAAAGCAGTTCTTCCGCAAGCAACTGAGTGTGACGGATTACATCGACGTACTTGCCGCCAGCGCGAATATCCGCAGTAATATCCCTTTCCGCGGACCGAACATCTACATCCTCTTTGTGGCGATTGTCATTGCTTCGGTCGGACTGAATGTCAACTCCATTCCTGTTATCATCGGCGCCATGCTTATCTCGCCGCTGATGAGTCCTATTATCGGTTTCGGCATGGGCTTGGGAACCAACGACACAGACCTGCTGCTGCAGTCGCTCAAGAACCTCGGAATCATGTTCGCTATCAGCCTTCTGGCATCGACGCTCTATTTTATGGTAACGCCTCTGGAGACGGACAATCCTACGGAACTGTTAGCACGCACCAACCCTTCCGTCTATGACGTCATCATCGCTTTCTTCGGCGGTATAGCCGGCATTTTGGAACTCTCGCGCAAAGAGAAAGGGACGGTTCTCTCCGGCGTGGCGATCGCTACGGCACTCATGCCGCCGCTTTGTACGGTCGGTTACGGGATAGCCAACCTTAACTGGCAATATGCAGGCGGAGCATTGTACCTGTTCTTTATCAACTGTATCTTCATCGCCTTGGCTACTTTCCTGGCAGTCAAGTACTTGCGTTTTCCTGTGGTGGAAGAGAAAGACGGTACTTCACGCCGCAGAATCATCTCCTATGGTTTGTTGATTCTCGTTGTGCTGGTACCCAGTTTCTTCACGGCATACAGTATTGTTCGCGAAAACCGTTTTACAACCGAGGCACGGCGTTTCGTCAAGGAGAACCAAGCCATTGGAGGTACATATATCTATGATTACAGCACGGACATGTCCGTCAAACCCTATGCGCTTACGCTGCGGCTGGCAGGCGAAGCGCTAAGCCCTGAGTCTCGCGCACAGCTCTATACGAACGCAGAGAAACACGGGATTTCGCACGCGCAGATACTCTTTCAGGAAGATGCCACCATCGAAGTTCACCGTTTGAACGAGACTGAGGTCATGCGGGATTGGTTGGCATCCACCGAGCAGCAACTGCGTCAGCGCGACGATTCGATTAAGACGCTCCGGCAACAACTGGATGCCTATGAAGCGCTGGTTCTGCCTACGGAGCAAATCAGCAACGAACTGCGCGCACAATGGTCGTCCATAGACCGGATCACCCTTGCAAGAGCAGACTCCACCGTGCTGCTGGTTATCTCCGAGAAAACGGCGGCAAGCCATAAGCAGGAGACGCTCATCCAGGAAGATCTCGCCCGTATGGAGCAGTGGCTTGCCATCCGCCTGAATGTCCCGTCCGTACAGGTCATAAAAAACAACTGATACCCAAGCATAAACATCGAAGATAATCGTGCCTATGGCTAAGAATATCGAAGCCTATAGAGAATACTGCCTGTCGCTGGGCGCGGATGTAGAGGAAAAACTGCCGTTCACCATGTTCAAGAGCGGAGAGAACGTGCTCGTCTTCTATGTCTGCGGACACATGTTTGCGTTTCTGGACATTGACCATTACGGCATCGTGACGCTCAAATGCCAGCCCGAACGGATTGACGAACTCAAGGCACGCTATGACTGCATCGGCAAACCGTTTAACCTGCCGTCCAAATACTGGATAGGCGTGGACGCCAATGTCGCCGAAGATGCCTTGCTGCGCGACCTCACCCGCAACTCCTACGAGATTGTCAAAACCAAATACTCAAAGAAAAAACAAACCCATAGATGATGCAAAGAAACAAAAATAAGAAGCCCTCCAAGATCGCCCTCTGGTGGCAGAGACTGCGCCGCAAGGCGCAACAAGCGCGTACCTATACCCACGACCATTACGAAGAACTGCATCGCAAGCAGAAGTATTACGATGCGGACGCATCCGAAGAGCAGGAAACGACTCGGCAGCCCGAGCGAATAACAATGCTGACTGTCGTCCGTATTCTGCTTGCCGATTTCGGAGAGAAAGAGTACTGGCACACGCTATGGCATCTTGTCTGGAGGCAAGGTTATGTCATCGCAGATTTTCTCAATGGCAAGCGTAGGAAATTCCTGCGTCCTTTCCAGTTGCTCATCGGCACTACCTTGTTGTTAGGTATCGCCCTTTATATTGTGCCTGCGGAAATAAAATCGGAAGTTTCGTTTGAGGAATTCATGAGTCAGAAGTTAGCGGAAATGAAATACACACAGGATACATCCCCTGAAGATATTGAAGTCATTAACAAAGTCTCGCATAAAGTGGCGCATTTTCTGGATGCATACGATGAATGGCTTGACAAACACATGGCAGCAGGTTTGCTCATCAAATCCATTATGAACATCTTCCTAACGTGGTTGCTTTTCCGCAAGTCTCCGCGCATCGGAAGCCCGT
>JAFVBR010000009.1 GCA_017479885.1 Paludibacteraceae bacterium | reverse complement strand
CGCAACTCGCGCGCCGCATTTACTCCTTCAAATGTCCACCGGACATTCTCGGTGCGGCTCAACCGCTTCTCCTCTCACTCACAAAAGTATCCGCTACGCTTCAACTTTTGTTCGTGTTGTTCTTTATGTTTTGTTCTGTTATTCAGAGCCGACTGAATAACAGATATGTTGATTAGGTATCTCGTCTTTTTGCGCGTTGTAGGCACACAAAAAGCGGTAATACCGCAATAAGTGTTCAAAAAGTGCCACCAGCACTTTTATCGGCAAGCCGTGTGAGAGGTGCTATCGCACCATGTCACCGGCTAAATACGCCTTCTTATTGGATTACCGCTTTTGTAAAATATATCAAAATTTATTTTAGGGCATCTAAATTTAATTTGTATATCATTGGTTCGTCTTGAAGTTGTTTATTGAGAAACATAATCATATAAACCGGGGCATACAACACGTTGTTCTTGGTCTGCAAATTGCTTTGGCTAAAAACGATAGCTTGATCGATGCCGTAATCTTTTCTGCCTACCAAATTATTAAGTGCCTGATGTCGATTGTAGTCCTTGCCGGATTTTACTTCTATAGGTATGATTTTGCCTGTTTGTTCAATTATGAAATCAACTTCTCCGAACTTTTTGTTGTTATAATAATATAATTCCCAACCATGAGCTTTCAGCTCTTGGGCAATGAGATTTTCAAATACAGCTCCGTAATTAATGTTAAACTCACCATTAAGCAGTTGCATCGCTATGCCATTTGCGTATTGCACAGCCAAAAGTCCTACGTCATTTTGAAAAAGTTTGAATAGTGAATGATTCTCTGATAATTTCAATGGTGCTTTCGGTTCTGCCACGTTATATGTAGGCAAAGCCACGCCCGCATCTCTCAACCATATAAAGCCGTTCTCATGCCTTGAAAACTGGCGGTGTTCATTCATGTTTTTCAGAATGAACCGTTTGTTTTTTGCGTTTAATTCAGATGGTATAAGAGAGAAGATGTCGTCTATGAACAACTTGTTGTCGGGATCGTATTGAGCTATATCCCATCGGTATAGTCCAAGAATCTCTCGCTGTTTAGCTTGCACCGCTTGCATGTCGTTAGTGTTAAGATAGGTTTGCACGACAGCGGGCATACCGCCTGTCAGCAGATAAAGTGTAACCACTCTTAACATACTTTCATGCACAACTTTATCGACAGATGTCTTTGACAGCCATGCTTCACGAAGTGCAGCAATCACTTCTTGATTAACACCGACAGCTAAAGCGAACTCCATAAGAGTAAGCGGATACACTTCTTTAACTGCCATATATCCGACAGGCATACTACGAATATCCTTCAGTGTTACGCCAAGCAGACTACCGCTTAATGCGTATTGATAACTGCCCTCATCAACAAGGAATTTAACCCAAGTGATAACATCTGCATAACGTTGTACCTCATCGAAAAAAATCAGTGTTTTGCCTTTAATCAACGGTTTACTGATATATGCACTTAAGCGCAGAATCACATCCTTTACGTCTTTCGCTTTTTTAAATATGATCTTAGCATTTTCGTCCTCATAGAAGTTTATCTCAATGAGGTTTAAGTTATGCTTTTCTGCATATTTGCGGATTGCAAAGGTCTTTCCGACCTGTCTCGCTCCTGTTAGCAATAATGCGGAGCGATTGTTAGCGTAATGATTCTCAATGAATTTGTCTAAATCTCGGTGTATCATGGTTACTTTGCGAATATATAATTATAATGATTTTGTTACTTTTCCAATATATTTATCGCTATATTTTGTTACTTTTCCAACATTTTAGCTGCAAAGGTAATACTTTTTTTGAAACTTACAAGTGAGAATCCGCAAAAACGGTGATATTTTTCCTGTTTTGGCAGTGTTTGGCAAGTTTTTCGGTAATCCAATATGTCAAATATCGCTTCGTCGAAATGTGCTCGGACTCGGACTGACTGCTCATGCTTCGCAGTCATTGTTGTCCTCGCAATTTCTCCTCTCACTCACAAAAGTATCCGCTACGCTTCAACTTTTGTTCGTGTTGTTCTTTATGTTTTGTTCTGTTACTCAGAGCCAACTGAATAACAGATTGTACTCCTTATTGTCTTTCAACTCTCAACTTCTCTAAACTCTAAACTCTCAACTTTCAACTAAACATACAAATATCTCTTTATCGTCTGTTTGGCGGTGCGCTCAAGCGGTTTATCCAAAAACTCAATGTCGCAGAGCTGTGAGTACATAGGCAACTGCGGGTTGGCAGTGCGGAGGATACTGCGCCTTATATCAGCCATGTATGGCTGATACACTCCTTGCTCCGCTATCCCTTGTTCGGGTACAATTAACGCTATCAGCTTGCCGTTGCGGGCGAGGACGAGGCTTTCGCGAACCTCAGGCAGGGCGTTCAGTTTCTGCTCGATGTCTTCGGGGTGGATGTTCTCGCCGTTGGGCAGGACTATCATATCCTGTCCGATTCGACCCGTTACATACAGGTAGCCGTCTTCGTCCATATACCCTGCATCGCCCGTGTGCAGCCAACCGTCTTTGTCTATCTTCTTTGCCGTCGCCTCCGGGTCTTTGTAATACCCGAGCATCATTGTTTTAGACTTAATGCAAATTTCACCTTTGACAAACTTAATACTTGTGCCTTTTACTATCTTTCCTGACGAGCCCAATCTATGATTCAAATAAGAATCGATACTAACATTAACTCCTGCTTCTGTTTGACCATAGCCTGTACAAAACGGGATGCCGCTTTTCTCTATTTCTTTTTCTGTATCTTCATCCCATTTTGCAGTACCTGTTACTATTAACTTGCAATATTGAGATAGGTTTTTTATGAAATTATCATAGTACATTCCAAATACCTTTTGAAGTACCTGAGGTACCATAATAATCATATATGGAGTAATAAACTCTATTGAGCATACGTATTTTTTTATAGAGGATAAATCTCTATCAATAAAGATATGTTTCCCTAACATTAATTGTGCAAACAATTCACCAACGAGACCAGCGGTATGTATAAACGGCAATGTTGAATAATAATGACTATTATTTACTACGGGGTACAAATTCACAGCAGTTTTAATATCTCCGCTGACACTCTTATATGATTTCATCACCCCTTTCGACACTCCGCTTGAGCCTGAGGTAAAGCAAATCATGGCGAGGTCGTCAAGGGATTGACTATTTGACAATTGACTATTTGACAAATTACCATTTGACAATTTCTCTCGCAATGTATTCTCATCGTATCCGTTCGGTATCCCTATAGTATCCCTATAGTCGGGAATGGGGGTAGGGTCTTTGTATACCCCTGTAGAGCCATAACATGTTATGGCTCTACCTGTAGCGGCATCGCATACAGTAAAATCTTCTAACGAAATGATATACCTTACTTGCGGCAGGGACTGTTGTTTTAATTCTTCCCAAATATCTTTGTCGGTAAACAGGCATACAGCATCCGAGAAGTCTATCTGATGCGCTATATCCTCAATGTTCTGCGAGTGAAGCACCGTCACTGCCACGCCTTGATAGGCAGCGATGGCGAGGTAGGCAACTGCCCAGTTGGCGGAGTTGCTGCCGCAGATGGCGATATGGTCACCCTGTTTCAGTCCGAGTGCACGGAACAACTCGCCAAGGCGCATCATCTCGCAGTACATCTCGCCATAGGTATAGCGGTTGCCGCGCGAAGTGTCCTGCGCCGTGCCGTCCTCCGTGAGGTAGAAGTCGGTCAGTGCCGGTTGCTCCCAGTTCTCACGGATCGTGCGGGCTAATATGTCAAGGTAATGTTCTGTCAATTTTCGTTAATTAGTTTTTTCGGGATTTCGATATTTCGGTATCCCGATATTTCGATATTCCATTATTTCGTTATTTCGAAAGGTTATTATTTCGAGGTTGTCTTTTCTATATAATCATACAAGTCTCCGAGGGTTACGATGGCTTTCAGGTTATTTACGATAATCTTACAGCCAAGAGTCTTCTGCATAAACGCAGCAATCGCCAAAGCATCCACACTGCTGATACCGATGTCACGGCGGAGTTCGGTATCGGGCGTGAGACCGTCATACTCAATGCGTAACTCGCTCTTCAAAAAGTCATTAATTTGTTGTGTTATATATTGTCGTGTCATGTTGTCCTTTTTTCCGGTTTTTCGGAATTCCGATATATCGACATTTCGACATCTCGTTATCTCGAAACAATCATTTTCTCATTATCACTACATCGCTACCGCCGAATCGGAAACAGCCCATTTCTTGTCCCTGCTTGATTTGTGCTCCAATCTTTATGTCATCATTCAGCCTTATCGACCCCACTTGCGCCACACCGACGGGAATGATGGCTATAAGGGTTTTGTTTATCTGTTCATTATCATCCTTGCGTGAGTTTTCATCAGCCGCTCCCCCTTTAGGGGGCAGGGGGGCTTCAATTACTATCACCACCCGTTTTTCAATCATCTGAAAGCCGATATTGTCTGCTTGCTCGTAGCGGTAACGGTGTCCGGCTTTGTCCCAAATTATTCTGCCTCCTGCACTGAGTTGTCCGTCTATATCCTGTATGTCAACTATCCTGCCGTCCACGGGCGAGTGAAAGCGGTGGTAGTTGAAGATGTCAAGCGTGATATGCGTAAACCTGCCGTTCTCAAACTCTCGCTTATACGGACTGTCTCCGAGCAGGTCGGTTATATTGTCTATCCTCGCCGTCTTTATTGCCAACGTGTTGTTTTGTATCGGCAGCCACGGGAAAGACTTGCCTTCGGCGACGAATGGCAAGTCCGTTTCTGAAGGCACGCGAGCCGCGTACGCTCCGGCAGACACTCCAAGCCGCCGTGCGAAGAAGTCGTTCCAGCAGTGCCAGTTGTCAGGTGACTCGTATTTGTCACCGTCCAACTCAAAGAGCGGGTCTTGTTTCAGCATTTCAAAATATTCGCTGTTCCAACTCTCGCTTGAGTTGAGGAACTCGCCCCATCGGGCGTTATATTGTTTTATCCACTCGGCTATCTGAGGTTCGTATTGCAAGTCGCCGAAGAGGTAGTATGCATATCCTATTGACTGGTCGATGCGGCGAAAGAGTCCTTGTTCCTTGCTCTTTGCTCCTTGTTCCAATCCCATCCACGGCATGGAGGTCAGCATTCTGTTGAACCACAAGTACAAATCATCCAACGAACGCACGGGATTTGTTTGCAGGTCGGGGTTGTCAGCGGCATTTGTCGCAAGTTGCGCAAGCATAGTCTGTCGCAAGTTTTCGTCCCGCGAGAAAAGGTTTTTCAGTTGCTCTATGATTAAGTTATCTCTCATTTTATTTCGATATTTCGGAATATCGGCATATCGATATTTTGAGAATTATTTATCAGCCATTCAACATTTTGTTTTACTAATTCCGCGAAACGGCTAATGCTCTCGTGTTTGTAATGCGTTGCGCTGTAGCGGAAGGTCAGTGCCAGAGAGTCGTCAGTGTCACGGTATTCCACATCAAGCAGCGCGTATGCCCATCTCTGCGTTTTTTGCGGCAGGAGTTCAACGGTCTTTATTTGTGAAAGATATGAATCCTCAACTGCTACGGAACGTATCACATTGACTGCATAGTTCCAACGGTCGGTATGCGGTTTGGTCAGTGTGTAAGGATAGTCGCTGTGTGCTATGCCGCTGCGTATCTGATTGCGCGCCTGACGAATCAAATCCTCCTTCGACTTTTGACTTTCGACTTTTGACTTTCGACTTTTGACTTTCGACTTTCGACTAATGACAAACGGCACGTCTCTGTGCAGACTTCCCACAATCCGTTGTTCTTCTGTTGTCTCCCTGCCTTCGTATGCCCAAGTGAGTGCCGCAGTGTCAGTGCCGCAGCAGTCGGCTATGGCAAGTGCCGTACAGAGGGAGAACAGACCGTCAAGTGACAGATGCTCACGCTCTGACAACAGCATGATGCCTTTTTTATATGCCGTCAAATCCAACGTCTGCACTCCTGCTTTGGGCGGCAAAAGAGTGAACAGACAATGGCGGTCAACAGGGGGACGGACAGGTATTGTTTCGTCTGCGAATTGCTGTTCAAGCCACAACTTGCTGTTTTGGTAATGCTTATCCTGTCTCCGTTCTTCCGCAAGGTCGAGGTAGTCCCAATAATGATCATTCATTATTAATTCTCCTTTGTACGCCCTGCTTACATCCTCCATCAGAATCATCATGCTCTTGCCGTCACCAAGAATGCGGTTCAGCGAGCAATACAGATACAAATCCTCTCCCCGGGTTTCAAAGCGGAAATCATGATATTTGCCGTGCAGTATATCTCTGTTCTCAGCCTTGTATTGTCTGCCGAGCCGGTCGGTTCTCATACGGAAAACCCCGTGAACCGACAAGGCAGTCTGCAATGCATCCCTGACCTTTGCCTCTTGACCTGCTCCGCCTCTTATGACGAAAGTGCAGGGGAAACGGTAAAGACTTGGCATCCAGCGTGTCACGTCATACACCAACTGCGAGAAGGGCAGCAACGGATAGGTCTTGCGTTTATGTAGGTTATCAAAGAACACTCTTTCTATTTTGATGGAACGTAAACAAGTTACGTCCCTACATTATTATTTGCGTTTACGAAGTATCACTATCACAACTATTGCAATAATTATCACTCCAAACATCACGACACATACTGTCGGTGTGAACCACGGGCGATGCACCTCAACAGGCTCTGCTTCAACGAGATCGCCAAGATATGTGAGCAGCGGTTCGCCATTAATCGTGGCACGCGACCAGACATCCAACAGGTCGGTGGGGGCGGTCACTTTCTGCTTGGGCGCTGTAAACTGCCTTAGCTCTTTTTCGGCAACCAATCTCATAAAGAAAGCAGTCCACGGGTAATCAGCAAAATGCGTAACCGCTATTTCTGCAGCCGATTGCGTGTAATATTTCTCCGGCCACGGGGCGTATGTGATGGTATCGGGCAGAAGGGCGCGTTCCACATAACGTAGCAATGTGTTGGTGCAGCCGAAACGCACCAAGTCCATCTGCATATCCTGCTCTTTAAGCATATGGTTGTCCATCTGCTCCCAAAGGCGTTGCTCGGCAGCAGGCGGCATAGTGATACGATATTCATGTACAGCACGTTGCCAACGGCGATAGTCCTCCAAATACTCGTCTGTAGGTATTGCGAACATACCCATGCGAAGCCTGCCTGTCATAAAATCCCACAGTTGCCCTTTGAGTTTCTCGCTTTCGTAGCTGAAACAATAGTCCAATCCGTAGTACGGGCATTGCAGGCGCAGAAAAGCATGCCCCGTGATACCGAGATAATCCTGACTCTGGTCAGTAGGGTCAGCAATGCAGAGACTTACGTGCACGAAATCTTCCGCCGAGCGGTCGGGTTCGGGCAATGACTGGGCAGTCTTTGATGCTTCAGCCTCCGTTGCAGAAGTCTTTGATGCAGAAACCTCCGCTGTTGCAGAAGCAGCATCCGGCGCACCCGTAGGTGGCACCCCTGCACTCTGTGCGAAAGTGTTCATCACACAGAAACAGACTAATCCGATAATCAATATGACACTGTTTTTCTTCATGCGTGCCTGATATTAACTTAACTCGCTGGCATATTGCGCGTTCTGATGTTTCGGTCAATGCCATACGCCATGCAACAAGCCGCTCTGTACCTTAATTTCAAAATTGCGTTAATATAGTGGTCAAAAAGTTTCATATTACCAGAAAAAGTTGCCTTTTGTACGGACTGCAGCAGGTTTCTGCAGCCGAAAATTATATGGCACCCCGATATTGCTGTCACTTTGAGAGGCTTCATTTAACGGGTCG
>JAFVBR010000027.1 GCA_017479885.1 Paludibacteraceae bacterium | reverse complement strand
TGACCCTCAAGCTGCACCATAGACAGACCCTTTCCGTTCTTGGGGTTGACCGGACAAAAGTCCACGCAGTTGCCGCAACCCAGGCAGTCCATCACGCCCACTTGGATACGGAAATGCATACCTTTCATAGCGGCAGGAGCTTTCATCTCGATAGTGGCGGCATTAAAATCCTTAACCTCGTTCTCGTCGAGCACGAACGGACGGATACAAGCGTGAGGACAAACGTATGCGCACTTGTTGCACTGGATACAGTTCTCGGCGTTCCATACCGGCACAAACGCCGACACACCACGTTTCTCGAACTTAGCCGTACCTGCAGGCCATGTGCCGTCCTCGATACCCTTGAACGCGCTTACAGGCAGCAAGTCGCCGTCCTGTGCGTTGATAGGACGAACAACCTTATTGATGAACTCGTCGCCGTCGGTCGGTTTAACCACATCAGCGGCTGCGTCTAACATTGACCAAGATTGGTCAATGACGAGCTCGTGATACTCACCACCGCGGTCAACAGCTGCGTAGTTCTTGTTAACCACATCCTCGCCCTTCTTGCCGTAGGACTTAACTATGAAATGCTTCATCTCCTCAACGGCTTTCTCAACAGGGATAACGCCGGTGATACGGAAGAAAGCAGATTGCAGAATGGTGTTGGTGCGGTTGCCCAAGCCAATCTCCTGCGCAATCTTGGTGGCGTTGATATAATAAACCTTGATGTCGTTGTCGGCAAAGTATTTCTTCACCTTGTTAGGCAAGAACTTAACCAACTCATCGCCCTCGTAGATGGTGTTCAGCAGGAACGTACCGCCCTTCTGCAAGCCGCGTGTAACGTCGTACATGTGCAGGTAAGCCTGAACGTGGCAAGCCACGAAGTTAGGCGTGGTAACGAGGTAAGTGGAGTGGATAGGCTCATCGCCGAAACGCAGGTGCGAGCAGGTGAAACCGCCTGACTTCTTAGAGTCGTAGGAGAAATATGCCTGGCAATATTTGTCGGTGGTGTCGCCGATAATCTTCACAGAGTTCTTGTTGGCACCCACTGTACCGTCGGCACCGAGACCGTAGAACTTAGCTTGGAACATACCCTTGCCGCCCATCGCAATCTCTTCGCCTACAGGCAGTGAGGTGAAGGTAACATCATCGTTGATACCCACGGTGAAGTGGTTCTTAGGCTGCGGCAGAGCGAGGTTCTCAAACACTGCGAGCATCTGTGCCGGAGTGGTATCGTTAGAACCAAGACCGTAACGACCGCCTACAACGAGGATATTCTGGAGTCCGAGTTCTGACAAAGCGTCTTTAACATCAAGATAGAGCGGTTCGCCGTTAGCACCCGGCTCTTTGGTACGGTCGAGAACGCAGATGCGTTTAACCGACTTAGGCAGAGCCTCTTGCAGGTATTTGAGCGAGAACGGACGATAGAGGTGAACATTGATCATACCGAGTTTCTTGCCCTTTGCAGCCTCGTAGTCAATGACTTCGCGGATAGCCTCGCAAGCCGAACCCATGCAGATGATGATGTTCTCTGCTTCGGGGTCGCCATAGTATGAGAAAGGACGGTATTTGCGACCGGTGATTTCCGAAATCTTGTCCATATAGTCCGAAACGATGTCAGCCACCTCGTTGTAGTACGGGTTGCATGACTCGCGGTGAGTGAAGAACACGTCGGGGTTCTCTGCCATACCGCGCATCACAGGACGCATAGGCGAGAGGGCGCGGTTGCGGAATGCCTGCAGAGCCTCCATATCAACGAGCGGACGGAGGTCTTCCATATCAACGACCTCTACTTTCTGATACTCATGTGAGGTGCGGAAGCCGTCGAAGAAGTTGAGGAACGGCACGCGGCTCTTGATTGTAGCAAGGTGAGCCACACCGGCGAGGTCCATCACTTCCTGTACGGAGCCTTCGGCGAGCATAGCGAAACCTGTCTGACGGCAAGCCATCACGTCTTGGTGGTCGCCGAAGATACAGAGCACGTGCGAAGCGAGTGTACGAGCCGAAACATGGAACACTGACGGGAGCAACTCGCCGGCAATCTTGTACATGTTAGGAATCATAAGCAAGAGACCCTGCGAAGCGGTGAAGGTGGTGGTCAGCGCACCTGCCTGCAACGAGCCGTGTACGGCACCTGCAGCACCTGCCTCGGATTGCATCTCTTGTACGAGAACGGTCTCGCCGAACATGTTCTTGCGTCCGGCTGCTGCCCATTCGTCAACATTCTCCGCCATCGGCGACGACGGTGTGATAGGATAGATGGCAGCCACCTCTGTGAACATATACGCGATATGTGCAGCAGCGGCATTGCCGTCCATGGTCATGAATTTCTTTTCTTTTGCCATAAAAATACCTGTTTTATTTGTTTGAATGTTTGTTATTGTATTGTCATATTTGTATTGCCATATTGCGAGCATCAATAAAGGAATCCGAAGAGCCAGAGCGGTATCTGCTTGCCGGAACCAATCTCCGTGTTGGCTACCGCCGTCAGACGGAAACCTGCTTTCGATGAAAAGCGGGAGGCAATATTGAAATAATGAGTGCCGTCAACGAGGAACTGCGCACTACGGTCGGTAGCGTTCACCTTATGGCATGCGTGGAGAGCATTATAGAAGAAGGTCTCCGCCACAGCCATTTCACTCACCTGACGTGTAGGAAGTGCATAAAGAAGATTCGGGTTCTGCATGTACACCCGTTGCGGTTTCTGAGGATATTGTCTGTCGGCAATGTACAATAGATTGAGCAAACGGGCGTCTTTCAAATACTTGATATAGTTCATGATAGTAGCTCGAGAAGTGTCAATCTCTTCAGAGAGGCGGCTAACATTGAGTGAGCACGGCGTCTCCTCCAGCATGATATAGAGCAGGCGTCGAATCTTCTCAAGATAGGCAATATCAATCTGTTTTATGAGCAGAATATCCACCTCAAGCATCATATTCATGGTTTTGAGCAACGTCTCCGTAAAATTACGCTGTTCAAGGAAGAAAGGATAGTAGCCGTGATGAAGATAGTCAGGGAAATACCAAAGCGGATTGACCTCCTGCGCTATTTCCTTTGCTATATGCTCATGGTCGGAAATTATCTGCTGAAGCGTATAAACAGGGAACGACTTGCCTGCCTGAAGATTGAGATACTCGCGGAAAGAGAGACCACGCAGATTGTACATGTGTACAATATCCTGCAAATCAGGATTCTCTTCGGTAAGGCGCATCACGGTAGAGCCGGTGAAGACGATATGAAGCATCGGATAGCGCTTGTAGCACTCACGTAAATCGTGCGACCAGTCGGGGTATTTGAATATCTGGTCAAGCAAGAGTGTTTTACCGCCATTGGCTACAAACTCTCCGGCGAACTCAGGCAATGTATGCTTGGCGAAATAGAAATTGTTGAGATTGACATAAAGGCACTCGTTTGACACACCGAAATGCTCTTTGGCATAACTGAGCAGGAAAGTAGTCTTCCCCACCCCACGGCAACCCTTGATGCCGATAAGCCGGTCATTCCAGTTAATCTCGCTCATCAGCCTGCGGCGCACACGGGCATCGGTATGCTCTACAAGATATTTATGCGTTTGAAAAAAAGCGTCAAGCATAATGCGTAAACGATTGTTCTGTCGGACAAATATGTGCCTTATATTTCACGTTGCAAAGGTAGTGCAAAAAATCCGTATTTGCAAACTGAAGATAGCAAATAAATGATACATTTTGTAGAGAATTTTCATAAAAGACGAATTCAACATCACCAAGAAAAAGAAAAGTATTTTGCAGAAAGAAAGATTTTTGTAATTTTGCAGTGTGAAACACAAACTTCTATTCATATTGATAATATGCGCATTTGCATGCGCACACGCAGAGACCAAGCAAGACCGCCAGCTCATGAAGCACGAGTTGCGCATCGGCTGGGGTGACCAGTTGTTCGAGAGTCTGGTATGGCATAATCCGACAAACATAATCAGCACTATGCCGGAGACTGCCAGATACACTTATCAGGAAGATTTTCATCATGACCAGCATGTATGGTTGGAGTATCAGCACAGACCCAACGGCTGGTTCTCGTACGGCGGTATGATTGATGCAAGCGATGTGCGATGGACAAATGTGGCAAGAGACGGCAGAGGTCAGGAGGTAAACCGTGACCCCGGTCATTATTTCTGCAATATCGTGGTTATGCCTACCATACGTTTCACCTATCTGCATCACCAGTACGTGAACATGTATTTCGGCATCGGCTTCGGTATGGGCATCAACTTCGGCACCGAGCAGAACGCCCAAGGAAAACACACCGACGTAGGTGCGGCAGCCAGCATATCAGTGATAGGTCTGAGTGCCAACTACAAACGCTGGTTCTGGACTCTGGATGCAGGTGGACTATACTCAATGAAGAATATGAACACCATATTCCTTGCCTCATCGAGAATAATAAGCGTGGGTTTGGGAGTAAGATTCTGAAAGAGAGTGCCGACAACTGACAATTTAGAATTGAACACATGTACAAGAGACTATCTTACATACTATTATTGCTCTGCATATTAAGTATTAGCAGTTGCCAATTCAAGCATGAGGAATATGTGGATTTCAGCGACATAGAGGCTGCCAAGGGATTAAAATTCAAAGTTATCGGTCAGTATGAGACCGACCTCAGCCAAGGTCTGCCGGCCAACTGCTATCTGCCTGACGGCTCAGTTGCCGACTTACAGGAAGCGGAAGAGACCGAACCTGAAGGCGGCAACATCAAGACACCGGGCATCGCCCCAAGAAAGACCAGCAGCACGACAGGCACCAACGTAGTGCAGCAACTGCTCAAATACGGCAATCAGAACCGTGTAACAGAAATCGTAGGCACCTATCCGAGCCATACCGGCGACTGGGATGACATAACCCTGTCAGGAAAAGTAATGCTGCCCAAAGGCAAACGCCCCAAACGAATGATTCTGGTAAGTCATTACACTGTTTGCTCCAATGCCGAGGCTCCGAGCAACTGCTTCTCACTTGAGGGAGTACTGGTAAAACTCGGTTACGGACTGATTATTCCCGACTATATGGGCTACGGTGTCACCGCCAACGAGGTTCACCCGTATCTTGTAATGGACCTGACAGCAAGAAACGTGCTCGACATGTATCTTGCCGTCCGTCCGTGGCTCAAAGCAGTCAACATGGAGCCGGAAAACGATGATATCTACCTGATGGGCTACAGTCAGGGAGGCGCCACTACGATGGCGGTTGAGCATCTGATAGAGACAGAATATTGTTTCCCTGAAGATCCGGAATACGTGAAGATTCACCGCGTATTTGCAGGCGGAGGGCCGTATGATGTGAAGGCTACATACGAGCGTTTTGTCACTACGGATGTATCCGGCTATCCTGTCGCCGTGCCTCTTGTACTGCAAGGAATGATAAAAGGCAACAACCTTAATATCCAAATGGAGGACATCATGCAGGACTGGCTATATGAGAAAATGGACGACTGGATAAACAGCAAACTATATACTTCAGCGCAAATCAACAAACTGATAAACACCAAGGTGACTCACGAATTGCTAACTGAAGAAGGAATGAATCAGACATCGGACAAAGTGGCAGAACTGTACAAAGCAATGACCATGAACTCCATCACATCGTACAACTGGATACCTGAAGCAAGTATTTACATCATGCACTCCATGGACGACGAGACAGTTCCGTACACCAATGCCGCTAATGCAAAGTCAAAATGGACAGATGCCAACATAATATATAATTTCGGGCACTACGGCAGTCATGTACAGTGCGCACTCAGGTTTATTTATACCGTACAGACACTGCTTGAGAACGAAGAAAAAGAGATTAAGAAATATGAATAAACATTATTTATACATATTACTGGCGGCATTACTCGCATGGGGGTGTGAACCGGAAGCCAAATGGGAAGAGAAGAACATTGAGATAACAATGGATATTCAAACCGTTTCTGCCGGTTACGTGGAATGCAATTTCTCTACCAACAAAGACGCCTACTACCTGATTGCCATAGAACAGGCAAATGATGACTATGACCCGATGCAGCATCAGAAACAATTCATGATGCTTGCTTTGGACTCTGCCAACCTGCAATATATGGCATGGCGCAACCTGCTGCTGAAAGAAGGAGAATTCAACATCGCCCCCTTTGCCAGCCACTCGCTGCAATACGGCACTATCAACAAGTTCTTTACCGGACTGATACCGGATGAAGACTATTGGATATATGCGTTTGCCGTCAACCCCGAGACACTGCAACCTGTGAGCAAACTATACCTGCAGAGGATAACGACCACAGAAGAAAGCGTTGTTGACGTGCATTTTGAATACAGAGTAAAAGGGCGTTGGGACTACATCTATCCTGTAGATTCAGAGGGGAACATACTTACCGATTTCCCCTACGTAGCGACCACCAGAGACAGCATTGTATACGATGCAACGGAGATAACCGCACCCGAAATGCTGATTGAGTGGATGCTATACATGTTCATTGACCCCGAGAGTGCCACTCCGTACTACGGCGTGCAGGCAATAGAGAATGACGGCGAACATTCGCACCTTTATTTCGAGGAAGGGCATACATATTATACCGGCATCTGCGGTTTCGACGGGCCTTTCAAACAAGCCACAATATATAAATTCAGGTGGAACGGCGAAGACACGGAATACTATTTCTATGACACTGACGAAGCCAACATTGCCAAAGAATAAGCAGAATTATTTCCAATCGAGCCACCAATGAAAAAGGGTTACCCGCGGGTAACCCTTTTCTTTTGTGTTGTTCAACGTCAGCTCAATTATTTGCTGATTGCGCCACTTGGGCAAACATCTGCGCATGTGCCACACTCGGTGCACATATCGGGGTCGATAGAATAGATGTCGCCTTCAGAGATAGCACCCATGGGGCACTCGTCAATGCATGTGCCGCAAGCAACACAGTCGGTTCCAATTTTGTAAGCCATAGTAATTCTGTTTTATAGTTATTATTTCACGTATTGTCACTCAATGACGCTGCAAAGATACTGCGAACTTTTGAAATATGCAAGCACTCAGAAGAGATTATTTGTGCACTTTGTCGGTATTGCGCTTGGCAAAGTCCGCCCATGACTTGTATTTTACGCTGTCTGCAACAGGCGAGCCCAGTTGCAAATAGTGGCAGTATGCAATGGCAAGCGCATCGGTGGCATCGAGTTTCTTGGGCATCTGCTCCTGAGGAATATGCAGGAAACGCTGCAGCATACCTGCCACCTGCTCCTTGCTTGCATGACCGTTGCCGGTGATAGCCATCTTGATTTTCATAGGAGAATACTCGTTGACAGGGAGGTCTTTTGCCAAAGCGGCAGCAATGGCCACTCCCTGACCGTGGGCAAGGCGAAGCATGGTTTGCACGTTTTTGTCAACGAACTGTGTCTCTACAGCAAAGGTGGTAGGCGAGTGTTTGTCAATCAGTTCGGTTACGAAGAAGAAGATACGCTGCAGTTTCTCGTAGTGGTTGTCGAGTTTGTGCAAATCGAGGACTCCGAAATCAATTATCTCCGCCTTCTGACCAGCAGTATGAAGCAAAGCCCAACCCATGTATGTTGTACCCGGGTCGATACCTAAAACAATATGTTCGCGAGAGGTCATGTGAAACTACGGTGAAACTACGGTGATAGTACGGTGATAGTACGGTGACGTTATTTCGGAGATTGCCTGGAGTTATTTCCCCGGAAACTGAGAAAGAAGACAATCACTGCATATATGAGTACGAACGGCACCCACGAAGTGTTACGCATAAACATCAGCCATGCGGCAACTCCAAGGAAGAGTGTGGCAACGAAGTTGAGTCTGTGCAGACGCGCAATGCGACGGTCATCGGTACGGTTTTGCAGGGCATAGACGAATGACTGCACAATGGCAAGCACTGCACCTAAGGCAAACACGTATTCAGCAAAAGGAATGTCGAACATATAGAGCACTGCGCCTGCTACCAGCAAGACGGCAAACACGGCAATGAGAACCGTATGCAAAGCACTGCCGGTATAAATGTCGGGGTTGTTTCCAATATTCTTCTTCATACCAAAAATCAGATTTATTCCTCAATCAGATATACATCCTCGCCGTCGGCATGCATGTAGTAATGTTCGCGTGCGAAGCGTTCGAGGCTGTCGGTATTGTGCTCCAAAAGGTCAATATCGTGTCTGTACTGCTCCGACTGGCGCTGATATTCCGCCCTCTCCTGCTTAAGGACACGTATCTGCGCAGCACGTCTGGCACGGTTGACAAGGCTCTGTTCACCTATAAAAGTAAGGACAACAGCAAACAGGATGCACGTAATAACATACTTGTTAAGCAGCCATTTGCGGAGATTATGCCATATCGCAGACCAATTCATAAACGTAGCAAAAGATTGTATCAGGCGGTTTTGAGTTGCAAAGGTACATTTTTTCCTGATAATATCAAAGAAAAATGTGTAAATTTGTGTAATTGCAAAATTTGCACTACCTTTGTAAACATAAATCATTAAATGCCTATGAAACGCCTTTCCCTGTTGCTATATATAGTATTGCTGTGTCGGGCAGTTGCACCCGCCCAGACAGAGGTTCACATCAGTAATCCCGAGGATTGGACAGCAAGCCAGATGAGCAAATATGCGGGACAAACCGTTAAGTTTGACGTACCGTTCTACATCTGCAACAACTATTACAACCACTCGGGGCAGTATCAGATTTCCTCGCGCAGGCTCTTCAGTCCGACCAATCAGGCGCTGCCTTCTTCTGCAGAGTATTCCACCATCGTATCACTCAATGATGCCGCAGAAATCACTTTGAGCGGTGTTGGTGAATATCATCGCATGGGCGAGATAATCAACGACTTGACAGTCAAGGTCAGCAGTACATATAGTTGGCAGTATGTCTCAGGAAAATTCATCGGAAACAAACGTACTGACCTTGCCAAAGGTTATCCTTCGGTTGACATCAAGGGTACACACACACTGCTTGCATGCGCCTTCAACCTTGAGTATTATC
The DNA here is from genome assembly GCA_017479885.1 of Paludibacteraceae bacterium. Classification (GTDB taxonomy): domain Bacteria; phylum Bacteroidota; class Bacteroidia; order Bacteroidales; family Paludibacteraceae; genus Colicola. Next base: position 16,409 of record JAFVBR010000027.1, on the reverse strand, counting down.
TTGTGGAAAATCTCGGTTCGGGTTCACAAGGACCACTTACGACAGCAGAGCAGACACGCCAACAAACCAAGATTTCCGAAGCACTGAGCAAGATAAGAGCCGATATTTTCGGATTCGTTGAAGTGGAGCAAGGACAAGGTGCTCTGCGCAAACTTGCCGAGACATTGTCGAAAGCAACCAGACGGCACTACAGTTGGATTGACGACGGCATGAGTGCTAACGGAACTTACACAAAATCAGGATACGTCTATTGCACTGAATCAGTAGAACCTGTCGGAAGCATGCGAAGCAATGAAACAGGAGTACGGAATAGAAAGAAAATGCAGGCTTTCAGGGAAATAGAAACCGGAGAAATATTCATCTTCTCACTTAATCACTTCAAAGCCAAATCAGGTACCGGCACCGGTCTTGATGCCGATCAAGGCGACGGGCAAGGCATTTTCAACCATACCAGGAAAAACGAAGCACAATCTGTACTCAATGACATAAAAACCAGTAGTAACTACTACCAGGACGAGGATGTTCTTATCATGGGAGACCTCAATGCATACGCCAAAGAAGACCCTATACAGATTCTAACCACCGGCGGAATGACCGACCTGCATCGCTATTTCCATGCCGACTCGTCATACAGTTACACTTTCCACGGCCGGGCAGGCTATCTCGACCATGCACTTGCCAACGAGAGCATGCTCAGTCAGGTTACAGGCATGACTGCCTACCATATCAACTCCGATGAGGATGACCGCTACACATATAACGGTTCCGACTCCGACCTTACCATGTTCCGTTGCTCCGACCACGACCCAGTAATCGTAGGGTTGCGTCTTGGCGACAAAGCCTCACCTGCTGCCACAAGCGAGATTGAACTCATTGAAGGAGAACTCTTCATCAAAGACGCACAAGACGGATATTACCGCATTTTCAACAGCATTGGTACACTCATCTACGAAGGCAAGATCACAAACAGCATGTTCAGTGTGCCTTACCAACTTCATGATTTGAACATTATCAATGTCTATACCAACGGTGAAGTGAAACAACATAAGATAGTGGTTAGGTAAAAACACAACCAAGCTGATGCAACTCAATTTATTCGACACAGACGATATACAGCCCGGTCAGGACAACAATCTTGACGAGCGAAACGAGATATTGGCTCTGAGGAAGGAACTCGAAGAAGCCAACTACAAGTATTATGTTCTCTCCCAACCCACTCTTTCCGACCGCGAGTTCGATACAAAGATGCGGCGTTTACAGGAGCTTGAGGCTAAACATCCCGAATTGGCAGACAAGAACTCCCCCACCCAGCATGTAGGAAGCGATCTTAGCAAGAAAAGCGGGTTCAGACAGATGGAGCACAAACGCCCCATGCTATCACTCGCCAACACCTACTCAGAGCAGGAGATACGCGACTGGTACGAACGCATCTGCAAAGACACCGCCTACCGACCCGATATTGTATGCGAGCTCAAATATGACGGTCTGAGTATCTCACTTATCTACGAGAACGGAGAACTCAGACATGCCCTCACCCGAGGCGATGGCACACGAGGTGACGATGTAATAGACAATATCAAGACCATAGCCTCCATACCTTGGAAAGCAGGCACTGGCAATTTCGAGATACGCGGAGAAGTATTGCTGCCATGGAAGAGTTTCGAGCGGCTCAACAAGGAACGCGAGGAGCAGGAGGAGCCACTATTTGCCAATCCGCGCAATGCCGCATCAGGCACCCTGAAACTGCAGGACCCGCGTATTGTTGCCAAACGCGGACTGTATGCATACCTCTACTATCTTCTCTCCGACAATCTGCCCGCCGATACGCATTACGGGTGTCTGCAGACCGCCAAGCAGATGGGATTCAACATCTCAGATGCTATCAGTGTATGTCATTCTATTGAAGAAATAATGCAGTTTATCAACTATTGGGATACTGCACGAAAGACCTTGCCCGTAGCAACCGACGGCATAGTGCTCAAGGTCAACGACCTGATGCTGCAACGGCAACTGGGCTACACCGCCAAGACACCCCGCTGGGCGATAGCATACAAGTTCCCTGCCGAGAAACAACTCACCCTTCTCAAAAAAATTACATATCAGGTAGGCAGGACAGGCGTTGTTACTCCGGTTGCCAATCTCGAACCTGTACAACTCAGCGGCACCATTGTGCAACGCGCCACCCTGCATAACGAAGATTTCATTCTACAACTCGGTATTCAGGAAGGCGATATGGTATGGGTGGAAAAAGGCGGAGAAATTATACCAAAGATTACAGGAAAAGAGCAACCCGGCGATTCACAAGTCAATCAAGCAACCGACATGCCCCAATCCGGGTTCCGCTTTATCACCACATGTCCCGAATGCGGGGCAGAACTGGTGCGTGACCCGGAACAATCAGCATGGCGTTGCCCGAACGAGGACGGATGTCCACCTCAACTGAAAGGCAAGATTGAGCACTTTGTTGCACGCAAAGCGATGAACATAGACGGTTTGGGCAGCGAAACAATTGACCTGTTCTACGAACGCGGACTCCTGCGAAACATAGCCGACCTGTATGACCTGCAGGCTGAACAGATATTGTCGCTTGAAGGCTTTCAGCAAAAGGCCACCCGGAATATTCTTGATGGAATTGCAGCAAGCAAACAAGTGCCATGGAACAGAGTACTGTTTGCATTGGGAATACGCTATGTAGGGGAAACCACAGCCAAGAAACTCGCACGCCGTTTCACATCGGTTGACATGCTGCGCAAAGCTACTTCCGAACAACTGACAGAGGTTGAGGATGTCGGAGTACAGATTGCCGAGAGTATCAGCACATATTTTTCCAAACAAGACAATATAAAAATCACAGAACGGCTAAGGCAGGCAGGAGTACAGCTTGAAGCAGCCGATGCAAGTGCCACACCAATATCGGACATATTGGCAGGACAGACAATTGTCATCTCCGGCACTTTTCAGAAGCACAGCCGCGACGAATACAAAGATATAATAGAGCAACACGGCGGTAAGAACACCGGTTCTGTGAGCAAGAAAACCGACTTCATTCTGGCAGGTGAGAACATGGGACCGCAGAAACTGGAGAAGGCACGGCAGTTGGGAATAAGAATAATGAGTGAAGAAGAATTTCTGGACTTGATATCATAACAATTGACAATTATAATCAACATGAACATACCGGAGCGCATATTCAATTACTACAGACGCAAGCATAAAAGAGAGCAGCACAGTTTCCCGAAATGGGAAATGGTGCAGACCATCTTATTGCTCTTTGAGAGCGATCTGACAGAGAAGAATCTGCAGATAAAACAACTTGTGAAAGAACTCCAACAAGACGGCAAAGACGTTACAGCCTGGGGCTACGTTGACTCCAAGAATGCCCTTTCGGCCATTTTGCGTGACTATCGTATTCTTTCCAGACGTGACACCAATCTCTTTAACAAACCCAAAGATGCACATCTCAAGGATCTCCGGCGCATGCATTTCAACCTTGTCATTGACCTGAGTCTCCATGAAGTACTACCCATCAAGTATCTTATGCTCTATGCTGATGCCGACTTCAAGGCCGGCAGGCAAACCGATGAGCCTTATCTCTCCGATTTCATGGTGATGACAGGAGACAGCGATGACCCTGCTTTCCTTTATGACCAGATATTGTATTACATCAAAAACATAAAATCAAATGATTGAGACCAAAGCATTGCGTGGATTGGGCACTGCACTCATAACGCCTTTCCTCGAAGATATGAGTATTGATTTCGGTTCATTGGAGCAGCTTCTTGAAAGGCAGATAGCCGGTGGAGCGGACTATATAGTTGTCCTTGGTACAACAGGCGAAGCAGCCACCATGAAACCATCAGAGAAACGTCAGGTACGCAAATTTGTGAAAGACAAAGTTGCAGGCAGACTGCCGTTGGTGCTTGGGATGGGAGGAAAATGTACAGGCTCGGTGTGCGAAGCACTCCGTCAGGAAGACCTCAGCGGATACGATGCCATACTCAGCGTATGTCCATATTATAACAAGCCGAATCAGGAAGGACTCTATCGGCATTTTACTGCTATAGCAGAGTCCTCGCCACTGCCTGTCATTCTCTACAACGTACCGGGCAGAACGGGAGTAAACATGCTGCCTGAAACAGTAATACGCATACATGACAATATGCCGGACAAGATTATCGGCATAAAAGAGGCATCGGGCAACATGGAGCAGATTCTTCAACTCATCGCCCTGCGCGACCAGAATTTCAAGCGACAGAATCTGCTTGTCATCTCAGGCGACGATGGCATTGCCTATCCTCTTATGCAGGCAGGTGCAAACGGACTTATCTCTGTCGCAAGCAATGCCTATCCGGAAGATTTCCGCGAGATTGTGCATAACACTTACGGCAAGGCGGCACAACTGCAAGAAAAGTACCAACGCCTCATCTACCTTCTCTTCAAAGAAGGCAATCCCGCAGGCATCAAGACAGTGCTCAGCAAACAAGGACTGATAAAGAACGTGCTTCGCCTGCCGCTTGTAGAGAACTCTACAGCCGTCAAAGCACAAATAGCTTCCATTATGGAGGCAATATGACCTGCTCCCTGCCTGCGACCTATCTATTACCAGATATTTCATGAAAAACGACTTATTGTCAAGTCAAGAGTCAGCTAACACTTAGCTTAGAGTAAGCTTGACGAGAGCTAAGTGAACAAGACAGAAAAACGACAAATTGGTAAGTCAATTGTGAGGTTACCTGAGTTAACAACAGAGGCTGCTCGGATTGAGCAGCCTCTGTTGTTATGAAGAAAAGCAAATATTGCTATTGCTTATTTGACATGTTTCTTAACGGGGAAGTTGAAGTGGTAAACCAGTTTCACACCACCGTCGAAATAGTTCATACCTTTGGTGTAAGTATCAGTAGCCGAGAGAATATCGGCAGCGCCGGCAGGAGTAGAGCCCGAAGGAGCTTCAACCTTTATGAGGCTGGTGTTCTCGGTATCGTTCTTGAACGAGTTCCACGGAGCATAGTTGGCATAGACACCAAGCCCGAGAGCATTGCCGCTCTTGAGTTGCCACTCGTAGCCGAGTTCAGCCGTGGCCATGATGCTGATTTTGGTTTTAGCCTTACCCCAATTTCCTTTCGTTTTGAGGTCATTGTCTTCCACATATCCCGTTATCACCTCGTCAGAAACAGTAACACCCATATCATTGAAGTAAGCATTGACATGCGGGTCGGTGAGAGTCTGGTTGTAATGTGTAAAGACAGGCATCATAAACTTGGGACCGATATTGAGGAAGAATCCCTTTACCAGCAAGCTGTACATCAACGGTACTTCTATCTGCAACTGACCGTCCTTCTCGTCAACATTGGCAGCCTCGATATGGTAATCGATTTGCTCTCCATCGTCGCCTGTGATGGAATAATCACTATTGATAGGATTGCTGATAGGCGAGCGTGAGTATCCTATTGACACGCCGGTCAGAATACCGTGAGTAGCTTTTTTGTCAGCACGGTGAGCAAAATAGTAAGCATACTGGAGGTCGAGCAAAGCGTCGAAACCGAGTTTCCAGTTACCCATCACGTCTTCGTTGTTGTGCATGAGTGATGCGACACCACCGCGGACACCGATAGAGAAACGATGGAAAGCGTTGGTCATTGTGTCAGTAAAGTGAGGCTCCAGCGGGTCAGAAACAGTCTTTACCTCACTGGTTTTCTCTATAGGCTGCTGTTCACCTTGCTGCTCTGTTTGCTCTCCTTGTTCGACAGGAGTCTGTTCCTGTGTTTGAGTAGTCTCCTGACCCTGAGGAGCTGTCTCTTGGCCCTGAGTAGCTTCACCGGCACTTTGCTGTGTCTCTGTGCCGTCTCCGCCTTCCTGAGTGCCTGCAGCACCTGCAGCAGCATTTTTCTTACCGGCCTTCGATGCATCTTGCTGCTCTGCAGCAGCACCCTGCTCTTGCGGGGCAGCAGTGCCTGCTACAGAATCAGTTTTCTGCTCCTCTTGTCCGGGAAGATAGAGGTATTCAGCCCCAATCCAACTGACAATCGGTTTCAAAAGGATACCTTCCGGGAAGCGTTTGGTACCTTTCTGCATAACAGTGAACTTATTACCATAAACCCATTTGGAAGGTTCTTCTCCGGTAAGATAATGCGTTATATTTTCACGAATCATCACTGAGTCACCAAGTTGGAGTTCCTCAAATGTGAATGTTTTCTCCTTCTCCTGTGCAAATGCAAAAGAGGAAGCGAGTAATGCGATAACAGCAATTGTTGATTTCATAATAGTTTTCATATTCTTTCCTCCTTATAATTTATTTAACGACATATTTGAAGGTTTCTTGCAGTGCATTCTCGGCATCAGTGCTTACCTGAACCATGTAATAGCCCTGAGTCTGCTGCGCCTGGATAGTGAATGACTCAGCATCGCTCACATCGTAGCGCTCAACGCAAATACCCGTCAGGTCATAAACCGAAACTGTGTAAGCATTATCGAGAATGAGACCTGTGATATAGATGTCATCACCAGGTTTGACAATGTTCGGAGCAAGATTGAGCGGAGTAACACCCTTCTTGATAGTAATGAAGTTGGTGTACATTGAGCCGCCGCACTCTTCTTCCTGAGTGACAGGAATCTTAATGAGTGCATAGTATTCATCGCCCGCAGGCAGAATCTCCTTCTTGGTGTAATAGTAGCCTACACCTACAGAGTCGTCAGCAGCATCGAGCGGGTCAAGAGTAGTGATGTCAGGTTCACCGTTAACCTTGTACCAGACAACAGACTCTTCTGTGAGTGTCATACCGAGTTCCTGTGCTTTTTCATTCAACTTGTTGTAGTTGATCATCAAGAGCCAGCCCTCATATTTCTCAACAGCCTGCTGTTCTTCATACTTGTCAGGGTTGTTAACAGAGTTGGGTTTCTCGACCATGATAGTGAACTCGCCTTGCTTGGTGTTGCACAAGCCAACCACGGTGTAGCGCAGACCGACAGTCTTCAGGCTTGCGCCTATCACTTGGTCGGTCAGAGCCTCATATCCGTTGCCGAGGTCAATTTCCCATTGTATTGTATCAACGGGTTCTGCAAGCGGGTCGGCAGTGAAGAGTGCTTCAAGTTCCTCTATAGTCTGGTCGATACGCACTTCCTCGCCGCAGACAGCCTGTGGAATACCATCTATCTCATCCTCAGCGGGAAGTTCAAGCTCTTTGTAAACATAGATTGTATAGTTGTAGATAGAGTCATACTTGCCTCCATCCGGGTCAACAACCATCACGGTGTCAGAGATTTCAGTATCAGCAGCAATGGTGATTGTTTCAAGACGGGTGGTGTATTCCGTATTGACACATACGGTATCAACTATCTCGGCTATTTCTTCGATGCAGTCGTCAGCGACTGTAACATCTATCGCATCACCAGTGATAACGTCACCGCAGACGGTGCGTGCATTGTAGCGCAGTTTGAGGGACTCTACACGTGTATCCAGAGCTTCGTCAGTCAGTTCTGCCCAACCATTGCCGAGGTCAATCTCCCAGTAGATGCTGTCAACAGGAGCTTCGAGCGCGGCAGGAGTAAACAGAATCTCAAGTTCACCTGTAGCATCAGCAACGTTAACCGGCTTACCGCAAGATGCGGTTGGTACGTTCCGATCTATCTCCTTCTTGGTCGGAGTCTCATATACATATACTTCATACATGTAAACCGAGTCTTTCCACTGAGCATCATCAGTCTTGTCAGCCAGAGCTACACGCTCACTCCACTTGCTGTTGGCAGTGATTGTCTGCTCAGTCAGGCGACTGGCGAATGTTTCACCGGAGCATATTGTGTCAACAACCACATCAGCTACTACTGAATCAACGGCTGCAATATTGACTGTTACTTCACCAGTAAGAACCGATGCTGAACATTCGTTGGTTTGTACGGTGTACTCCAAAGTAATTGCCTCTTCTGATGTAACACGCTCACCGAGAGTGTAGTTACCGGTCTTGACAGCCCATGTTATTTCAGAATATGTTACCTTCAGAGCGTCTGCCTGATTCTGTGCATCAAGTTTCTGCTTGAGTTCTGCTTCTGCGTCAGCAGTTGACAGAATCTTGCCTACCTGAGTCTCCACTGCTGTCAGAGTCTCTGCGTCATAGTCTTTGTAAACATAGATTTTGTAGGTGTAAACACTGTCAATATCCTGCTCTTCGGACAGTGCATAGCTGAATCGCTCTACCCATGTTGTGGAGTCGGTGATTGCTTTGCCTTCCTGATTCTCATGTGATACATATATGTCGTTGTAGCATACAGTATCCTGAATGGTCAGCATGAACGAATCTTTCGGCGCAACGGTAACAGTGATGTCGTCACTGTAATAAACAGTGTCGCAGACATCAGTGCGGATACCATAGCGCAGTGTCACATCATCAGCTGTTGTGAGGTGCGCATCAGTAAGTGCAACATAGTCAGCACCGTTTTTCACTTGCCACTCAACAGAGTCTTTCACAGCCACAATCATAGTGTCAGCCTGCTGTTGGTCAGCAATGTCATCCATAACGGCGGCAGTAGCTTTCTCCACGTCAATAGCCTTGCCTACTTGTGCGACAGGCATATCGGGTTGGTCGAATTGAGTGAGCAGTTCAGGTTGTTTCCAAACGAAGAACTGATAACTAATGATAGAATCGACATCTTGCTGTAGATCGGCAATGCAGTTAACCACGAGGTTAGTATCAACAACCGTAGTGTCAGCGTTGATAACGAAGTCTGTTCCTCCGATGGTTACTGTCTCACCTTGGCAAACCTTCTGCCCAACCGTGTCACGACGGATATATGTAGTGTCAAGCAAAACAGACTCACCGAGTTTGTTGGAAATAATTGTTCCGCACTCTGATTCTACAACATAGAGAACAAGTTTCTGCTCCTCATCAAAACTGAGTTTGTCGGCATTTACAGGCACTGTATCGGGGATATCGAGGTCGAAATAGTACCACTTGAGTGTTGACATATCCACTTTTGCCACAGTGTCAGCACTATTGAGTGCAAAGTAGTTTGCAAGGGAGTCGCTGGCTTGTGTGAAGTCAGCAGCCCTGCCGGCATACAATGTCAGAGGCAGTTTGGTAACAGAAAGCGGCTCGGGCATAGTACGCATGTGTATCTCATAGTGTCTGATAGAATCAGCATCACGTACGTTATCGTAAATGTAGGAAATGGTATCAGTCCATGTAAGGTACTCTTGCACAACCTTTGTCAGTTCAACGCTGTCCTTTCCGTAGTAGGTGTAAGTATCGCCCTCGCAAATTGTATCGCGTATGGTATCTGTTACGATGTATTTCTCCATTTCGCCTATCAACTCAGCATGCAGATAAACATTCTCAGTTGCAATCAGGTAAACATAGAGAGGTTCACCTTGGAAGACACTATCAATTACTACATGGCTTATTTCCTTGCTAAGTGAATCAAGAGGAAGCAAAATGCGTGTGGCAGTACCCAGAGTATCGCTCTCTGCGCAACTTGACGCAACAACAGCAGTAGCTGTAGCGTCAACATCAGAGCGGTTGTAAACTGAGATCTTAAGATCTTTGTTTTTAGCAAATTCAGTATTCAGAGTATCCAAAGAAATCTTGTACCAGAGGCTGTCACCTGCGGGATGAGTGTTACCTTTTTCCCAGTCGTAGTCAATGGCATATTTGCAATCATAACCGCGAAGATCCTCTATAGTTACGCGGAACTTCATATCCTTCTCTGTGGTAACATAAATCCAAGCCTTGTCCTTGTTGACGTTGTCGATAAGCGAGCGGGCGAAGGTATGCTGGAACTCTTCGTTGGCAGAGAATGTTCTTGTTTTGTCAAGCATTTTCTCTGTAGGCTCACACTCCCATGCAAGAGCAGCGGTCATAGTGTTCTGCTCTCCGCTGTTCCATATTTCGAGCAGGGCATCGCCCTTGGTATAGGTCTCGCCGTTAGAGTCAACAGCTTTTATGTTGGCAATATCAACATAGTACCACTGGTTGACTCCTGCTTTTTGTTCGATGATGAGGTTGAGCTGAGCCTCGATAGCACTGTCGCAGCCAGCGATAGGCTCAGGCTGCTGCTCTTCGTCATAGAGTCGCGCATACAGACTGTCTGCCTGGTCAGCGTAGAGGCGGATAAGAATTTCGTCAACAGCGAGACTGGTAAAGAGCTCGCGTCCGAGTTTGATTTCCTTGCGTACATCTCCTGCCAGGTTATATGAGTAACTTTCGAAAGCAGCTGTGTCTTCGCAAGTGAAGAACAGGTCAGCATGTACAAGCCCTCTGAATCCATCGTTGTTCTTCAGTCCGAGCACTGCAGCCTTGCCTTGCTTGCCGGTCACGTATGTGAGGTCAACCTTGTACCAGAGAGTGTCGCCGGCAGTATGCAGGTTGCCGTTCTCCCAATCGAAATCAATTGCATGATAGCACTCGTCACCTGTGTTAGGGTTAACCAACCCTCCGTTGAAACGGATAGAGTCGGACGACTCAACGCGGATATAAGCGTATGTCATGGTGGAATCAATGATAGCCATCATTGCCTTGTCGGCAGTTTTCTCATACTTGTCACCTTTACCGTTGAGTTCGATGGTCTTGCCCATCATTGACTCAAGTTTAACTTCGCATTTGAAGGCACCTTCGCCGCGAACGGTAGTCTTGCCTTCTCCGAGGTTTTCAACAACGAGTGTCGGCACCATGTCGCCGCGCAATGTATCAAGAGCTACGCGATACCATTTGGTTTCCGGACCTTGAACGTGACCGTTCTCCCAGTCGAAATCAGTGAACTCCACAGCATCTGCACCCTCGCAGATATTGGTTTCAGGTGTGGGGTCGTCTTTGGTATAGGCGTCAATATGCACATTCTTCTCTGCTGTAACACGGACATATACTACATCCGAAGCCAGAGCGGCAAGAGTTGCGTATGTGATGCGTCTCTCTTTATTCGAGTTGGCAGCAATGGTGTATGAATAGGAAGTTGTTCCGTTTACAATAGGACATTCCACAGTAGCTTCAGCCTTAACTGTTACAGGAGTGCTGTTGTTGTTGGTGAGTCTGATATAAATATCCTGCTCGTTGTCGCGTGCATTCTTTATATCTACTGCATACCAGTAAGGCTCGGCAGCCACATAGTCGGCACCAAGTGTCCAATTGAACTCTTCGGCAGTAGAGCATGTCTTACCTTCTTCTTCAAACTTGAATTTAGCCTGAATGGTTATTTCCTCGTTGGTAATAACACGGATATAGATATATTCATAAGCAGTATCAATGCTGTTGATAATATCCATAGTAGGTGATTTCACGTACTTGTCACCGGCGGCAATCTTGATAGTACGGCTCTGCATCTCAGTTGTGACAGGACATTCAAACGAAATCTCAGCCTTAACGGTTGCTGTTGCGTTGCCCACATTGGTAACGGTGATTTCGGGAACCTGATTGTTACGCTGGGCTTCGGAGAGAATCTTATATATAGGCACTGCATACCATACTGTATCAACAGTCTGGCGATGACCGTTCTCCCAGTCGAACTCTATGGAGTCATGGCAAGCCCAGATGGTGTCAACCTCTGGTGAGGGAACCAGTTCGGCATAGATGTGTACATTCTGGCTTGAAGTCAGACCCACCCATACGGTGTCGTTTGACATCACACCGTACATTGAGTGCTTCAGCACTTTAACAAGCGAGTCGTTGGCAGGAACGGTGCGGCTCATATCCTGAGTGATATCGCAAGGACAAGTGGTGGCAATCTGAGCTGCGAGTTTGGCTTCGGTGCGGCTCAGGTTCTCTACCTTCACCTTGATATCGGTATTCTTGTTGGCATCTGACTTGGCATTGGTCAAATCAATAGCATACCACACTGTGGTTTCACTTTTCTGAACATTTCCGTTTATCCAGTCGAAATTGACAGCTTTCAGGCACTGTGTACCAGCAGCACGCGATTTCATGCGGGCGATAAACTCGATGGCAGAGGTTGTGGTGACGCGGATGTAAGCATACTGATACTTGTCAGCTGCAGCTTCTACCATGTTGCGCTGAATCTCTTTTACCCATGCGCGACCGGCAGCAACAGAGAACGAACGTGCATCCACTGCCTCCATATCTGTAAGCGCGTCGCCGTCGTTGGCATACACGAGCACACCCTCTATCTTGGCTGTAGCATTGCTTTTGTTCTCAACAGTCACTTCGGGCAACTGACGCTTGATGTCAACCTTCGACATATCAAGTTTGTACCACTGGGGCTGGTTGGCAGCAAGAGTGTAAAGCACATCCAAGTCAACATCAATAGGATTCTCCACTGTGTATGTTTGGGCAGGAACAGGAGCATCCACCAGTTCGGCAGTTACAAGCAGTCTCTGGTCAGACTCGACAAGCACATATACCAGTCCGTCATCGCCTACGAGGTTGAGGTATGAACGCTTGAGAGTTGTCTTACGTTCTTCACCTGCTGCCACAGTGATGGTTTTGTCGGTTGTACCCGAACTCGGGCAGTCCATACTCAGACCGCCTTTTACGGTTGCAGTGCTGTTGCCGAGATTCTTGACTGTGATTTTCAGCGACTTGGTTTCGTCTTGAATAACGTCATTCAGGTCAACCTTGTACCAGGTCTTCTGATTGGCTCCAATGTTTGTTCCCTGACGAATGAACTCGGGAGCGTTCAAGCAGTTCAAGTCTTTCTCACCCGGTTCTACCGCCTCAGCCGCAAAGAGAACATGCTGGTCGGTGGTAAGTTCTACATAAACGGTAGATACTTTGCCAAACAGACCATGTGAAATCTCTTTCGCATAATTGCGTGAAGGAGCAATAGTTCTGGTTGCTGATGCATCGTCCTGAATCTGCACAGAAGTGCCGAACACCAATGCCACGCGAACAGACACGTTGGCATCAACATCAGCCATGTTGTTCAGATACAACAGCAGGTTCTCGTCAGACTCAACCTTGGTCAAGTCAACTTTGTACCATTTGGTACCGTCTGCCGCATACTGGTGATTGCCGTTGTCCCAATCAAAATTGACGGCAATCCTCTCAAGTTCACTGGCGGAAGGATTGGCTCCTTGCGCCATGAACCCCCATGAGGCGGCAAACATTGTCATTAAAATTAAGAACTTTTTCATGTTGTTTGTTGTTAATGAATTAAATGAGTTTATTATTAGTTTGTTATTATTATTCGTCGTGTCAATATGGAATCACGAGTCTTAAGTTGCACAATATAGTTTCCTGCGGCATTAATTCTGAGAGGCATCACTCCTGCCGGCAAATGCTCTGTCATTACTTCTCTGCCGAGCACATCATAAACCTCCAGCAGTCCCTCATCAGGCAGCGTCATTCTTACAAGTTCACCGGTTTTTGCCATGGTAGGCACAATACCAAGCTCACTGCGAACATGATTGATGCCTGTTGACTGCACAACTGTCAGTTCAACCAGCATGTCGCACTCACCATCGGCTGCAAGAACCACCTGATATGTACCGTAAGCGGAAATAACGGTATCGGCATAAGTGACAGGCAAGCCGTCGGCAGATACAGTCAGAGTGTCGTACTGAATCTCGGGTATGGCGAACGAAAGCCGCCACGTGGTGCATTGCCATGTATGCTCCGACATCTGCGCTGTATCCACCACCACTGTATCTCTCATGTATGCGACACCGTTAATCGCAATTGTCTTGCCAAAGCATACCGAAGTGTCACGGTATGACATCAGGAACTCATCTTCAGGTGTCACATCTACAAGCAGCAGCCTGTCGCAACCGCCGCTGCCGGGCAACAACAATTTATGAGTGCCGTAATATAATAAGGTGTCATAAACAGAAAGAGGCATCTCGCTTTCTTTACCCGTAAGCGTTATCTGCTCGGGTTCTGGTGGCAGGAAAGTGACATTGAAAGTGCGCACCCCTTCTACATACTTGTCAAGATGCAAAGTGTCAACAAGCAGTGTGTCTTCCGTAAATAGCCTGTCGTCTATACTGAAAATGCTGCCATGACAGAGAACGGTGTCAACCGGTTGATATATGATATACTCAGTTTCGGGCATTACAGCAAGGCGCACATAGATGTCGCATGTGTCTTCACCCGATACATATACTCCGTAGTCGCCGTATTCTGTTATCATCGTGTCGGCATACTGCAGAGGCAGTTCGCGTTGCATCACATACAGCGTATCATTCAGCGTATCTGCAGGAGCCACTGACAGATGATAAACTACACAAAGCATTGTGTCTTCAGCTATCAATATGCTGTCTTTGTACACTCCAGAAACAGTTGCACGAATATCGGATATCATGAAGTCAAGTCCCATGCCTGCACAAACAGTGGTATCCGTCTCTACATCCTTATACTGCATCGGCAACTTGGTTTCTGCAACTGTCAGCCTTATTTTGCGCGTACAGGTATTGCGCTTGGTGATGGTCATCACGGTATCTCCGAAACTATATACGTACTTGCCTTCGTATTTGAACGGCAGTTGCTGCCTGTTTATATGTATAGTGTCGTACTCAAGTGCCGGAGAAGTAAAGACAAGCGTATAGGTGGTGATAGTGCGGGTGTCAGCTGAATAGTTGTCAACAGTGTCCTTCAAGGTCGTGTTGGAGGTATATGTCTTGCCGTTCAACGAAATATTTTTGCCGCTGCACTCGGTGATGGTCATATTATTGACAATAACCTCCCAATCGTGCTCAACATGAAGCAGATAACGCGCATCACACCCGCCTTCTATATGCTCTGTTACGTCATAATCACCAAAGGCGGACACAAACTGACCGTGATAGAAGAAATAGAGCTGCCTGGTTTTCAGCAGCATCGTATCCATTACGGGTTCAGGACTTGCCATAGTGACATTGGTAGTTCTAAGTGCCAGTGTATCAAGCTTAATCCACATCGTATCGCGAAATACTGTATCGCTGTTGACTATGGCACCATTGTCAAACCTTGCCCCCTGGCACAAAACAGTGTCTGTCTCCGTCTGATACGAAGCGGGATACTTGGCGGTATTTCGGAAAATAATTTTGCCGAACGAACTGCCTGAAAAATGGAAATAGAGAGAATCTTTCTTATTATAGACATCTTCAAGCAAAGCTTTGTCAGCAATATACGGATACACCGAATCGGTAAGAACCACGCTCGCAACTGTGTCACCAGTGAGACAGTCACCTCTTACTATGTCAAGATTTACCGGCTCGTTGTCCGACTGAATCCAATTGATAAACTGCAGGTTGCGCACTTTCGTCCGCGGCATGCGATATACCACTTTCTCGTGCCCTAAAGCATACTGTATTCCGTAATAAACAGGGAAAATGCCGTCGCCGCATTCCGATGCAAAACTGTCGCCGTATTTATAAATCAACACCCTACCCTCAGAACGAGGAGCCACTCGTATATATACAGGTTTGCTGCCGAATATTCCGCCTATCTCGCCCACATTGCCAAGCATTTCTTTCACATTATCCGGACTCATGATACGCGAACTGTTATTGTACAATTCTATCTGTTTGTTAGGACGTTTAAGATTGCACGAGACAAACAAATCAATCGACACAGCAGAATTGGAGAACCAGTAAGCCACCATTCCATTGTTCAGTATATCAGACACTTTGGCAGTGTACCACACAGTGTCGGCAATCACCGTGTCAAGTCCGAAACGGAAAGGTATGCCTTCCACGCAATCACAATAATAGTCAGGCATAGTGTCACCCATACACGACTTACACAGCTGGCAGTTGGCACTGCTGATTAATCCGGTACAGAACAACAGACGGAACGACTGCGGACAAGCAGTGTCAGCCACTTGTTCTATTGATGCCACCTGACGCAACGGAGACAGTTCGAGAATACCGGCAAAGGCATACTCTATCCCACCCCACACAAGTAGGAGACACACCAGATGATATGTCAGAAGTCGCTTATACACTTAACGTATATATATCATTTTCAAATTATTAGCACACAATAGGTAATACAAACACAAGCACCTGTCAATGCTATTTACATATTTCGGCGCAAAATTACAACTTTTTTGTCAAATAACAAAATATAATTGCATTTTTTAATTTTAGGCATACAATATTTATTATCAACCCTTGTTTATCATGCCTGTGCAGTCCTTCGGATTGTTTTAATGTCACCGACAGGCGGCTTAATAAATGTTTTGAACAAAACACAGATATGAAAATGTACACACAAGGTGACACACCTTCATATCTGCTACTGCTATCTGCTACAGCCGCATACCGCTGTCTTGTGCGGCTGTATTGCTTATCTGCGTTTCTTTAGAAGGCCTTGCCTGTCTCCTGTTCGCCTCGAATGATATACATGCCTTTTGGCAGCAGCATCGGCTCTCCGGCATTCATCATGCGTTCAGCTACCTGTATGCCCTGCAGGGTATATACCTGCACCATCTGTCTGACAGACGAGCGTATCTCTGTGCCGTCTGCCGTGCGGTGCCATGTCAGTGTCGGTCCG
>JAFVBR010000008.1 GCA_017479885.1 Paludibacteraceae bacterium | reverse complement strand
GTACTTAGCTACGATGCGGTTGAATTTGCTGCGATTTAGGAACTCAACAACTTGTGAGAAGATGTATTTGATCTGATTCATAGGTAGATATATTTTTATCTACAAATTTACAAATTCAAATCCGTTCGCACAAATTATCGCTGTAATAAACTAATTTTCAATAAGTCAAAGAACAATATTTTGATTTTTAGTGGACACTAATGACTTTTAGTTTAAACCTATAGTTATTACAGATATTATAAATGCCAACCAACATAACAATATCACTAATATTGGGATTATTACTAAAAACAGAATTATTCTATTCTGATTTTTCTTATGACTATTATACCTTTCAAGAGAGAAGCCACAGTACGGACAAACAGATTCCTCAGTATATAGTCGATTCCCGCAATGAGGGCAAGATGCCATTTCCATTGATATTTAGTTAGTTGGATTCATCTTGTTATCTAATCTTGTTAAACGATAAGAAACATTTACAACAAGCCGTATAGCAGTGTACGCGATGAGACATAAGATAAATATGAGAAATCCGAATGAGAATAGCACAGCAGCTATAGTCTCACGTCCAAACGTGTCGGAAATAAGAAAATAAATCCCTATTAGGACAAAGATCCCACCCACTATGATACCTATCCAAAGAGATAGTGTTGCAATTGCATTTCCAGTAAGTTCTGCTGCAAAATTGTTGCTTGATTCAAGAGAAGGAGCAATATTTGTTGCCAAAGAGTTATTAGTAATCAGTGTTGTATTAGTAACTGCTGATTTTATTGGTGCTCCACAGTTGGGGCAAACAGTTGAATTGCTGGGAATTGCCGAACCACAATCAGGACATATAATATCCTTGATTATAGGTGCCCCGCATTTAGGACAAGTGGCGGACGCGTCTGAGATTTGCGCTCCGCATTCTTTACATTTAATAAGTGCCATAATTATTAGTTTTAATATTTGCTCTACTCACTTTACGGCTTTTCGAGTTACTCCGTTATATACTGTTATATACTTTTAGTTCTGTTGCACATTATTATATATTGCTATTAAAGGCAAGTCATGCTGGTTAGGTTTGCGGGTAGCGGGTCAGGATAAGGGTTAAGTTCTCAATTCATATTACCTTTGTATTCCTATGAAGTAAAGGTGTAGTTATGTATATTTACATAAGGTGTTATTGGTTTTGGTTGGTTATTGCGGGCTTATGGTTGTCTTTGTTTACGGACGCAGAAATCAGGCGGTAACGACACGGTAATCACCCGCCAATCACACGGAACAGACAGCTATCTTTTAGGTCTCTTCTATTGATATATTTCTTTTATGATTGACATATTTATTTCTCTTATTCTTATTTCTCTTATAACATATTTCTCTCATATTGGTCTCTCGGGTCGTTGCCGTTTTGCTGCCGTAATCGGTGGGGCGGGATATGCCGGTTTGCATTGCACATATATCTTCCGACCTACCCATTCTGTACAACATAAAAAGCGGTAACCCGCATATATCGGATTACCGCTTTATTGAAACATTTCGTTAATTGATGTATGATTTTGTTATCTTAACAATGGTGTCATATATATGGGAAGTATGGTGGTTTCTTCACTGCGGGAATAGTCTTTGGTCGTTATCAAGAACCTGCTTTCAACTCTTGATGAAAACTTCTTGCAAAACTCATCAAGCGAGAGATGCGTGACATAGCCGGAAGACTTGACTTCTATCGGCCAAAGTTTGCTCCCGTGCGACAACAGGAAATCCACCTCATACAACCGTTTGCCGTCAGCTGTAGGGAAAGTGTAATAGAACAACTTCTGTCCCGTCGCTACAATCATCTGCGCCACCATATTCTCGTAGATATATCCCAAGTTGGTCTGGAGTTTGTCGCCAAGCAATTTGGTATAAATAACATTCTCCGTCACATCCTTGTCCCAAAATGCAAGGGTGACAAACAAACCTGTGTCTGCTACATACATCTTATAGCGCGAGCGATCCTGAGTGAGCGACATACCCACATTGGGGTCATTGCAACGGTAGCACATCAGCACCGTTTTGCTGTCCTCAAGGTCGTTGAGCAGTTCCATCATTTTGTTTTCTTTCACCTCTCCGACAGCCTGATACGGCACATAACGGGATATATTATTGCTCAATTGAGCAGGTATGTCCATAAATAACCGTTCTATCCTTCCTGTCGCATCTATCTTGCGGAAATCGTCAAGATACAACTTTATTATGTCGCGTTTGACCTGATCCACCTCACTCAGATTGTTGGTTTTCAAATAGGCATTTACGGCTTGCGGCATTCCGCCGACGAGCATATACAACCTGAAGTCGCGTAACGTCTTGCGATGAGCGGCACCAAGTGCCATGCCTTTAGTGAAGAACTGCGGAAGCAATTCGGTTGTCACCTCATCGCCCAATGCCCAGCGAAACTCGTCATAATCCATCGGATACATGGGAAGTCGTGTCTCCTCACTCGGGATAGTGATGTCCTTGGTGTTCTTTTTGATACTGATAAGAGAGCCTGTCTCGATATAATCATAACGCCCGTCAGCCACAAGATACTTAATGGCTTGTCGCGCAACGGGGAATTTCTGAACCTCGTCAAACACTATCACCGATTCGCGTTCATATAGTTTGACTTTCGTCTGCTGCTGGAGCAACAGAAAGAACATATCCAAGTCCGTCAAATCGTCAAACAACCGTCTGACTTCCATAGTTGTATTATTGAAGTCAATAAGGATATACGACTTGTATTCGTTTTCTGCGAATTGCCTTACAAGCGTGGACTTACCCACACGGCGGGCGCCCTCTATCAGCAACGCTGTGGAACCCTTGCGAGTCTCTTTCCAATTAAGAAGTTTATCGTAATTTTTCCGTTTGAATATACGTTCCATAGACATTATCAGTAGTTATCAAAAATAAAACGCTGCAAAGGTACTATGTTTTTTTCATATACACAAGTATTTACGGCTCATTTTTCGAGTGAGCGCACTTTTTAGGATGGTATAATTTCGGGTGAGCGCACTTTTCAGAACGGCAAATATTCGGGTGAGCGCACTTTATTTCTATAGTTTTTTTCGGTAATCCAATATGTCAAAGAGCACATAAAAAAGACTGCTTCCGCTTTAGCGTGTACGGGTGTCTGGCATAACCCAAGAATGTCTAAAGCAAAAGCAGCACATACGAAAGTATGTACCAACGCTTGCCAATCGAATTCTTCGGTTCATTAAGCTGCCAGACTTATGTACACGCGATTGACTCGTCAGTAATATTATGTATCCGGCTCCCCCGAAAGGGGCAGCACGAGTTATCCGCTGATAACCTGCTGCAAAGATATAACAATTATTCGGATTGTGCAAGACAAACGCGAATATTTCATACCCGCCGGGCACATGCTGCTTTTGCGGGTGCAAAGATAAGGAGAGGAGAGAAAACCGGAAAATGCTTATTATGGCTTATTGGGGGACACGAAGTTTCAGGTTTCAGGGTTTCAGGGGCAAAGCCCTGTTTCAGGTTTCAAGTTTCAGGTTTCAGGTTGGGAAGGGGGAAGAGGAAGTTCTGTCTCACGCAGATTTGACGCGTTTTTACAAATCTGACAGAATTGGCGTTACATCCTCCTATTCTACAGATTTCGACGTGCAGATTTGCGCATATAAAGATTTTACAGAATCTTTATCTTTGTAGCGAAAAAACTATGACAAAGATTTCGTCACAAAAAAGTTGTAACAAAGATTTCGTCACGTAAGGTTTTCCATACTGAGTTGCGCCCCACTCTGAATATAATATAGAACATTATTAGAAAAGGAGACCGGCAAGGTCAATAGCAGGGGATGGTGTCGGGGAAGTTTTCGGTGTCGATGCTGTAGCCGAGACGGGACATGAAGTCGATGTACTCGGTTTTGGTGATGAGACGGTCGTTGTATGCCTCGCACAGATGCGGCAAGCGATAGTACGGCTCAGCGCCAACGAGGAGTGTCTCGGAAAGTCTGTTACGAAGTTCTGACTCCCGCTCCTGTGCATGCCGCTCGGTCCACCACGAATATACAGGATACTGACGCTGCAAGTTGCGACATTCCGCCTGCATGTCATGATGAAATGCATTGAAACAGGCTTCGGCGAAATCGGCATATGGCAGTGTGATGCGATGAAGGCTGTCAGTCCACTCATTAAAAACAGCCTCGTAGATGCCATCTGCCAGCCACGGGAGAGGGTCAATGATGTTGGTGCGGAAGCTGTCGGTCAGGTGGTTCGCCGGTTCGTGACGGTAGGAGCCAAGAAGATCTTCCATCCTGCTGAGAGAGCTACGCCTAATTTCGTCATCGGAAATATGGTAATAAGAAGCGGTGTACTCTTCCCTCAGTTTCCTCAAGTTATCAGAAATAAAGTCAGAGAAAGCACCATAGTAGCGGCTTGCGGTCTCACGCGTGGGTGAGGAGAGACTGCGCACACTGTCAGCATACATATCGTAGAAGGCACGATAGCGTGCATCAAGATAGCCGAGAGTCAGTTCAGGAAGGACAACGGGTTCAGAGGCTTTTGCAGCCGTCTCTTTCTCTCTCGCCTTTCTAATGCTGTCAGCATAGTAGCTGCTTACGGAGGAGACATAACCGTCGAAGCCCAACTTGCCGGACTCAGGAGATGAGGAATAAGGCGAGCCGAGCAGATAAGACTTGCCGGAACCGCCGTGTGCGACGGCAGAGTCGGAAGGTTGTGAGACTTCAGGAGGAACAGCAGGTGAGACAGAAGCGGAGTGAAAGAGTCGTCTTCCTGCAAGAAATATCAGCAAAAACATCAGAAGGCACAGCACAACAAGCCACAGGACACGATGTGACATAAGGTCCGCACGCAGTTCAGCGACAGAGGAGTAGCGTTTGTCGGGCGACGTGTGCAGGCAACGGCGAGTGACAAGAGGATGACGATGCGGGAAGAGAAGACGGATGAGGAGTCCGAGAGCATAGATGTCGGTACGGGCATCAGTGTGTCCGTCCTCCTGCAGTTGCTCAGGTGCCGCAAAAGCCCGGGTACTGCCGATACGACGCAGCCGCCAAGTGTCATCATCAGAGAGACCGAGGTCAAGCAATTTGAGGTGATTGCCGTTGTGAGTGACAAGAATGTTCTGCGGCTTGAGGTCTGCATGTACAATCTGCTTTTTATGAAGATAGTCAACCGCCTGCAACAGTTCGTCCAGCACCTGCCGACGCTGTTTCTCAGAAGGCTTCTCCCTAATGAACTCGTCAAGAGTGCGCCCGTCGGCATATTCCATGAGAATGCACCTTCCGAGTGACGGCACATCGGCGAGTTGCCAGACAGAGACGATGAAAGGTGAGTCGAGACGGCGGAGAAGGTCATACTCTCGCTCCAGAAGACGGAGGTTGCGTCCGGTATCGCCATCATGCGGTTTAACTGTCTTCAGCACAAGCCGTCTGCCACGACACACCCGCAAGGGAGTCTGAGTGCAGAGACGATGCGGGCAGGTCAGGAAGCAGAGATAGCATGGCAGCCGGACAGAGTGTGCAGACTGAAGTATCTTGGCGGCAGCGAGTGGGAGGTGGTGAGTGCGGAGAACTCACACACCCTGCAGCGGGGTGACAGGTTCTATTGCAGCGTGTTTGTCAAGGGTGAGACGGCCTATCTTGACCGACTGACACGAGACGGGAAAGAAATCGGCGGAGTGAAGACAGGTATTGACAACGGGATAAGTTACGCTATTGTTCTCACATAAGAGACTGATATGATTTACGATATGCTCAAAAAGCGCAGGAAACGGAATACTCCGAATGAAGAGGAAGAAAGATTTTTTTGAAAAAATATTGAGAAAATATTTGCACAATTAAAAAAGTTGCCGTACCTTTGCACCCGCTTTCGAGAAAAGGAGAGCGAGTGTTCCTACACATAATGCGGCAATAGCTCAGTTGGTAGAGCACGACCTTGCCAAGGTCGGGGTCGCGAGTTCGAGTCTCGTTTGCCGCTCAAGAGTGGTTGAAGCAGAACGTTGTTCTGCTTTAATTCTCTAAACCGAGCAGACTCATCTGTAAGGAGGCCCAGGTGGCGGAATTGGTAGACGCGTACGTTTCAGGTGCGTATGTCGCGAGGCGTGCAGGTTCGAGTCCTGTTCTGGGCACAACGATAATTGACAGAATACATAACAAAATCAGAAACCAATGAAGCGAAAGCGGAATGTTTGTGATTTTGAGAGGAGTAAGCGCGAGGACAACAATGAACGAGCGATAGCGAGTTCAGTCAGAGTCCGAGCGTCTTACGACGAAGCGCAGGTGGTGAAATTGGTATACACGCTACTTTGAGGGGGTAGTGGTCGCAAGGCCGTGTGAGTTCGAGTCTCATCCTGCGCACAAAGAAAGCCGGTAACAACAAGTTATCGGCTTTTTTTGTTGTACAGATAGATTAAATGTAGTAATTTTGCAGAATGAAGCATCTAAAGGAATGACTTATGGGGCGCACAAATCCAATCAAAGATAATTTTTAGAAGTACCCTTTAACATAATACAAACATGCTTGAAATAAGAGAAGTAAGCAAGTCGTTCGGAGAGAAACGGGCATTGGACAAGGTGTCAATGACGATAGCAGACGGCACAATATACGGTCTGCTGGGTCCGAACGGTGCAGGCAAGACCACATTGATACGCATCATAACAGGTATCACGATGCCTGACTCAGGCGAGGCGTTGCTCGACGGCAAACAAGTGAGTCTGGACATGGCACGGCGAATAGGCTATCTGCCAGAAGAGAGAGGACTGTACAAGAAGATGCGGGTGGGCGAACAGATACAATATTTCGCCCGTCTGAGGGGCATGAGCCAGCAGGAAGCAAGAGAAGAGACTGAATGGTGGCTGAAAAGGTTCGAGATAGAGACGTGGAAGATGAAAAAGATAGAGGAGTTGTCGAAGGGTATGGCGCAGAAGGTGCAGTTCATCACCACCGTCATTCACCGTCCGCAACTGCTGGTGCTTGACGAACCTTTCTCGGGCTTCGACCCGGTGAACGCCCTGCAGATAGAGGAAGAGATAAAAAGACTGAACAGAGAAGGCACAACGGTGATACTCTCCACCCACGATATGGAGTCGGTGGAGACACTATGCAAGGAGATTTCACTCATCAACCAAGGCAGGATAGTGCTGCAAGGCAATGTGGAAGAAATAAAGAACAGAGAGAAAGAGAATCTGTTTGAAGTGACACTACTCACTGCCGAAGGCAAAAAGACGGAGGTGCTGAAGAAAGCAGACGGAGAAACGAACAATGAGTTTCTGGCGCGCATATCAAAGGAAGGCGAAGTGACAGAATTCAAGGAGAAACTGCCGTCGATGAACGAGATATTCATCAAGACGGTCAGTTGAGAGTGGTCAGTTGAAAGTTGAGAGTTGAGATTTGAGAGTTGAGAGAAGTTGGTAAGTTTACAGTTGATAGTTATAGTTGATATATAATTGATATGAATTATGAGTAATATAGGACTGATAATAGGACACGAGTACTGGACGAGAGTCAGCAAGAAGAGTTTCATCATCATCACCTTGCTTACCCCTCTGCTGATGATTGCAACGATGGCACTGCCGGCATGGCTGATGACCAGAAGTGACACGGAAGAGAAACAGATAGTAGTGATAGACAAATCGGGCATGTATGGCGACCTGTTCGTTAACGATGAGGTTTATACATACATATATTCAGGCGGAAACATAGAGTCGGAAAGGAAGAACCACAGCGAGGTGACAGGTTTTCTCTATATATCCGGCGACCTGACGGCAGACAGCACGGCAGTGACGTTCTACTCTGACAAACAGGCATCGGCAGAAACAGTGAACCACCTGAGGCGCACACTCAACCAAAGGGCGGAACAACAGAAGATAGACGCATCGGGCATACCGGAGCTGAAGGAGATAATGAAGAGTGTGAAGGCGGACATCAGCGTGAGGACGGTGAAGTTTGACGAGTCAGGCAAGGAGCAGGTGACTTCAGCCGAACTGGCAGAGATTATGGGTATGCTATCGGCTATTTTGATATACATGTTCATACTGATGTACGGTTCGATGGTAATGCAGGGAGTAGTGCAGGAGAAGTCGAACAGGATAATGGAAGTGATGGTGGCATCCACCCGCCCCTTCGACCTTATGACGGGAAAGATAATAGGAGTGGCACTGGTAGGACTGACACAGTTTTTCATCTGGGTAGTGATGCTGCTGATATCCGGGTCGATAATAGCAGTTGCCTTGGGTTCGCACTACGGGCTGAACATCAATCCGACAGACATGATGCAGGCTGCTGAATCATTGCAACAGAACGGCATGGATACCGAGATACTGACGGCAGTACTGGGATACGACTTCAAGAAGATGCTCATTCTGTTCGTGCTGTATTTCATAGGCGGCTATCTGCTCTACTCCTCGCTGTTTGCCGCCTGTGGTTCGGCAGTGGACAACGAGACCGACACCCAGCAGTTCACCGCCCCGTTGACCGTCTTCATATTGTTTGCCATGTACGCCGGAATATACGCAACCAACCACCCTGACTCGCAATTCACTTTCTGGTGCTCGATGATACCTTTCACCTCGCCTGTAGTGATGCTGGTGCGTCTGCCTTTCGACGTGGCATGGTGGGAGATAGTGCTGTCGCTTGCGATACTGGTTGCCTCGTTCATCGGCTCCACATGGGTGGCTGCGAAGATATACAGAGTCGGCATACTGATGTACGGCAAGAAGCCGTCGTGGAAAGAGATTTGGAAATGGGTGAAATATAAATGATTATAGAGATGCATTGATGCATCTCTGAATGTGTTGACAATAACATGCAAGAACTTACTGCTGAACAGAAAGAACTGAACAGACTGCGGAAACGGCTGACAACCCGCTTCCACAAGGCGTGTGCCGACTACGGACTGATAGCCGACGGCGACAAGATACTGATAGGTCTGAGCGGAGGCAAGGACAGTCTGGCACTGGTGGAGATGCTCGGCAGACGGCAGAAGATATACGTGCCGAGGTTCTCGGTGGTGGCGGTACACGTAATTATGGAGAACATAGGCTATCAGTCGGACACGGAATATCTCAGGCAGTTCTGCGAAGAGCAGGGCGTGGAGTTCGCGCTGAAAAGAACCTCATACGAAGACAATGACAACCAACAGAGAAATCACTGTTTCCTTTGCTCGTGGTACCGCAGAAAGGCATTGTTTGACTTTGCAAAAGAGACCGGTTGCAACAAGATAGCGCTCGGGCACCACAAGGACGACATCGTGGAGACACTGCTGATGAACCTCGTCTATCAGGGCGCCTTTGCCACCATGCCTCCAATGCTGAAAATGGAGAAGTTCGACATGAAGATTATTCGCCCCTTGTGCCTCCTGAGAGAGGCGGAGATAAAGCGGTATGCAGAACTGAGCAGGTACAAGCAGATGCCCAAACTCTGCCCATTCGAGAAAGAGAGCAGCAGAGCTGATATAAAGCGTCTGGTGGAAGAATTGAAGAAACTGAATCCGGAATTTCTCGACTCTGCATGGGGAGCGATGGAGAATATAAAGGCAGACTATCTGCCTAATATAGTTGAAAGTTGAAAGTGGAGAGTTTAAAGAAGTTTATAAGTTTATAGTTTTTCAGTCTTTCACTCACGCCAAAAACCCATGAAAGCCCTGTGGGCTTTTATGGTTGCGGAATAAAGCGAGGATTACAAAAAAAAACTAAGAACCAAAAACAATCCGTCAACCGGCGGATTACTGAATATGAAAGGAATATATACTGTTTTATTGCTGCTGTGCTCCAATGTGTTTATGACGCTGGCATGGTACGGACACCTGAAGATGCAGGAGTTCTCGTGGTTCAAGGCACTGCCGTTGATAGGCGTGATTGCGTTCTCGTGGGCGATAGCCTTTTTTGAATACTGCCTGCAGGTGCCTGCCAACCGCATAGGTTTCGAGGGCAACGGAGGCCCCTTCAACCTTATGCAGCTCAAAATCATACAGGAGGTCATCACCCTCACGGTGTTCGTCTTGTTCTCTGTCATAGCCTTCCACATGCAGGTCCGCTGGAATCACATTGTTGCAGCCTGCCTGATGATTCTCGCCGTGTACTTCGTCTTCAGATAAGAATCCCCCACCTCTCGCCCTTCCCTCTCCCCTCGCCTCTCTCGTAGAGGCGAGGCCATGACTTGTCCTCTATGTCTCCCTCATTTGCTGTCCTCGTCTCCTCTTCGCCATGCAAGCCCGCTACGCCAAGCGCGTCTTTCGCCATGAATGAAAAAATCCCCTCAATACATCACCGAACCATAGATTCTTTCATACAATTCGTCTGATTCGTACAGTTTTGTATTTCAAGGATAATTGAGATTAATCTGCTCAGCGCTTTTTATTTTGCCAATTCAAAAATAAGTACTATCTTTGCAGCGTTGCTTATGCCGAGTTCGCCTGACGGGCGGATGGTAGGGTGGGTGACAGCCGGATTTAAGGTCTGATAGAAGTCTGACTTCTTACTATAGGTCTGAACCGGCAGACATATTTATTGAGCGTTTATTGCGCTTTGTGTTTGAATTGTACGAAAATACTTCGCAAACATTTTCCTTTCAGAGCAAACCAAAGTAACAATTGACGCTTGCGGGGTATGATATATCCTTGCCACGTCTTGTGGCAGCTCATCATACCGGCGTAAGTTTCATTGTTGTTTATTTCTCTGATGGGCATTGCGAAGGCCTCGTACAATTGGATAGACAATAACGAGGCTTATGCTCTTTATGTATATGCCCCATCCATTAACAGAAAGATGAAAACAACATAACCAACTAAATTATTATCATTATGAACGCAAAACAGATTTTCGCCGTAGCCGTTATGGCACTGGCAGTGCTGGCAATGCCCGTAGAGGCACAGAGCCGTAAAGACAAGAAAACTGCTCAGAAGGAGCAGTGGGAGATGCAACAACGCCAACAGAAAGAGGAGGCTGAACTGCGTCACAAACTCCGCATGGATAGCATAGCCAATGCGCAAAAAGTTGCTGAAGAGAAAGCCGCCAAGGCAGAGGCAGAGCGCCGTCAGCAGGAGGCAGAAGCCAAAGCAAAACAAAAGAAAGCCGAAGAGGCTGCCGCCTTGCAGGAAGTGGACTTCAACGAGCCGTGCATGGACTTTGAGAGCACTGCCGACCTCATTCGTGCACGCGGCATAGGCGAAGACTTCGAGCAACAACTGTCTGTCGAGATGGCACGCTCGGCTGCAATAGAGGAACTCGGCTCGCAGATTTCAACCAAGATGCAGGCATTGCTGATGAACTACAAGAAGTCTAAACGACAGAATTTGAAACGTGAGTCACTTCGACGTGTGGAGGGCCTTACAATGACCGAAGTGAACCAGTCAACAGGTTATCGCATTGCCTGCCGAAAGACCGTGACCTATGTGCAGAACGGCGAGCGCATCTTCAAGACTTATATGGTTGTCGAGTTAGGCGCAGACCAACTGCTCAAACCCATCTATGACGGCATTCAAAAAGACAACGAACTGAAGATTGATGGTGACTATCAGTCCTTCAAGAAGGAGTTTGACGACCACTTTAAAAATCAATCTGCGGAAGCTCTCCAAGAGATTCTCAATGAATAATTCTTTTGAGACATCCACATTGCGCCGATGAGGCTGACTACTTCATCGGCTGCACAAATAGAAAACGATCTTTGATATATTGTTGAATCAATTATTCGCCGGCAATAATCTGAAGCATTTGTGCCGGAGTGACAACACGCGGACTAATAGGAAAATGCTTTAGGTTACCCGTGACAAGGAAAGAATCTTCCTCGGATAGCATAACTTCGTAAAATACACGGTCATCTTCATCTACAAACAATTCATAGAACGAGGTGCGATCTGTTAGAACACCATTATTGCGGATGAAATCAAATAATGTGTCGCGTTCGATTGGATTTATCCGAAGATAAGGACGCGATAGAACATCTTCATATTCAGCCATAATCTCGTTGTTATACAAAAGCTGAATTTTCCCATTAAGCAAATGTTCAACCACTTTATAAGTAGCCGAATTCAAGTTATGCGTCATGTACGCGGACACAAAAACGTTTGTGTCAATAACAACGTAAATCATAATTATGCAGATTACTGTTTCTCCCGCTCTAAACGTTCTTTGCGATCACGACGAGCCGCACGAATCTCCTCATTAATCTCATCTAAGGTCATATCGGGACGATTTGTACGGTCTGCAGAATAGAATGCCTCTAAAGCACGTCTGCTTGTCTCATCCGGTTCTGCATTAATTTGAAAAGGAATAGAACGGGTTCTGACGACCGCATTGATGAATACGTTGATAGCCGCGTTAACACTCATGCCGAATTGTTCACATAGTGCATCGAAACGTAATTTCTGTTCACTATCCACGCGTATTGTCATTGCTGTTTGTGCCATAATTATTGTAGTCATTTAGATATTAAACATATTGCAATATGATTGCATTTCGACTGCAAAAGTACGGCTATTTTTGGAATTATGCAAATATTTTAGGGTACTTCTAAAAATTAGACGTTTTTTAGATGTGACTCAACGAAATTAATATGTTAAACTTTTAATTTGCTTTTGGCTTTTTCTCGGTATCTTTTTGACTTTCATTCGGTCACAATGCCCGCATTGCTCCATCACTCAAGCCAAAAATCTACTACGAAAAACCTCAAAATCAGAATAAACTAATTTTTAGAAGTACCCTTAAACATAAAAAGAAATCCTTTAAACTTTTTGTTGATTCGACAATATGTCAGAAGTGAGCTATAAACTAAAGTGTACTTCTAAAAAATAACAATAATCTAAAACAACAAAGAATATGAGAAAAGTTTTAACTATTATCTTATTTTCTGTCCTATCGTTGACAATCGCTGCCGAAGATGTAATCATCGCATTACTTCAGCCTTTAACAGTTTCCGGCACAACAGCCTGTGACCCATTTGAAGTGAGTATTGTACGGGGAGAGTTGCGCAAAGCATTCGGGTGGCAATCCGGCTATCAAGTAGTATCAAGGCTGGATGTGGATGCTATAATGAAAGAAATGGGATTCCAACAGTCCGGTATGGTAAGTGATAATCAACGAAAGAAAGTAGGTGAAATGACAAGTGCACAATATATATGTGTCTCGTCAATTACCAAGTATGGGACACAACTTTATATCGAAGCCTATTTGGTTAATGTGGAGACAGGACAGATGACTAATCCTGCAACTCAATACGCGAATGTAAAAAATGAGGACTATAGTACCTTGCCTTCCTCATGCACCGCACTTGCAGAGGAAATGTTAGGAGCCATATCCGGTGCGGTCAAAAGACCGCCCGTGCGAGGCGGCGGTGTCAACCGTCAACCTGTCAACCAAGACTTTGTGGAAACCGCTTGGGACATAAACATGAAAATGATTTGGGTCGAAGGCGGCGACTTCCTCATGGGTTGCACAAGCGAGCAGGGTTCATGTTATGACGATGAGAAGAATGTGCGCCGCGTGACGGTTGACGGCTTCTATATCGGCATGCTCGAAGTCACACAGGCTCAATGGGAGAAAGTGATAGGTACCAGTATTTATCAGCAACGGAATAAAGCCAACAGCAGTTATTCTATTTATGGTGCAGGTGCAGATTATCCGATGTATTATGTCAGCTGGGAGGAGGCGATGGAGTTCTGCCGCCTGCTCAGCAACAAGACAGGCAAGACTTACACACTGCCTACCGAAGCGCAATGGGAATATGCCGCTCGCGGCGGGAAGAAGGCAGACGGCACGCAGTATGCGGGCAGCAATATGGTTGATGTGGTGGCGTGGTACACCGGCAATAGCGGACAAACTACCCATCCATGCGGCACCAAGCGTGCCAACGCTCTCGGTATTTACGACATGTCAGGTAATGTATGGGAGTGGTGCAAGGACTGGTACGGGAGCAGTTACCCTAGTTATGACACCAACAATCCCACAGGGCCGTCGTCGGGTTCTTCCCGCGTGTTACGGGGTGGTAGTTGGAACAACAATGCGGGCGGCTGCCGCGTAGCGAATCGCAACAGCGGCTCACGCGGCTACCGCGGCAACGGCCTTGGTTTCCGTGTAGTTCTCCTCCCGTGAGTTTATTGCATAAGTCCCTGCTAAAAAGGAGCCTAAAGACATCAACGAGGCATACAGGCGGCTAACGGAGTAGCCGCTGTATGCCGAGAAGATGTCTTTGTAGAAACAGCCGCGAAGCGGCTCGAAAATATTTATGTAAATGCAAATTAGAATATTTACAATACCATTATTTGACAATTCCGCAATAACGGAGGAAATGAATAGTTTTTTGCGCGGACAAAAGGTTCTGACCATTGATAAACAGCAGGTGTGTCTCGGACAGCAGGCGTTTTGGACTTTTTGTATCACATACCTTCCGCAAAACACTGCCTACACCAACTCACCGACACCAAAGCAAGGCAAAGTTGATTACAAAGAAATCCTTGATGTGGAGACATTCGCAGTTTTCTCTTGTCTTAGGTCAATACGGAAGCAGTTGGCAGAGGCGGATGCCGTGCCGGCTTACGCTGTCTTTACCGACAGCGAATTGGCAGAGATAGCCAAACTGGAAGAGTTAGAGCCCGACAAAATAAAAACAATACAGGGTATAGGTCAGAAGAAAGTGGAAAAATACGGGGTATCATTGTGCGAAAAATATAAAGAAATGATGAACTTGCATACAGAATGAAGCGAGAGGGGTATATAATAGAACAGGCGGCTGATATGGATAATCTTAGGCTCGCATTCCATCAGGCTCAATGCGGAAAGAGCGGCAAACAGGAGGTGATTCGCTTCAGAGAGCATTTGGAGAGAAATCTGCTGCAGTTGCGTAAAAATCTGTTAGAGGGGAAAGTGCTGGTGGGGGACTATAAGTTATTCCGTATATACGACCCCAAAGAAAGAGTGGTGTGTGCTGCTTCTTTTGAGGAAAGAGTGATGCACCATGCCCTGATGAATGTCTGTGCTCCACGCTTTGAAGGGCATTTTATCAATACGACATACGCCAATAGGAAAGGGAAGGGCGCATACAAGGCATTGGAGACAGCACATCAGGCAATGGGGAAGTACGGATATGTTGCAAAAATGGATGTAAGAAAATACTTCGACAGCATAGACCATGACGTGCTCAAAAGTATGCTTTGTCGCTTGTTCAAAGATAAAAGACTTCTGCAAGTGTTGAATGATATAATAGGCAGTTATGAGACAAGCCGGGGTAAAGGGTTGCCCATTGGCAATCTAACAAGTCAGTATTTCGCCAACTACTACCTTTCCTTGCTTGACCACTACGCAAAGCAGACGTTAAGAGTGCCGGTGTATATACGATATATGGATGATATACTGATTTTTGGAGACAGCATGGCGGAGATAAAAGATAATGAGCAAGCAATAACCGCTTTTGTATCACAGAAGTTGTTTTTAAGAATGAAACCTCCACAAATATCACAAACTACGAAAACCATTGCCTTTTTGGGTTATAGTCTGTGTGGCAGGCGGATAGGTCTGACCGCAAGGAGTAAACGGCGTTTTGAAAGCAAATACCGTATGGCAGAAAAGAATCTTAATGAATGTACGTGGAGTCAAGCAGAATATCAATCACATGTAATTCCACTATTTGCATTTGTCAGACATGGATATACAAAGAAATATAGAGAAACTATAATCAATTAAGGTGACCGTCGTCGGGTTCTAACCGCGTGAAACGGGGTGGTAGTTGGAACAACAATGCGGGCAACTGCCGCGTAGCGAATCGCAACAACAACTCACACGGCAACCGCAACAACAACCTTGGTTTCCGTGTAGTTCTCCTCCGGAGCTTATAGCAGGGACGGATGTCATGCAATAAACAGATAGTCACCTTGTCCGGTCAGGACAAAATAGAGCGGTCTGCGAACCGCCTGAGAGCGGATATTGGTAGGTTTATCAGAATTTAAATTCGAACATCTTCGCTCTCATTTTGAAGAGATAAATAATATTATTGGATTAATATGAAGAAACTATTTATCATTTTGCTCTCAACCCTCTCGCTGACAGCATTCGCACAGCAGCCTGATTGGTACGACAGCTACACCCGCCGTACATTATATTCGGCGGAAAACTACTTCACAGGACTTGCCGAAGGACAGCGCATCGGCAGTGAAACTACTGAAGCGGCTATTCTGCGACTGAAGGACGCAGCGCGTGTTGAAACGTTGAGCACTATACGGGTGCATGTGCAGAACACTACCACCAACAAAGCCCTCAGTCAGACATTGCGCACGATGGAAGGCACTTTCAGGCAATCAACACGCGAGTTTGCATCAGACACCAAGACCTCCGTTGATATGGAGATTCCGGGTTTGAAAACGGAAGCATGGCGCGACCCGCAGACAGGCTACATAACCGCTTTTGCCTATGTAAAGAAGGCCACGCTCATCCGTCAACTGGAAAAACAGATAACTGTTTTACTTACCAAAGCAGAGACTTCGCTCGACCAGATAGAACAATTGGTTGCCAATGGTCAGAAATTGCAAGCTCGTGATTTAGCAACCAAGGCACTCCCTCAGTTTGCAGAAGTTGATGAGGCACAGAAACTGCTTGCAGCTGTAGAAGAGAACGCAGACGAAGAGAGCCTGCAACTGCAAGAGACGCGGGCATTGCAGCACCGCCTTACAGACATCATAGCCCGACTCAGAAACGGGATAAACGTCTTTCTATCAGTCAATGCCTATATGTTCGGTTCAAAATACGCGGCTCTAAAAAGTGAGATAGAAGGCGAGTTAAGCAAAATGGGGTGTACGTTTGTCAGCAATGCTTCACAATCCGACTGGGCGGTTTTTGTTACTGCTTCTGCACGCGAATACAACGTTTATGAAGCCGGAGGTATAAAACAGTACTTTTGCTATGTGGATGCCAAGATAACGGTTGACAAGACAGTTACCGAACAGCGCATCTAT
Source organism: Paludibacteraceae bacterium (assembly GCA_017479885.1). Taxonomy (GTDB): domain Bacteria; phylum Bacteroidota; class Bacteroidia; order Bacteroidales; family Paludibacteraceae; genus Colicola. The sequence goes on along the minus strand of JAFVBR010000008.1, from coordinate 3,782 downwards.
GAGAATCAGATGTCGGAGAAGGGCGGGCATACTCTCGGATACGAACAAGCTGCCCGTCAGGCATATCGTGACATATCTCCCCGAATTAGCAAAATTATCAAAGAGCAGATTAATCAATGATAGCGAAATATCATGTGGCTCTCTGTATTTAGGTGTACTTCGTCTTCAGATAAGAACACTCTTCAAAGTTTTACTATCGGGGCACTCCGGTTTATACAATTCTGACAGAACAATGACATAATGTCAACAAAACGGGTATTACGGCGACAATATGTCAGAGCAAGGAGTGAGCTAAGAGTAAGCTACCCTTGAGCTACCTTTACCGAAGGGATAGCGTACCGATACAAAATGTCATTTTGTCAGAAATCATGCTCGTTTCGTAACAAAATGACATTTTTCATTATATATGCCACATAGTCGTCTATGGTAGAGACTGAGCATGCTCAGTCTCTACAGAGAATCGTCTAATTTGCGTTTTTGACAAGGCGCACACTTCGAGCACTATATGCATTGGCAACGTACTCAATCTGCTATTCTTAATTATGACCACTCAAGGTACCCTCCTGACGCATGCTGCACGGATCGGATTGATGAAAGTCGGTATATCCACCGGAACTTTTAATCCAGATATACCCTGAGCGAGCATATCCATCACTATTGGCATTGTAGCTGATTGTAATAACACCATCGCCTGTTCCACTCGATGGATTGGACGAAGCCCAACCAGTAGGAGAAGTTGCATCATATTCAATTGATACAGTCCATGGAATGTTACTCTCTACCTTTGCCTGCATAGTATGCGCCGTGTAGTAATACGTCCAAAACAGGCCACCATCGGCTCCATTGAGCTCTTCGACATGTATATACGGAAATTCCTGCCGGATGATGAGTGTCTGCGTGGTTTCCCCGTTAGTGAAAGTTACCGGTATTTCATCGCGCTTTGACTCGCCCGTCAAGTCATAAAATTTCCGGCCGATATAAAACTTACTGGAGATGTTAAATCTTTCTACACATTCTTCCGATGTCAGGTTGAACTTAGAGACGGTGATTTTCACTGACGAGCCGGATTTAGAAAGCGTGACGCGTTTGTCTTTGCAGCTCACCTCCCACTTCAGTTCTGAATCCACATTGACTGTAAAGCTGCCTCCGCTGACAGCGACTTCGGCTTCGGTCTTGTCAAGAGTGATAGGCTTTGCCTCTACCTTGCCGTTGTCGTTGACGGAAGCGATGCGTCCTTTGCTCGAGTCCCAGATGACATCGGGGGCACCGTCTTCAGCATCTTCCGGCTCATAGAGTACGCGGAGCTGGTAGGTGCCGCCTACTTCGATTTCGATACTTTTCTTGTTAAGGCTGATGCCTGTCAGTTCCTTCGGAGTGTTGTTCTCCGAGGGTGTGCACGCAGCAAAAGCAAGCACCATTGCTGCAAGCAGGAATAAGTTAAAGCGTTTCATGTTGGTTGGAGTTGTTTTGTATTGTTTCAAATTGTTTAGGATGGTTTCAAATAGTTTGGAGTTGTAAACAGAGCAGGCAGTATCCGCATGATGAACGGACACTGCCTGCAGTGGTGCATATCGCGAAGTGTATTGCTTACTATACGGGGGGAGTAATTCGCTGATTATATACTGAGTTAAATATCATAATCTCAATTTGCCTTTTCAATTTATTTCATTTGTAAGATACTCATCGCCCATTAGATATAAACCGGTTGCGGGATTGTGCAGGTCTTTGCATAGTTGAGAGGTATAAAACATATCCAAAGCTTGTGATGCGCTTATACCTCTTTGCTCACTCAAGCGAGTAACAATACGCCCGATTTTATTCCACATCAACATATCACTTAACATGGCAATCCCTCCTTAAATTGCAAACAATCGTCAATAACTTTCTGATTAAGGATACAAATCTGGTGATTAGGTTGGTGCTTGCCTAACTCGCTTAAGGCATATTCGGGTGTTAGAGTTCCTGCAATATATGCTTCTACCATATCTATCACGCGGTCGTTGGCAATACCGCCTTCTATACAATCATAACCAAGCCAGGGTTTGTTACCGGTACGACTTTGAGCTATGAAATTAAGCCAGTCAATATCATATTCAGGGAAAAACAAGTAAACGTAATTTCTACGCACGGCTGACATATCAAGAGAATATATAGATATGAATTTCTGCGCACGGCGTTGACGAGCCATCCTGTCAGCCCATAGTTCTGCTTGCTGACGTATAGCAGTCACATAGAAACCTTGTCCGAAATCCAAACCTGCGCGACCTGTACACACTAAAGGATTTTTAATAATCTCCGTGCCGCCGTGGTAAACTTCTATTATGCCGTCTGTTCCCATAATTCAAGCGTTTGAATGATGTCCTTGGTTACATTTTCGCGACTTTCACTATGCAACACCTCATAACAAGGCATAATATATTCGTCAATCAGATTTACCCGCTTCATACGCTGATATACAACTTCCGGCGATTGTTGCAGTGCTATCGCCGCAGATTCTATACAAGACGCCGTGAAAATATTTCGGTTCTCACCCGGTTTCGGAATATATGTGTAGGTGCTTAATTTCATAAATACTCATTTCCGCTGCAAAGATAAAACAAATTTTTGATATAGTGAAATATGTTTCCGAATTATTAGAGATGCACGACTATGCGTCTTATCGCAAACCGTTCAGTTACCCATGGTCTGATGATTCTCACTATGTACTTCGTCTTCAGATAAGAGATTCTTCAAATTAATACAATCAGGGCGAGGTAGTGACATAATGTCAGCAAAAATGGCATTACGGCAACAGTATGTCAAAGTGAAGAGTGAGCTAAGAGATAGCTAACACTTAGCTTAGAGATGGCTTGGGGAGAGCCAAAGAACGTCATGTTATTTTATTGGAAATTTTGCAGATTTCGTGACAAAATGACAATTTGTGAGATTTGAGCACAGGACTATTGTATCTGCCTACGTTCCAACTCATGTTGTTGTTTGCGCTCCTTGCGTTTGTATTGAGTAGTCATGTAATGGCCCAAACCTGCCATAGGATGACCCATTCTTCATTCTCGATGCGATCTAACTCTGCATTTTCTTTACAGCGGAGTTTGAGTTCGACGAGCCAGAAACGAATGTCTAAGATGAGTCTTTTAGTGTATTTGAACATAGTTCTATTTATCTTTGCGTTTTTTAATTGCTCCTTTTATCGTTCTCCAAAGTGCTTTGGGACATAGGATTGCAGCCATGATAAAACTGCCAAGCATACCGAAATAGCGTTTCTCAGCTTTATAGGCAAAGATGAGACTAATCCAAACCCAATTTGTTTTACGCAAGTCGGCTGCTATGTCAGCATATTCAGCAGGTAGAATATCAGCTATTTTATGGCAGATATCTCTGTTTGCTTTGGCTCTGCCAACTCGGTTAACTGTGTGCGTCAAGGATGTCGGATTAGTACGATATGCGGCTGTTACCTCATCTATATAATAGAATGGTCCATAGGAATGCAAGATGATCCACAATTGCCAATCGCCCAAATATGGACTTACAGTGTACAGCAGTTTCTTATTCACTTCTTCGTAATGCCGTGTGCTATACATGACAGTTGCCGTTGTGTATTTATGTTGGGGCATAGCAAAGAAATCACGCAAGGTATATTTTCCGGCGTAAGTATCATTTTGCAGGCTGAGATATAGTCTCAAGCCCGATAAATGCAGGGGTTAGCGAGGTTTCAAACGTTTTAGGCATAAAATTTACTTTCAAAAGTGCTCTAAGTAGCATTTTGCAGGCTGATTTTTCATCGG
>JAFVBR010000026.1 GCA_017479885.1 Paludibacteraceae bacterium | reverse complement strand
CTTGCCCCACCGGTTGCACGCATACGTGTAGGCAGCACGTGCCTCGTTATCATCATTATGGATGTTGGCAACGTAGTACTTCTGGACATACTCATAAGCCGTGAACATAGCTTCGCGTTGCTTGTCTTGCTCATGCTCTTCTGCTGTGCGTTCGCGCGTATCTTCCTCAATAGTTATGTGGAACTTATTCGCAAGGATGCGGACTGCTTCCGGGAAATCGACGTTCTCTTTTTTCTGGATGAAGGCGATGGCATCACCGCCTTCGCCACAACCGAAACAGTGCCATGTGTTGAGCACGGGATTGATATGGAAAGACGGCGTTTTTTCATGGTGCAACGGGCAGCAGCACTTGAACTTACTACCGGACGCTTGCAGGTGAGCGTAATCCGCGACAACGTCGTGAATATTCACCTGAGCGTGAACTAATTCGATCGTTTTATTCGAAATCATACCAAATTAAGATTTTAGGATTTGAAGAAAGAGTTGGAACGCGTCCAACTCACATTAACTACCGTCATTGAGAAATATGATAAGTTCTGTAATACTTCTCCGCGAACCGCTCTTGCGAACGATCAGCATAACGAAAACGAGCGATGATAGTGTCGACTACTTCATCCTCCAACTTGGTTAGGTTCTCATGGTCACACTTGTAGTAAAAAGTAGAGTTACTCCAGCCTGTGCGCTGCATGACTTGGTTCTTGAACTGACGGCGACGACTGCCGTACAATTGCTCGTAAAAAGATTTAAAGCTTTTCATAATTATAGTTTTTTGGTTTAAAAATTTAGTTCTAAGTTAAAAAAGTACGCCAAAATTTTGTCAATCCAAATATTTGTTGTACCTTTGCGAGTGCAAAATTATGCAAATTCTACCACATGACCAAATTTAGGATAATAAAAGTGTGCAAAGTTAGTAGTTTGTTATAATATAATTTCGCAAACAATATAAGTTGAACCAAAAATAGGTGAAAGTTATGTACAATCCGGAGATGATAACCATCTTGCTCGGGCAGCAAGGCAAGCGTGTCAAGGATTTGGCAAAGTATCTGACGGGGAACGAACGTCAGCCGTTATCGAGTATCACGAAAGCAGGCGCTAACCCGACAGCTGAAACGCTGGAGAAGATAGCGGACTTCTTCTTGGTGTCAATTGATACGCTATTTCTGCGGAACGAGAAGTTGCCGGAAGTGGAGCAAGTGTGGACTTTCGATAAACGTGCAGAATACTATGAGCGTGCTATGGTTGCTAAAGACCATGTAATCGCTGCATTGGAATTCGATCGTAACACACAAGCTGATTTGGTCAAAATGCAACGAGAGCGTATTTTGAATCTGGAGGATGAGGTGCGAGAGTTGCGTGACCTCTTGCATGAGCATAAAGTAAAAGTGCCACGCCATAAACCGACAGAGCACCCAATACCGAAAGATGCCTTCGGATGGGAAGGCGAACGACCGACGGGATTCAAGGAAGATAAATAGAATCCGATAGGGGCTGAAAAGCCTCTATTTTTTTGCTTTCCGAGAAAATCTCATAAACAATAAAATAAGGTACGCGCTGTGCGTGCGTGCATGTGCGCAAAGCGTTTCCTTAACTTTGTGCAGTAAATATTACAAAAGTGTACAAATTTTGCATTTTTTTGCTTAAAAATTTGCATATGTCAAAAAAAAGCAGTACCTTTGCACTCGCTTTTGAAAAAGAAGTGAAACAGCCCAAAAACTGCACAAACAGTCCTAAGGCTGGACGGTATTTGAAAATGCTAACTAACTGATTGTAAATCAGGAAGAAAGTTTAGATAGAGACTCCACTTTTTCGCGAGTTCGAGTCTCGTCCGCACCGCCAAGAGAGAATCTTAGTAGAGGTTCTCTCTTATTTTTCTATGTATTGTATGCCGATCGTATTTTTAATTGAAAGCTGTATGCATAATGTCTCTTTTCCTATGGTTTATATTGCTAAATATGTTAAAATATATATAGTGTTAACACGTTGGCGGAATTATAGCAGCGCATATCTGATTATTCTGACAGGTTTTTAAGTGGAATATTTGGATGTTATCCCTATCGCAGTATCACTATGTGACTAAGCATTAACAGCCTGCGCTGTATCCGCTTGCTGCACTACATTTTTGCACAGGAAACAAATGCATTTTGCATATTCAAAAATTTTCTCTATCTTTGCGCCCTAATTCAATGTAACAATACGCTATTCGCTATTAGTTGCCCGCTATTAACTACTAAAATGATAGACTATATAAAAGGAGAAATATCAGAACTGAGTCCGACTGCGGCTGTGATAGAGGCGGCGGGAGTAGGGTATGAGATAAACATAGCCCTGCCTGTATTTACTGAATTGCAGGACAAGAAAGAGGCGAAACTGTATGTGGAGGAGATTATCCGCGAGGACACCCACGACCTGTACGGCTTTATGAACAAGGGCGAGCGGGAGTTGTTCCGCCTTCTGACGAGTGTGAGCGGCATAGGTGCCAACACGGCACGGCTGATGATGTCAGGCTTCTCGGCAGGTGAACTTAGGCAGGTGATAGCGACGGGTAACGTGCGTGCACTCAGTCAGATAAAAGGATTGGGCGCAAAGACGGCACAGCGCGTGATAGTGGACTTGAAGGATAAAGTGCTGAAGATAGAAGTAAACTCAGATGCAGTGAGCGACATGGCGGCATCTGTCGCAGTTGACAGCGAGACCAAACAAGAGGCAGTCAGCGCACTCACCATGCTCGGTTTCAGCGCTCTTGCAAGCGGCAAAGCTGTAGACAAGATACTCGCAGATGACCCTCGTAAAACGGTGGAACAGGTGATACGGGAGGCACTGAAGATGCTGTAAATAAAATGCATAATTTATAATGCATGATGTAAGAAACTTGAAACAGGAGTCCTTGACTCCATGAAACTTGAAACAGGACTTGAAACCTGAAACTTAAGAAACTTGAAACCCCTATTGCCTATTGAGAAACTCTACCTTTATGCCCGGCTGACTTTTTTCAGGGGGGGCACTATGAATGAATAAGACAAGGCTGTTGATAACGCGGCTAATGCCGCTGCGGCTCATGCTGCTGCTCATTACGGTGGTGTTGCCTCTGACGGCAACGGCGCAGACAGCAGATGTCACTTCCGACACTACAGTCGGAGGTGATACGCTTTTATCTGCCGCTGACAGCGTCATTATGGCTCCCTTGCAGGTAAGCGGGTACGGTCAGGACACCTACGACCAACTGACTTCACCACGCTCCTCGCTCGACCTGCAAGACCCTGAGAACGTAAAGAAAGAGGTAGAGTATCAGCCCGAAACAGGCTACTACATAATGCACACCAAGATAGGTGATGTGGACATAGCAACGCCCTATCTGATGACCGAAAAGGAGTACCGCGAGTGGAGTGCCGACCAAGCGATGAAGCAGTATTGGCAGCAGAAGATAGGCGAGGTGGAGCACAACAACGAGCGCAAGTTCGACATCACCGATATGAAGTTCAACATCGGTCCCGCGGACAAGGTGTTCGGTCCCGGCGGAGTTCAACTCAAGATGCAGGGAAGCGCAGAACTGCTGTTTGGTTTCAAGCATCAATATATCGACAATCCGTCACTTACACAGCGTGCACGCAACAACAACATCTTCGACTTCGACGAGAAGATACAGTTGAGTGTGAACGGCAAGGTGGGTGACAAACTCAACTTCAACCTCAATTACAACACAGAGTCGTCGTTCGACTTCGACCGTCAGAACATCAAACTCAACTACAAAGGCAAGGAGGACGACATCATTCAGTCAATAGAGGCAGGTAACGTGTCGATGGGTTTGAACAGCAGCCTCATTCGCGGCAGTCAGGCCCTGTTCGGTATCAAGACCAACCTCAAATTCGGCAAGTTCACGGTTCAGGCGCTTATCTCGCAGCAGAACTCTCAGAGTCAGTCGGTGAGCAGTCAGGGCGGTGCACAGACCACCTCCTTCGAGATAGACATCGATGCCTACGACGAGAACCGCCATTTCTTCCTCGCGCATTGGTTCCGCGACAACTATGAGAAGAACATGGCGCAACTGCCGTATATTGCCTCGGGTGTGACCATCAACCGCATCGAGGTGTGGGTTACCAACAAGCGCGGTCGCTATGACGAAAGCCGCAATATCATTGCTTTTCAAGACCTTGCAGAGGCTCAGTCGAAACATATAAGCAGCAGCCATTGGGCAGAACAGGGCACATCGGTTCAACCTTACAACAAGGCGAACACTCTGTACGAAGAGATAACCTCCATGCCCGACGTGCGCGATATTCAGCAGTCCAACGCTGTACTTGCAGCCCTCTCGGCATACGATATAACGGGCGGTATAGACTACGAGAAAGTGGAGTCTGCTCGACTGCTCTCAAGTTCGGAATACACTCTCAACTCAACCCTCGGCTATATCTCTTTGCGCTCGGCACTGAATCAGGACGAGGTGCTGATGGTGGCATACGAATATACTTATGGCGGTCAGGTGTATCAGGTGGGTGAGTTCTCAACCGATGCAAGCGAGAGCCTGCGTGCTCCCAACGCTCTGATACTGAAGATGCTGAAGAGTACCACCAACGCCCCTCAGGAGAAAGAGAAAGGTACGTGGGACTTGATGATGAAGAACGTCTATAGTCTCGGTGCTTCGCAGATGTCTTCCGACAAGTTCGAACTGTACGTCAACTACCGCAACGATTCGGTGGGTACCACGCTTCAGTACCTGCCTGAAGGTGATGTGAAAGGAAAGCAGTTGCTGCGTGTGATGAACCTCGACCGCCTTGACTCGAAGAACAATCAGTCTGCTGATGGCAAGTTCGACTACGTGGAGGGCTACACCGCCATCTCTTCCTCAGGACGCATCATCTTCCCTGTGCTTGAGCCCTTCGGCAGTCATCTAAAGAAAGCCATAGGTGATGATGCATTGGCGGAGAAATACATCTTTCAGGAACTCTACGACTCCACCCTTGTGGTGGCGCAGGAGTTGAGCGAGAAGAACAAGTTCCGCTTGACGGGCAAGTACAAGGGCACCTCGGGCAGCGAGATACGCCTGAATGCGATGAACATACCCCGCGGTTCGGTCACAGTGACCGCAGGCGGTGCCAAGTTGACGGAGAACGTGGACTACACCGTGGACTACACTATGGGTACCGTCACCATTCTCAATCAGAGTATTCTTGAGAGCGGCACCAATGTTGATGTGCAACTTGAGAACCAAAGCACTTTCTCCATGAAGCGCAAGAGCCTTATGGGCGCACATTTGGAATATGCCTTTACCAAAGACCTCGTCATCGGCGGTACCATCATGTACATGAACGAGCGTCCTCTCACCACGAAGGTCAACACGGGCAGCGAACCTCTCTCTAACACCATCTGGGGCGTGAACGGCAGTTGGAAGAAGGAGTTCATGTGGCTGACCAACGGACTGAATGCCATACCGTGGATCAATGCCACGCAACCCTCGTCCATTCAGGTGAATGCCGAGTTCGCGCACCTCATACCCGGTCATACCCGTGAAGTGGGCAAGGCGGGTACTGCATACATCGATGACTTTGAAGCCACCAAGACCAACATCGACATACACTATCCCAATTATTGGTATCTTGCGAGCACTCCCTCACGCTATGATGAGTCGAAACTCAGCAACAACCTCGACTACGGCAAGAACCGTGCACACCTCGCTTGGTTCACCGTGGACCAAATATTCGGGCATGCCTATCCCAACACTCCGCAGCATATACGCGACGACCTGAATGCCATGTCAGACCATCGCACACGTATAGTATATGAACAGGAGATTTTCCCCAACCGTCAGGCACTTGCCAACGAGGAGCAACGCCTCTCTGTGCTCAACCTCAGTTATTACCCTCAGGAGCGCGGTCAATACAATATCTCCGCCGATGAGATAGGTGCCGACGGACGTCTGACCAAACCCGAGACACGATGGGGTGGCATGATGCGCCGACTCGACAACACTGATTTCGAGACTGCCAACATCGAGTACATAGAGTTTTGGATGATGGACCCGATGCTCACCAACCCCGACCCATCGTATGAAGGCGGTGACCTGTATATCGACCTCGGTGATGTGTCGGAAGACATACTGAAAGACGGCAAGAAGGCCTTTGAGCACGGTCTGCCTGTCAGTGAAAGCGAACAGCAGAACGTGGAAACCACCATTTGGGGCCGCGTACCGAAGACCACAAGCACCGTCACTGCCTTCTCAAACGAGGCAGGGGCACGGCTCCGACAGGATGTGGGACTCAACGGACTGAGCACTGACGAGGAGTTTGCATTCGAGTATGACGGCAAGCATCCTTATGCCGATTATGTGAGTGCACTGCGCGGCAAACTCAATGCCGATGTGCGTGCCGAATGGGAAGACGACCCCTTCTCACCTCTCAACGACCCCTCAGGCGACAAGTATCACTATTACCGCGGTTCCGACTACGACCGTCAGGAACTGCCTGTACTTGCACGCTACAAACACTACAACGGCACCGAAGGCAACTCGCCTGCCACCGAAGACAACACCGAGAGTTATGGCACTGCTGCCACCCTCACACCTGATATGGAGGACATCAATGCCGACAACACCCTCTCAGAGTATGAGAAATACTTCGAGTATCATGTATCTCTTCGCCCCACGGACTTGGCTGTGGGCAAACAGTATATCGCTCAGGAGTACATCACGAAGGTCAAACTGCAGAACGGCGAGTCAGCCGATGTGCGTTGGTATCAGTTCAAGATACCTATCCGCGACCCTAACGTATATCAGAAGGTGGGCGGTGTGAGAAACTTCAAGTCGATTCGCTTCGCCCGTCTGTATCTGACAGGCTTCAAGCAGGAGACACACCTCAGATTGGCTTCGCTCGACCTTGTGCGCGGCGAATGGCGCAGTTACAGCAAGCCGCTCTATCCAGTCACTCAACCTCCTGTTACTGACGGACAGATGGATGTGCAGGCTGTCAACATAGAAGAGAACTCGTCGAAGACCCCTGTCAACTATGTGCTTCCTCCAGGTATATCACGTCAGACCGACCCCGGTCAGGCGCAACTCATTCAGCAGAACGAGCAGGCTATGGTACTCCGTGTGCACGACCTTGCTCCCGCTGATGCACGGGCGGTATATAAGAAGACAGGCTACGACATGCGTCAGTACAAGCGCCTGCAGATGTTCGTACACGCGGAGCAGATGACAGAAGACCCCACTCTCAAGAACGGCGACCTGAGTGTCTTCATTCGTCTCGGAAGCGATATGAAGCAGAACTACTACGAGTACGAGATACCTCTTGAACTCACTCCCGAAGGCCTCTACAACAACTCCAACGAGCAGGACAGATGGAAAGTGTGGCCGCTTGAAAACGAGTTTGACTTCCCCTTCGAGGCACTGACCGATGCCAAGGTGGCACGCAACAAAGCAAAACGCAGCGGTACAGCGGGAGTAAGCAATACCGAACCGTACGTAGTATATGACGATGCTCATGCACGTCCTGACTGCCGGATAACAGTGATGGGTAATCCCACTCTCGGCGAGGTGGACAACATCATGATAGGTATCCGCAACAAGTCGGGCGAACCTCACTCGGGAGAGGTGTGGGTGAACGAACTGCGCATGTCACAGTTCAATGAGGAAGGCGGTGTGGCTGCCATGGGTAACGTGGCTCTTGCTGTCAGTGATATAGCACAGGTGAATGTGGCAGGACGTCTTGAAACAGCAGGATACGGAAGCATTGAGTCAAATGTGCTCGACCGAAACATGGACAACATGTACCAACTCTCTGTCAGTGCGGCGCTTGAGGCAGGACGACTGTTCCCCGAGCAGGCCAAGCTGCAGATACCGCTGTATTTCGCCTACACCAACGAGACACTCTCACCCAAATACGACCCGCTTGACACCGACATCAAACTGTCCGACAACCTCGACACCTATGAGACCAAGGCAGAGCGAGACTCGGTGAAGGCAATGTCGAACACGGTGCAGAAGTCAACCAACTTCTCAGTCAGCAACGTCAAGGTCAACATCAAGTCGAAGAAGAAAGACATGTTCTACGACCCTGCCAACTTCTCCATATCTTATTCGCGAATGGAGCAGGACAAGCATACACCCGAACTCGAACGTGACATGCAGAAGGAGGACAAAGGCTCATTCACTTACTCCTACAACTTCAACCCCAAGCCTTGGGAACCGTTCAAGAAGATACAGAAGGTGCAGAAACTGAAGTGGATAAGCGAACTCAATATCTACTATCTGCCTCAGTCGTGGGGCTTTACAACCGACATGCGACGCCAATACACGCACATGCGCATGCGCGACTTCACAGGTGAGAACAACGGAATCAACAAGCAGGACCTCACCTTCTCGAAGGATTGGATGTGGAACCGCAACTTCGACTTCAAGTACGACCTGACCAAGAACATCAAGTTCTCTTTCCAAACGGCGATGAACAGCACTGTGGAGGAGGGCCGCTATACACCTGAAATAATACGCGACTATGCCTTCACCAACGACTACTACGAAGCATGGCGCGACACTGTGCTGCGCTCAATGAAGACTATGGGTGTGCCGTATCAGTATCAGCAAGTGTTCACAGCTTCGGTCAGTGTGCCCTTCAATCGCTTCAAGAGTCTCGATTGGATTACCGCCAACGGTTCCTACAACGCCAACTACAATTGGAACCGCACAGCCACCCGCAACTCGCAGGATGGAGAAGAGCAGGCAGAACTCGGCAACTCCATCACTTCCATGCGCTCATGGCAGGCAGACGGTGCGCTCAACTTCGAGACACTGTACAACAAGTCGAAGTATCTCAAGCAGGTCAACCAACGGTTTAACGGACGGCCGCAGCGTTCCCGCTTCCGCCCTAAGACATACACGCAGACCATCAGTGTAAAGGCTGACTCCACTGTTTCACTCTCCCACCGCCTCGGTTCGGACCGTCTGCAAATCAGCATCACCGACAGCAAGGGAAAGAAGGTGCAGTTGAAGACCAAGAGCATTGACTCGAACACTATAGAGATATCCTCGAAGAAAGATATGAGCAACCTGACCGTCAGCATCACGAGTCAGGACCCCAACGCCCGTACTCCTCTGCAGACTGCAGGCGACCTTGGTATGCGCTTTTTGATGCTGATACGCAAAGCACAGGTTACATATAGGTCAACCAATTCGCTTGTGGTACCCGGTTTTTATCCGCAGGCAGGCTTCATGGGGCAACGCAAGACAGGGGATGTGTATGCACCGGGTTTCGACTTCGCATTCGGTTTCGTACCTAATAACTTCCTCGAGAAGGCTAAAGAGAGAGGATGGCTCTCGCCTGACACAACCGTAGTGCAGCCCGCAGTCAAGTCGAGCACTACCGACTTCGACATAAAGGTTACTCTTGAACCCTTCCCCGGTTTCAAGATACAGGTCAACGGCAAACGCTACACCTCTTCTTCATCGTCGATTATCTACACCTACGACCATCTGCAGGAGACAATGACGGGCTCGTTCAATATAACGCAGGTGGCAATAGCAACTGCATTCGACAAGATAGGCAAGGCGGAGGACAACTATGCTGCCGCCTCTTTCGACCGCTTCCTGCAGTACAGAGACGCCATGCGCGAGCGCGTGCAGGCACAATATGAAGGTGTGGTTTATCCATCCACAGGCTTCATGCGCGGCAGTGCAATGGCAGGAAAGGTGTACGACAAGAGCAAGGGACAAATCAACCGCAACTCTGCAGACGTGCTCGTACCCGCCTTCCTTGCCGCTTATACAGGCAGAGATGTCAACCGTGCCACCACCAATCCGTTCCTCGGTATACTCAATATCCTCCCCAATTGGAGTATCACCTACGACGGTCTCGGCAAACTGCCTTGGATGCGCGACCACTTCCGCAGTGTCAACCTCACACATGCATACACATGCAAGTATGCAATAGGCAGTTACGGCACTTATTCCACATGGGTGGGGGCAGGCGACGGCAACAACAAGCAGGTAGGTTTCGTGCGTGACGTGGAAACAGATATGCCTATACCATCATCGTCATACGACATATCAAGTGTGAGTCTGACCGAGCAGTTCTCTCCTCTGATAGGTGTAAATGTGGCAATGAAGAACTCGATGACTGCCAAGGTAGAGTATCGCAAACAGCGCAACCTGACACTGAATGTAACCTCCGCACAACTGATGGAGGGTGCCACCAACGAGTTCGTGGCAGGCTTCGGCTATACCATCAAAGACTTGAATTTCACAGCAAAGAACAAGGACGGCAGACAGAAGAAGGTCAGCAACGACCTCAAACTCTCGGTTGACGTAAGCTACAAGGACATAAAGACTCTGCTTCGGAAGGTGGAAGAGAACATCACACAGGCAAGTGCAGGCAACAAAGTGCTTGGCATAAAGGTAACCGCTGATTATGTGCTCTCGCAGAAAATCAATCTGCAGTTCTTCTACGACCACCAAGGCACTACACCGCTCATCTCAAGTTCGTATCCAATCCGCTCCGACAATGCAGGTATCAACATCAAACTGATGCTTACTCGATAGAAGGCAGCGTCTTGCTACGGTATGTCACTGCATTGTCAGACAAAAGCAGACGCAGAATCAGATAAAAGCAGACACACAAAAAACTGCCTGACGATAGGTCGGGCAGTTTCAGTTTAAGATAACAGTTATACTCTATTCAGAGTTTGGGTTTAATCCTTATTCCGTTACTTCTTCAAACTTTCCTTCGTATGAGGTGGGGTAGGCTGTCCGGCGCTCGTTACGAACCATGGTAACTGTCATTGAAAGTGTAATATCCTTGTAGCCGCCATCTGAGGTGTAGTTCACTTTTCCCGTCAGTTTGCTGATCTCGTAATTGCTGTCGGGTGCAGTCCCTACAGCCGTAATGAGCAGAGGATTCACAAACTCCTCGTCCGCAGCACTGCTAATCACACCGTCATTGAGACTGACTTGGGGTATTGCCATGTTGATTGAATTGGGCATCATGTTGGAAAAGTTGACTTCCTCAAGCAGAATATTGTAAGTGCCGTCTTCTTGTTTTTCGAGAGTTACGTACACTTCATCTTTGCTGAAGTCTCCGACAACGGGAGGGGTGACCGTCATATCCACATTACCGCCAACCACAACCACTGTGCCGTTGAATCGTCCTTCTTTTGGTGCGCTTTGTTCATGATTGTTTTCTCCCTGATTCTCATTCTCAGGCGGGTTAGAGTTGCAAGCAGCCAACATTATCAAGGCTGCTGCCATTAAAAGTTTGTAAGTCTTCATTTTGTTGATGTTTTGATTGTTATTATTATAGTTAGTTATATTTCAAAATTCAGTCTTGCTCCGAATGTCAGAGGCTTGCCGCTTTGAAGAAAAGTGTTACCCATGCTAACAAAGCGGAACACATCATAGTGTGTATCAGTGAGATTCTTGCCCCATAATGTCAGAGTGAGGTATTTCATCTGCAAACTTATGTTGGCATTAAGCAGTGCGTAGAAAGGTTGCACGTACTTGTTTTCTTCATCCCAATAAATCTTTCCGTATGCCGAGGTGTTGACGTTGAGGTCAAGTGAGTGAAAGAATGAGTGGGAAAAAGCAAGGTGATAGGTGATGCCCGCCGACAGAGTGTTGTTTGGAACGTATGGCACACGGTTGCCCGAGTAGTCGGCTTTGCCGTTGTCGTAGTCCACAAATACGGCGTATGTATAGCCGTAGGCAGCGTTGATGGTCAGGTCTTTGAAACTGAAACTTGAACTAACTTCCGCTCCCGCACTTCTGCTCCTGCCTGCATTGGTCATCAGTCTGCCTGTACCCACTTCAGGGAAAACGGTCTGCTGCTGGTTGAAAACTTCAAGACAGAACGCTGTCAGACTCCCTTGCAGACTGATGTTCTCCCATTGCTTTCTGCCATTGGCTCCAGCCTCAAAACTGAGACATCGCTCAGGCTTGTAGGTAATCACCTTGTCAACATCGTAACCGGCAGGCTTAGTGCCTATAATGTCAGCACGCATCTGATTCTGCAGGATGTCGGAGAACAGTTGGGTGTTGAAACCGCCGGCTTTGTAACCTTCTGCTACAGAGAGATAGACCTGCCACTCAGGGCGGTTGTATGAGGCACCGAGTCGAGGCAACGCTTCGAAGTAGTTCAGGGTGGCTCTTCCTTGCTTGCGACTGGTGATTTCTTTCTCTTCGAGGTGAGCATCGGTCTTGAGGTTGTGCAAATGAGGGTGAATGGTGCCGTAGGAGTCATAGATGAAACTCTGGTGCTCGAAATCCAGTCGCAAGCCGGCCTCCAAGCGCCAGTCTCCGAAGGTGAGGTAAGAGGTGTGAAAGGCGGCAGCATCGGTGTTCTGTGTAGTGAATTCACTGTTGATTACGAACTCCGGTTCTCTTATCATTATCTCCCAATCGGCAAAAGATGCATTGGCGTTTTTCAATATCAGCGAGTCTATGCCGTCGCGTTTGAAGGTTACGGGGGCAGACATCCGGTTGTGTTTGTATGAAAGAGATATACCGGTCAGCCAGTTCCACACGGTTTTCCCTGACTTGCTGTGAAACTCTGTTTTAGGTTTCAGGCTGACCTCCTGACTGACGAAATGTTCTTTCTGTGCCTGCTCAAGTGTGAAATATGACAGCGGTAGATAGTCCTGGTCCATCTGCATCCGGTCTTGCAGATACTGGTATGCAGTAGTTCCGCTAATCAGATAGTCGCCGACAGGAACAGTGTAGCTGCTGCCGAAAGTGAGGTTGTGCCGAAGGTAGGCACAGGTGTCGTTGTGGTTGATTGCCTCCTCGGGAAGGTGGTAAGGGAATCCTCCCTGACTGACAAAGTTGTAGTTGATGAATGTGCTGTTGCGGTATCCTCGAGAGTTCTCCCCGTCGATGCGTATTCTTGCTCCTGCCTCGTTGGAAGCATCCACACGCGAGCCGTTGTATTGGTTGGTGAAGTATCCGTCAGTGTGTTTGTAATATGCAGCTGCACCTATTCCCCAGCGATGTTCTATTCCGTCGTCACCTTGCCTGTTACTTATCAGGTGATAGTGACTGGCTTTGGCGTCAACAGTGTTGTAGTTGCCATAACCCACAGAGGCGCGCGTACCCTGGTAGGTTAGCGGAGAGAGTGTCTCCACAAGCAGAACTCCGCCTATGGTGTTTCTTCCGAACAAGGTGCCTTGAGGACCTCGATACAGACTCATAGAGCGAATGTCGAACAGGTCGAAGTCGTATGAGTTTTTGTTTGCCAGACCTATGCCGTCAACATACAATCCGAGTACGGGGTTGTCTATTCGTGCGCCTAATCCGCGTATATAGATACTTGAAGTCATGCGACTGCCGTAGTCAGGCACATAAAAATTAGGCACAAGTCCCGACATGTCCTTGTAGGTAAACCTTTGCTCCTGTTCAATGCGCCGCATATATATATCGGTGTGTTGCGAGGATGCACTCTGCTGAATGGTTGCAAGCCGTTGGTTGACAACAGTTACCTCCTGCAGAGTGTCCTGCAAGTCGGCAGACGGTTCGTCAGCAGCGGGTAAGGCGGCTTGTGTTGCCAATGGCAGGCATAGTAACAGCAGAATCAGAAACAGACTTATATTTGCAATCTTGTACCTCATATTTTTTTCGGGGTGCAAAATTACTACTAAAAACATATACTTGCAATCATTATTTATTATGATTTTGCAGGTTTGTGTTTTTCTTTATACCTTTGCAAAGTTTATGGAATTGATTATAGACGACATCAAAGTGGAGGTAGAACGCAGGCGTGTGCGCTCTCTTCGTCTGACGGTTTACCCTGACGGCAGAGTGAGACTTGTTGTGCCATGGCTGACTTCTATGCTGACTGCAAAGAGTTTCGTGGAATCGAGAAGAGAATGGGTGCTGAAACATTATGCAGCCGCCAAAGAGCGCAAGGAGAGAAAGGAACTGCAATATACAGACGGCGAGGAGCATCTGCTGTTCGGTGTGCCGATGAGGCTGCGGATAGAGTACGTCAATTCAGGTTCAAACGGAGTGTTGGAGAGGAGTGAAGGTTTGGTTATGTACTGCAGGAAGGGTACTGACAGAGAGAACCGTCAGGCATTGATGGAGGAGTTTTACCGAGCACGACTGTCAGAGTATCTGAAAGACAGACTGCGATACTACTGCGATATGTATAAGGAAGAGAAAGTAAGTTTCCGCATCCGACAGATGAAAAGGGAGTGGGGTAGCTGTATGGCACGAAAACGCAGTATGATGTTTAATCTGAGGCTATCGAAGGTGCCGAAGGAATTGATTGATTATGTGATAGTTCATGAAGTATGTCATTTGCGTGTGCAGAATCATAGCAGGCAGTTTTGGGAATTGGTGGAAAGCCGAATGCCTGACTACAAGGATAGGAAGAAAGAGTTGGGCAAGTACTGAAAAAAGAATTATGTGCAAGGCGGGTAGAGATGCCCGCCTTTATTATGTGATAATTAACAGGTTATATGTAACACATAGGTTAATCACATACTAATCACATACTAATCTCATACTAATCTCATACTAATCACATACTAATAAATGCATATAATCAGGTGCAAAGGTTATGTAAAATATCGGGATTTGCAAAGGGAAAATGCGATTTTAATGGGGTTATAGATTTCCTACGGACTTTAGGGAATCTTTGTTCCGGAGTTCATGCAAAGGTGCTTGTTTAGCACATCTGTTGCAGAGGAGAGTTCACGGCGGACACAGAGTGTGAACATGATGATATATTTTACGAGAGGGAGAGTAGGTGAAAATGGTTGCCGAAGGGGCAGAGTAGAGATGTTGAGACAGGTAAAGTTTCGAAATGATGTAATTATATTTTGTAGTTTGGAATTTTTATTATATCTTTGCAGTGTGAAAAGATAGAGAATCATGAGAGTAATAAAGCGACAAACATTGATTGAGTATTACAAGATTCATCCGCAGGCTAAGAGTGCACTTGAAGATTGGTATGACAAAACCAAGCAGGCGGAGTGGCAGAGTCTTGCTGATATTAAGCAGACTTTCAACTCGGTTGATTATATTGGTAACCAACACTATGTTTTTAATATCAAGGGTAATGATTTCAGGCTTGTGGTAGTTATCAAATTTACTCCTCGTCAAGTGTTTATTCGTTTTGTAGGCACTCATGCAGAATATGATAAAATAACAGACATACAAAACATTTAGGTTATGGCAGCACAAATAAGAACAGAGAAGGAATATGAGGCAGCGATGGCTCGCATAGAGGAGTTGTTGCCACTTACTTGGGGCGAGGGAGTTCCGGAAGACAGTCCTGAAAACATAGAACTGGCCTTGCTTGGAGATTTGGTAGCAGACTATGAGGATGTTCATTATCCGATTAGTGCTCCGACTCTTGCCGACACGCTCAAACTGCGTATGTATGAGATGGGTTTGTCGCAAAAAGGTGTTGCTGAATTGTTGGGAATAAGCGCACCACGTATGAGTGAGATTATGCATGGCAAGGCTGAGCCGAGTCTTGCTCTCGCTCGCCAGATGTGCATAAAACTCAACATTGCACCATCTGTGGTTTTGGGAGTGTGATTGTATTGCTTGTTGTCAATAAGATCTTTATTATCTAATCTGCGCAGATCTCTTGTTGGGGAGTGTAGGAGTTCGTGGAAGAACAACGGCTGCCGGAGGGGGCAGCCGTTGAGTATATCCCTTATTTTATTAATTGGTTATTGTATCCTTATTTTAACATGGGCTTTTCTTTGTTGTTGAGGAATCTTAAAATTCAACACAGTAGGCGACAATATGTATCCGCTTGTTTGTGTTGCTTGTAATCTGCCATACCATTCCAGCGGAACTAAATATTGTTGTGATTTATAAGGATTAACTACTCCAAGTAAGTGCCCATCTATTACAACTTTATATGGATTTTTCGTTGTATTGCTAATTTCTATGACATAAGAATTGATTGTCTGTGTTAGTTGTTGCACAGATTTTCCTAAACTTTCCAGACTTTCTTGTAATTGTGCCTGCGACTTTGCCAGCTGCTCTTGTTGCTGTGCCGTAGTGTTGGAGAAGATTGCTATTGGTAATATAAACAATACCAATAATAAGACTTTTCTTTTCATATTGTTTCAGAGTTATCTCTATCAACCTCCATAGAGTATTATACATACAAAAAGCGTGAGGCTGCTATGCCACACACTTGTTGTAAGACGGTCTTCGGAAACCTTGGAATAATAAGTATGCAGATAGAAACTTCACGCAATACACGTGAAGCCATCTTGCAATGCTCTCATTATTCCATTAGAAAAGTTCCGAAGTTTTCTTACAACAAGAGTAAAGCAAACGCTTCTTTAAATTAATTATGTCCTTCTGTTTAATGTCGGTAAGCGACAAGATATGCTGATTGCCTATTGGCAATTTATTGCGTTATGGTTTATATTCAAAACAAGTCCGAGTGCGAGCCTGTTCCTGTGAAAAGAAGTATAAGCTCTGTATCGTTTTGTTCCCAGATTAGTAACCAGTCAGCCTTCAAATGACACTCCCAACACCCGGCATAATCACTTGCCAATTTATGAGGTCTGTACGAATCTGGCAATTTACCATTCATCTCAAGCAGACGAATTGCTTTTTTCAGCAATTCCATATTGTATCCGCGTTTCTTACAGCGTTCAACATCTTTGCGGAAAGTTTTAGTAATCTGAACAGAATACATAATCCTAAATTCCTAATGATGCAAACATATCTTCTGATGACACAAATTTCTCCACTCTGCCTGCTGCGATGTCTTCCTGTGAACGGTGGTAACTATTCTTTTTCGAAGGGCTCAGTTTGGTTATTTGCACACCCAATGCCTTCAGGTACTCTATAAGAGCCTTGCCACTGGATGAACGTTCATTTAATGTAATAGTGTAAGTAGCCATATAAAAGTCACCTATAGTTTTTCGGTGCAAAGGTAAACAAAAAGATTGAATAATCAAAAACATTTTCGTTTTGAAGATATATATCGTACATTCAAATAAATAGTCGTCTGCAAATATTAACAATAATATTCATCACATACTAACGTGAGTTCGATATAAGAAGTTTATATTCTTGATGGTGGTACTTCGGCAGGAATGAGATTCTGAAACAAGTTCTTATCTCTGTATATTGTACTGGTGGTTGAACGAGATCCTGAAACAAGTTCAGGATGACGATGACAAGTTCTTATCTCTGCATACTGCATTGATGCTTGACGAGATCCTGAAACAAGTTCAGGATGACGATGACGATGACGATTCCGCTTATATCGAACTCACGTTAAGTTATGTAAAAGATACTCTTAAGATGTCTTTAATGTGATTTTATGAAATTTTTGATTTGCGGGTAAAAATATAAATGTGTATCTTTGCGAGCGAATATGAATTGTATGCCAGTAATCAACCCTATATAAATCATTTAAACAAACAATATAAACCATTAAAACAAACCATTATGAAGAAAATTTTACTAATTGTGTCAATGGTATTGACTCTGCAAATGTTGCAGGCGGGTGTTTATACATTCGAGAGTTTCAGAAACTCGCGCGTGATTGAGAACGGAATATTACTGCAGGCCGCATACTCGCCGATAGATGAAGATGACGAGAACGGAGTAGTGATATCAAACAGTAAGATAGAATTGCCGGCGCCAGGTGTAGTAACGATAAGCACGGGCTGCGTGAACATAAAGAAAATAGTGCTTCATTTGTATTCGGGTTCGGATGTACCTCACCTGACAATGACGGCGACAGAGGGGAGTGTGGAAACAGTGAAAGAGCCTGAGAAGACAGTCACGTGGACAAACACGGGCAAGGCGGTAGCAACAGTGGAACTGAGACTGGCTGAGACGGCTGAGCCGAGCGATGTGCAGTATCAGTTCCAGAAGAACAAAGTGCAGATAGTGAGCGCCGACATAGAGATAGACGGTGACTGGGGTTACTACGGAGTGGTTGACGGCATACTGAAAGATACGATAGACATAGAGCCGTCGAAGGTGGCACTGAACAGGTCATATAATACGTTTTGGGAGGAGTGGGAATACACGTTTACGGCTACTGACAGGAGTTCGGGTCATACAGTGTCGTTCTCATTCACCCCATATTGGGATGAAGTGATAGAGGACGAGTATGAAGAGTACTCGGGTGGAGAGGTAGAAGTGCCGAACGAGGGCACATACGATGCCAAGTATGTGTATTTGAATATAGCGAAGAACGCGCAGGACACGCTGAAGCATGATGTGAAGTTTGAGATGATAGCGGAGAACCTGATACTATACAGACTGACATGGACGGGAGTGCTATCGGGAGAGGAGACGAATCATGCTTATGACGAAGAGCCGAAGACGGCAACAACTCTGAATTTCGTTGGCGTAGAGGCAGATTATGACGATGACAACGTGCAGTTCTACAATGAGTTGGAAGTAACGATGTATGACAAAGACTATAATGACATTATACTTGTGTTCATGGTAGATGATTTGAGTAGTGATAATGTGATTCCGAGAGGCGAATATGAGATAAACGATACGAAGCAGATAGGGACGGTGATGGCATCGACAGGTTATGACGACTGGCAGATTACAGAGGGTAGCAGGTTAGAGTTGAACGTTACGGAGGAAGAGAACGGAGTGGAGTATTTAGAGACAGTGGCAACGTATTTCATTGTGTCGGGGAAGGTGAAGGTGGAGACGACGGCAAAGGGAGTGAAACTGACGATAAATGCAACATCATACAACGGCTCTACTATCAACGGCGTATATGAAGGCACGATACCGGGTATAAGTACTGGAGTGGAGAATATGGCGGTGACTGCTTCTGAGGCTCCGAGGTATAACGTATTAGGAACGGAGGTCGGAAAGGATTACAAGGGAATAGTGATACAAGGCAAAAGGAAATATGCGGTTATGGAGTAGAGAAATATAAAGATGAAATAACAAAGGGCACGATGAGGTGCCCTTTGTTGTTATTAGAGTTCTATGGTTTTGTAGAGTTAGAGTTTCCTATATTTATAGGTTGTCAGCTGTAGAGTTTGACATCGTCGGCGGTGACGGTGTTGCCACAGAGGATGATGAGTCGCTCGACTACATTGCGCAGTTCACGTATATTGCCGGTCCAACTGCGTGCCTGGAGTGCTTCTACTGCTTCTTTCCGGAAAGTTTTTTTCGCCCATCCCTGCTCGGCACAAATCTGTTCGGCAAAATAGTCAACGAGGAGTGGTATGTCGTCTTTTCTGTCGTCGAGCCGCGGCACGTTGATAGGTATGACATTGAGCCGATGGAAGAGGTCTTCGCGGAACCGCCCTTCCTGAATCTCATGCTGGAGGTTTTTGTTGGTGGCGGCGAGGATGCGAACATTGACTTTGATAGCCTTGTCGGAGCCGACCCGCGTTATTTCGCTTTCCTGGAGAGCACGAAGCACCTTAGCCTGTGCCGCGAGCGACATGTCACCAATCTCGTCGAGGAAAAGTGTTCCTCCGTCGGCTTGCTCAAACTTGCCTGCACGGTCTTTGATGGCACTGGTGAAAGCCCCTTTGACGTGTCCGAAAAGTTCGGATTCGATAAGTTCGGAAGGAATGGCGGCGCAGTTGACTTCAACAAGAGGCTCGGCTGCACGTGCAGACTGCTCATGAATAAGCCGGGCGACAACTTCTTTTCCTGTGCCGTTTTCGCCGGTGATAAGTACGCGCGCTTCAGTAGGAGCCACTCGTTCAATCATCTCTCTGACGCGTTTGATGGCAGCGCTTTCGCCTATCATTTGGTTTTTGGACTGGACTTTCTTGCGCAGCACCTTTGTTTCTTTGACAAGGCTCTTTTTCTCGAGGGCATTCTTGACAGTGACGAGGAGGCGGTTGAGGTCGATAGGTTTCTCGATGAAGTCGAAGGCACCGTTTCGGATACACTCGACGGCAGTCTCGATGTTGCCGTGCCCGGAAATCATGACAATAGGGCTTTCCACTTCCGCATTCCTGAGTGCGCCGAGCAGTTCGATACCGTCCATCTCGGGCATTTTGATGTCGGAGAAGATGAGGTCGAAGCTGTTTTCAGTAGCGAGTTGGAGGCCTTGCCTGCCGTTCTCGGCGAGTACAACGGTATAGCCTTCGAAGTCGAGTATGTCTTTGAGCGTGTTGCGTATGCTTCGCTCGTCGTCAATCACAAGAATTTTTGCCATGGTGCGATTATTATAGTATTTCAGTTTTCAGGTGCAAAGATACAACATTTTTGCATACCTCGAAAAAAATATGTACCTTTGCACCCGATTTTGTAAGGTACATTTTGCATAATCATTCAATTAACTTATATTTTTTAACTAAAAAACATTAGTCTTATGAAGAAATTTTATCTTCTTTTTGCAGCGATGGCTGCAGTGGTATTAGTCAATGCCTCGACCAAGGTTTCTCTGACAAACCTGAAGGCGAATGGCGCAAATGGATCGGGTGTATGTGTTACAACTGCCCAAGGAACCAACCCTTCGACTTCTCCTGCCCTCAACACTAACGGAACTCCGACACTCCGCTTGTACGCAGGCAACACCATCACAATTGATGCAGGTGATGTGAACATCGAGTCGGTAGTGCTGAATCTTAATTCAACGAACAGGAACCGTCTGACCACAATGGACGCAACTGCCGGAGAAGTTGTTGTAGATTCCACGACATGGACGGCTACATGGTCTGATCCTACCGCCGGCCATGCGGCAGTTACCCTGACGGTAGGTGATAAAGCAACGTTGGGCAAACAAACAACGAGTGCCGGTCAGATTCACATTGTTTCGATTGATGTGACTCTCTCGGCTGAGGAGGGCACATGCGAAGCTCCCCAGGCAGACACAATAGCTATCAGCGTAGATACAGTGATTGTGAATCCGGCATATTTTGATGAATACGGCGATGTGATGTTCCAAGTGTATGATATCGCCAACGATGTAGTTATGGTATTTGATGCGATGGCAGAAGCTGCTGACGATTTCGATGGCACTTACAGCACAGCAGACAAAAGTCTTGATATTGAATACACAAGTGTAACTCTTGGTATGTTTGCAGATGCAGAAGAGGAATTAGGCACAATAGAGGCAAATGTGACAGTAAGCACCAAAGACGGTTTGATAACAATAGCAGGTTCAATTCTGACAGAGGATAATGCTTTGTATACAGTAAACTACACAGGAGTTTACGGTATATATGAGGCTGATCCTTATCAGTATGAGCCTGACGAAGTTACCACTATTACCGAGGAAGCTTCAGAAATGGAACTTGATACATCTTATCTTGACTACAATGTAATTGAAATGATACTGTACACAGACAACGGTTTCTTTGATCTTGCATACGTAGCTTCTGCTGCTCCTGAGAATCTGGAGATGCCTCTTGCAGTAGGTACATACAATATTACCGACGAGCCGGAAGCCGAGGGTGATTTCCTCGCTTCGGAGGGTTACGATGGTGAATATGACGCTCCTTCGTTCTACGGAATATGGTCAGGTGACGAGGGCTACTATGACGAAACCTACTACCTGGTAGGCGGTACGGTTACAGTTGCAATAAACGGCAATATCTACACGATAACCGTAAATGCAACTTCCGCAAAGGGTAGCACAGTGAATGTTACGTACACCTACGAAATGGAAGATACTGCTGTAGAAGATGTAGAGGTCAAGACGACCAACGGCAAGATTTACAATGTGCTCGGTATAGAGGCAAACAAGAACCACAGAGGCGCTATCCTCATCCAAGACGGCAAGAAGTTTATCTTGAGATAACAATAGTCTGACCCCGGCAAAGGGTTCGACTTGTTACAGAAAACCTATCGTGCATTGGTTATGCATGATAGGTTTTTTTGCAATGTGTTGGAGATATTGATAATATTTCTTATCTTTGCACCGTAAATTCATTAAACAAACAATTATTATGAGAAAAATAGTTTTAGTTTTCATTTCAATGATGTTTTTCGGTATGTTATATGCATCCGATACAGAAGTAAGCCTGAAGTCGGGCAAGTTGGATTTTCTGAAGAAGTCAGGCGAATATGCCTACCTTGAGATAGACTGGTCGAAGGCACAGGTGGTGGAGTTCGACCGCAATATGAAGGTGGAGAAGAAGTTAGGTACGGTGGCCCAATACAATCAGAAGCAGGGACAGGACTGGGTGAAGGACTGGCCGATGGTGCAACGCCGTGCTACCGAGGGAGTGATACTACGTAAGAACGGCTCCATCTGCTTCAACAAGAAGAACAAGAAGGGGTTGCAGATGAGTTCGAGTCCGGCAACGTGGAAATTCTACAAGTCGTGCAAACAACATTGAGCCTGATGCCGACTATACTCTTCTTCCCGGCGAGTACACAATAGATTACACCAAAGAGGCAGGAACGGTATCTGCAAGTGCCGGATTAGCTAATGAAGGTCCCGATGGTTGCTTCTACGGAGAGTTAGACATGTCTGATGAGTATGCAATGCCGACGTTCTTCTTCATTGTTGAAGGTAGCGTGAAAGTGGAACTCACCAATGATATATATAAGATTACCGTTAACGGCAAATCTTACAAAGGTTCTACTGTCAATGCAGTTTATGAAGGCAAGATTGAGGCTGAGGTCTTAGATGCTCTTGAGAATATAAAAGGTACTCTTGATGTCAACGCTCCGATGTACAACGTGCTCGGCAGTCAGGTTGACAAGAGCTACAAGGGTGTAGTAATCCAGAACGGGCGAAAGTATCTGCTACAATAAGCGGAGTTTGCCAAGAAAGGAGTCACATCTACCTGTGACTCCTTTTTTATTTCTTCAAGTGCTATTTATATTTGCATAATTGAATAATTATAACTACCTTTGCACGATTTTTTGAAAGTCATGTATTAACCCGAGAGCAATCCGGCTCTCATTAATTAAAATCACATTATATGAATATTGTTACAAAAACCATTACCTTGCCCGACGGTCGTGAGATTACGCTTCAGACCGGCAAACTTGCCAAGCAGGCCGACGGCGCAGTGATGGTAACACTTGGCAACACAACCGTGCTTGCCACCGTCTGCTCCGCCAAAGATGCTGTTCCCGGAACAGACTTCATGCCTCTTACAGTAGAGTACAAAGAGAAATTTGCTTCGATGGGTCGTTTCCCCGGCGGTTTCACCCGTCGCGAAGGCAAGGCTTCGGACTATGAGATTCTGATAGCCCGCCTTATAGACCGTGCTCTGCGTCCCCTGTTCCCTGCCAACTATCATGCAGAGACATTTGTAAACGTCACTCTCTATTCGGCTGACGGAGTTGACATGCCCGAGTCGATAGCAGGACTGGCTGCAAGTGCCGCTCTCACTTGCTCAGACATACCTTTCGAAGGTCCTATTTCGGAGGTGCGTGTTGCCCGTGTTGACGGAGAGTTCGTAATCAATCCTACTTTCGAGCAGTGCGAGAAAGCCGACATCGAACTTGTAGTAGCTGCCACATTGGACAACATCATGATGGTGGAAGGTGAGATGAAGGAGGTAAGCGAAGCAGAGATGCTTGACGCTATCCGTGCCGCTCACGAGGCTATCAAACCTCAGTGCCAGGCTCAGCTTGAGATGATGGAGGCTTACGGCAAGACAGTGAAACGCGAGTATTGCCACGAGGAGAACGATGAGGAACTGCGTCAGCGCGTACACGATGAATGCTACGCCAAGGCATACGCACAAGCTACTTCGGCAGATACCGACAAACATCACCGCGAGGAGATGTTCACACAAATCCGCGAAGAATTCAAGGCACAGTTCACAGAAGAGGAACTCGAAACCAAGGGTGCACTTATCGACCGCTACTATCATGATGTAGAGAAAGAGGCAATGCGTCGTGCAGTGCTTGACGAAGGCAAACGTCTCGACGGCCGCAAGACCAACGAGATACGTCCTATCTGGTGCGAAGTAAGTCCGCTGCCCGGTCCTCACGGAAGCAGCATATTCACCCGTGGAGAGACACAGTCGCTGTCAACGGTTACACTCGGCACCAAGCGTGACGAGAAGATGGTTGACGAAGCCATTGTACAACGCTACGACCGCTTCCTGCTCCACTATAATTTCCCGCCGTTTGCAACAGGCGAGGCAAAGGCGCAACGCGGCGTAGGCCGTCGTGAGATTGGTCACGGCAACCTGGCACTGCGTGCACTGAAACCCATCATTCCTGACAATTATCCTTACTGCGTGCGCATTGTAAGCGACATTCTTGAGTCGAACGGTTCATCGTCAATGGCTACCGTTTGTGCCGGCACTCTGGCTCTTATGGATGCAGGTGTGCCTATCAAGAAACCTGTCAGCGGTATTGCCATGGGTCTTATCTCTGAGAACAAGGGTACCAACTACGCTGTTTTGAGCGATATCCTTGGTGACGAGGACCACCTTGGCGATATGGACTTCAAGACCACAGGTACCCGTGACGGTCTGACAGCATGCCAGATGGATATAAAGGTTGACGGTCTCAGCTATGAGATTCTGGAGAATGCTCTGCGTCAGGCTCACGAAGGCCGCATGTATATTCTTGACAAGATTGAAGAATGCATGCCTGCTCCGCGTCCTGACCTCAAGCCTCATGCTCCGCGCCTGATTACGTTCACTATTCCTAAAGAACTGATTGGTGCAGTGATTGGCCCCGGCGGCAAGATAATACAAGGTATTCAGGCTGACACCAACACCGTTATCTCGATTGACGAGGATGACGACCACGGCATAGTGGAAATAGCAAGCAACAACAAGGAGAACCTTGATGCAGCATACGCCAAGATTCGTGCTATCGTGGCTCTGCCCGAGGTGGGAGAGATTTACTCCTCTACCGTGAAGAGCATAATGCCTTACGGTTGCTTCGTAGAGTTCATGCCCGGCAAGGAAGGTCTGCTTCATATCTCCGAGATTGACTGGAAACGCTATGAGACAATGGAGGAAACGGGAATAAAGGAAGGCGATACCATCAATGTCAAACTGCTTGAGATAGACGAGAAGACAGGCAAGTTCAAACTCTCAGCCAAGGTGTTGAAAGACAAACCCGAAGGTTATGTAGAGCCTGAACGCCGCCCGCGTCCTGAGCGTGGTCCCCGTCCTGAAGGTGCTCCTCGAGGAGAAGGCAACCGCCAGTATCCCCGCCGGGATGAGCGTTTCGGACATGAGACCCGTCGTCCCCGTGACCCCGAAGCAGACGGTGCACGTCTGAAGAGGAACTAATCAAGGTAACTGATTGCCGGTGCACTGATGCACCGATGACAGAATGAAAACGCAGCGCATCTCCCACAAGAAGATGCGCTGTGTTTTGCTGTATTAAAGCGCTATATGCTGCTATATCTGTCAACCATTATCCATCATTATTCCACTTTCCACCAGTCAACGTCCATCCAGCCGCCGTCGTTGTAAGTCTGGTAGGTTGTGCCTTTGTCGGTCTTGAACGGACGCAGACAGAAAAGTCCGGCTTTGCAGCCTATCCACGAGTCTTTCTCCTGCTTGAGGGTGAAACTGTCGCCTGCTTTGCTCCATTTCTCACCGTCTTTGCTGAGATAGAACCGGCAACCGTCTTTTTCAGGGGAGAATGAGGCGCGCAGCCATACCCACTCGTCAGCCTTGACGCTTCCCGCCCGCTTGCCGTCGGCAAAAATAGCAATCTTGTCCGATTCGTTTCTCAAAGCGAGATAGTGGTAAGTCTCTCCGCTTACGACTATTCCTGCGGCTTCGCCCAGTATCTCTTTCTTTGGCGAATATCTTACTTTGGTGGTGACGGTGAAACTTTCTGCCGGCAGTTTCTGCATAAGCAGATTGGTAGATGCACGCAGCCAGTTCTGCAGTGTCCAGTCGTCATGACGCTGCTGTGTCCAAGCATAACTTACAGAGAACAGGCGCAGCAACCCGTTGCCGGAGTCGCAGAAGTGCCATGTGTTCTGAGGGTTGCCCATCCACTGCCATTGCAAACCCAGTTCGTGTGAGTCGAAACCGTCATCGGTTTGAATATCTTCGTCTTTATCTGCGGACTTTACGGCAATGTCCGGTTTCCGCCATTCGCTCACAGGTTCACCATTGCTGCCAATCACAGGCCAGTCTTTTTCCCAATGCATCGGTTGCAGATGAACCACTCTGCCGTATGCACCCTTGTCCTGAAAATGAATGAACCAGTCTTCGCCTCTTGCAGTGCTGACCCATGCCCCTTGGTGAGGCCCGTTAATGTAGGTCTTGCCCTGCTGAAGCACAATCTTCTCCTCGTAAGGGCCATATATCCGGTCGCTTCGTAGTACTGTCTGCCAACCGTTGCGCACTCCGCCTGCGGGTGTGAAGATATAGTAGTAACCGCCGCGTTTGTAGAGTTTGGGTCCTTCGCAGGTAGGCTGTGTCCGGTGCCCGTCGAAGACAATACGCGAAGGACTCACAACGCGTGAGGCGGTAGAGTCGAGTTCTGCCAAGAGGAGTACGCTTTTCAGTCCTGCCCTCGAACCTGCCAAAGCATGCACGAGCCACACTCTGCCGTCTTCGTCCCACAGCGGGCAGGGGTCAATATAGCCGGTGGCAGGCATAACCAGTTGCTCCTCCCACGGGCCTTCGGGTTTTTCTGCACTCAGACGTATGATGCCTTTGTCAGGGTCACCATAGAAGATATAGAACCTGCCCTTATGATAACGTATAGACGGAGCCCACACGCCTTTGCCCGACTGCTTGCCGTCGTCAAGATAAGGTACACGGTCGGGCAGTGCTGCACCGACTATCTGCCAGTGGACAAGGTCGCGCGAATGAAGTATCTGCAGACCCGGTACGCAGTTGAAACTTGAGGAGGTCATGTAGAAATCGTCTCCTACGCGGCATACGTCAGGGTCGGAATAGTCGGCCATGATGATAGGGTTGCGGTATTTGCCATTGCCCTTGTCTGCCTGCCAAGGTTGGGCACTGATAGTCGTAAAATACGGAATCAGCACTGTCAAAATTAGTATTGTACGTTTCATTTCTTTATGGTGTTATCTGTTGTTTTCCTGTCGGGTGTGAGCCGCTGCTCATTCATCGTACAGTTTTATATATTCATACCCGTTACCCACTATTGCGAGATACTTCTCGAAATCCTCTCTTCTGATTACCACTGTTCCACGGCAGTCGTTGGGGTGAAACGACAAAGTGTCTGCTTTGCGCAGTTGCTCGTCGAGAAACAGATAAACATGCTGCTCGGGGTCGTTGATAAGTCCGAATGGAGACACACTGCCCGGTTCAAGTCCGAGCCAGCGCATCATTCTCTCGGGAGAGGCGAAACTCAGTTTGCCTTGGTGAAGAAGATGCTCAAGGTCGTGGATAGGCAGGTCGTGTTCGCAGTCAAAACACACCAGATAGTGCCTGTTGCCCTTGTGGTTGCGGAAGAACAGATTCTTGCAGTGCACACTGCCGTCGTCTCTCCACCAACGCTTTGCTTCTTCTATTGTCCTGCCCTCCGGATGCGAGTAGCACTCGTAAGGAATACGGTGCTCATCCAGCCAGTCGAGCACTCTTATTGCACGTTCGCTATAGTTCTCTCTGTTTTCTTCCATTTCAGTGTAAGATATATTGTACGCACTGCCAAGTGCACAAAGTATGCCGCATACAATGCCTGTATGCCGATATGCTTGTATAATATAAGGTATGCCGCCACGAATCCCACTGCCGACCATACCATGCAGTTGCGGAGTTCCTTGCCTGCTGTGGCGCCTATGAAGATTCCGTCCCACATGAAGGCAAGGCAACTGATGAGCGGCATCAGAATCAGCCATATAAGATATGGTCGGGAGGCGTCTATTATCTCCTGCTTGTTGGTCATAAGGCTTGTCATGCCGGTGCCTGCCAACCCGTATGTCAGTGTGCAGAGTGCACCTAAGCAGATGGTCCAGACAAACAGTATCTTCACCGACTGTCGCACTCCCTCTGTGTTCTTCTCTCCGAAGAATCTGCCTGTTAGAGCCTCGCCTGCGTAGGCAAAACCGTCGATGAAATATGAGAACAGGAGGAACAGTTTCATCATTATGCTGCTCACAGCCAGTTCTGTATCGCCGTACTTGGAGGCAAGTGATGTGAATCCCACATAAACCACCATCATGCACAGCGAGCGGACAAACAGATTGCCGTTGAGCACTACCAGTCTGCGTATCTTCTCCCGGTGCAAAGCATTGGAGAGACTTGTTCCTCCGAATACAGTCTTGTCCTTGCGTGCCACTCTGATTATCAGTATCACGGCACTCAGCAGACC
Source organism: Paludibacteraceae bacterium (assembly GCA_017479885.1). GTDB lineage: Bacteria > Bacteroidota > Bacteroidia > Bacteroidales > Paludibacteraceae > Colicola. Next base: position 78,045 of record JAFVBR010000026.1, on the reverse strand, counting down.
TGCATATTGCGCTATCAGAGTACCCCATGCAACTCCCATCGCTCCAAGAGGGGTACAGACTGCAAGCAGCCAGGAGGCAAGCATGTTGGTTATGTTCACCACAAGGTCGGTTGTCATGGCAGCAACGGTGTTCTGCATGCCTATAAACCAGCCTTTTATTGCCATCAGACTCAGTGTGGCGGGCGCTGCCCAGATGCGGATATAGAAATATCTGCGGGCAAAACCGGCCACTTCGTCAGAGCAGGGAATCAGACTGAGAGCTACCGTGAGAAACACCCATTGAAGCAGCAGAATAAGAGCCGCACCTGCCAGTGCCACTCCGAGCGACTGTGCCAGAATATCTCCTGTAGATGAAAGCTGTTTCTGCCGCTTTGTCTGCCGCTGTAGAGACTGAATATATTCAGTCTCTACAATATGCACGGTCTCTACAGTATATTCAGTCTCCACAGTATGCCCAGTCTCTGGCGCATGTATGGTTTCTTTTTCTTGTCCCCACATTTGCGCCGTCATGCCGGCTGTGCCTGCACGCAGGAATCCGAAGTTCCAATAGAGCAGGTCGAAGAGCATTGTGCCTATGGCTATGCCGCCTATTGCCGATGCATCGGAGATATGGCCGGCAATGGCAGTGTCCACTATTCCTACAAACGGAATGGTGATGTTGGCAAGAATGCTCGGCACGGCGAGCCTGAGCACCTCTTTGTTTAGCTTTGAAAATCCGGTCATATCGTTATTTTGCCTCGCAAAGGTACAAAGAATTTGCAGATATGGCAAATTTGCACTACCTTTGCACTCAACAATCGGTATTACGTTATTTGTATGACAATACACACTACTCCCATAGAAGGTCTGCTCGTTATTGAGCCGAAGGTGTTTGAGGATGCCCGGGGTTTCTTTGCGGAAACCTATAATGAAGAGCGTTATCAGGCAGCAGGCATAACTGCGCGTTTCCTGCAGGACAACATGTCGCAGTCGCAGTTCGGAGTGGTGCGCGGGTTGCATTTCCAGAAAGGTGAGCATGCACAGGCAAAACTTGTGCAATGTATTGAAGGCAAAGTGCTTGACGTGGCAGTGGATATACGCAAAGGCAGCCCTACCTTCGGGCAGTGGTACTCTGTGGTTCTCACTGCCGAGAATCATCGCCAGTTCTTCATTCCCCGCGGGTTTGCCCACGGGTTCAGTGTGCTTTCCGAGCGGGCACTCTTCTCATACAAGTGCGACAACCTGTATTGCCCGGAGTCGGAAGGCGGTATTCTGCTCACCGACCCTGACCTTGGTATCGACTGGCAGATTCCTGCCGACAAGATGATTCTTTCCGAGAAGGACAAGAAACACCCCCGCTTTTCTCACTTATAACTCTCAACTTTCAACAATCCAACTTCTCTCAACTCTCAACTTTCAACTTTCAACTTTCAACTTAAGAACTTCTTTCAACTCTCAACTCTCAACTCTCAACTATAATGAACATTCTCGTCACAGGAGCAAATGGTCAACTCGGCAATGAGATGCGCGTTATTGCCCAAGACAGCGGGAACCACTCTTGGTTCTTTACCGACGTGCAGGAACTTGACATCACCGACCGCAGTGCCGTTGCCGCTTTTGTGAAGGACAATAATATTGATGCCGTTGTCAATTGTGCCGCCTACACCAATGTTGACAGGGCAGAGCGGGATGAGCAGACGGCATATCTGCTTAATGCACTGGCTGCGGAGAATCTGGCAGTGGTTGCTCACGAGGCGGGGGCTCTGCTGGTTCATATCTCTACCGACTACGTGTTTGACGGCAATGCCTGTCTGCCTTATCGCGAGACCGACACTCCCAATCCGCAGACTGCCTACGGCAGAACCAAACTGGCAGGTGAACGGTTGATACAGCAAGCCTGCCCGAGTGCAGTTATAATAAGGACTGCGTGGCTCTACAGCAGTTTCGGCAACAACTTCGTAAAGACCATGCTTCGCCTCGGCAAGGAGCGTGACTCGCTCTCTGTTGTCTATGACCAGATTGGCACTCCCACCTATGCCGCTGACCTTGCATTCGCAATATTGTGTATTATAGAGAATAGCAAAACTCTTGAGCAAACGTCAGACAATATCTATCATTTCACTAATCTCGGCGTATGCTCGTGGTATGATTTCACATGTGAGATTCACCGTCTGGCAGGTATCAGTTGCAAAGTGTCTCCAATACGTTCGGAGCAGTATCCGCAGCCTACTCCCCGCCCGCACTACTCCGTGCTTGACAAGCAGAAGATTCAGTCCGCTTTCGGCATCCGTATTCCGCATTGGACCGATTCTCTTGCACGTTGCCTGAAGTTGATGGATTTGTAGATTACCGCAGTGACTGTTATTGCTTCCTGACCTCAACATATCTTTATCTACATTTTAGAACAATTTTCGCCTGCTCTCCCCAAGCAATCACCAAGCAAAGTGTAAGCAATCTCTTAGCTCACTCCTCCCCCTTCGATAATCTGCCTTTTAGAACAATTATTTGTAAATACCCCTGTAAAGATACTACAAAAACTCTCAAATTGTTCAACAAAAACAATCAAAATGAAAATTAGTTTGCATATTACGAAGTTTTGTTGTACTTTTGCGGCGTAAAAATATGCCTATGCCGCAATTATTCACCATCTTTGGTTTCAGGTTTATGTTCTACTCAAACGACCATGAACCGGTTCATGTGCATATCATAAAAGGTGGAACGGAAGCGAGATTCCAAGTTAACCCTGATGTTATCTTGTTGGATAATAAGGGGATGAAACCGGCAGAACTCAAATTGGTAGAGGCTATAGTGGTGGAAAATCAGGCATTGATAATTGACCGTTGGAACGACTTCTTTAAGAAAACTAATGATTGAGGTTAGCAAGATATGGCTTACTCCATCTGAAATATGGATACAGACGAAGGATGGCAGACAGGCATACGAACGTTTTGAGGACTATAAGGCTCTTAGGGACGCTTCGGAGGCCCAGCGTGCCGCTTTTACCCGTTCCCCCTTCGGCTTGCATTGGGAGCAACTTGACGAAGACCTCTGTTTCGAAGGTTTCTTCAAACACTAAAAGTTGAAACTACACCTTAATACAAGATGACAAGAGAAGAACTGGTGGCATATTGGTTTGATATAGCAGACTACGACTTTGGTACTGCTCAGGACCTGCTCAAGAGCGGGCGGTGGTTGTATGTGGGATTCATGTGTCATCAGGTGATAGAGAAAACACTGAAAGGATACTGGTGTGCAGTGCGTGACGATGAACCGCCTTATATTCATAATCTTGCACAACTTGCCATTCGCAGTAATTTATATGAGAGTATGTCTCAAGAGCAGAAGGCTTTTATTGCAAGATTGATGCCTATGAATATTGAAGCGCGATATCCAGAATATAAAAAAAGCATTGCAAAATCACTTACTAAGGATAGCAGTGTGCAGATAATAGACTACACAAAATCTTTACAGCAATGGATAAAGGACAGGTTATAGAAATAGTAAAAAGATATAAGCAGATGGTCTCACAGCAGATTGACAATGCCCAAGTTTATCTGTATGGTTCATACAGCAAGGGTAATGCCCGTCCGGAAAGCGATATTGATGTGGCAGTAGTGGTGCCTGAGGTGAAGGGCGATTGGCTTGATATATCTGCAAAGCTTTGGCTAATAGCGCCAGAGGTAAATTACCTGATAGAACCCGTACTTATTGACAAACGATATCAGTCTCCCCTTTACGATGACATCATACGTACGGGTATTGCAATATAAACCACTGACAAGTGCCGGATTCAACAACCGATAACACTCTCGAAAAAGCAAACTAACTAATTAACATATATATTAACTAACTAAAACAACACAGAAATGAAAAAAGTATTTCTTTTCGCAGTGGCAGCCGTATCGCTGCTCCTCATGGGTTGCAATGTTCAACCTACAGAAATCAATGCAGAAGATCTGCCCGACAAAGTGACCATTTATGGTAACGTGCGCTACACTGCAACCACACTTAAGGGTTCTTCTCTCAAGAAGCAAGACCCCGAGGCTCTTGCCAACTATCCCGTTATCCTGTACTACGGTGTAAAAGACCCCGAGACCGGCAACATGAACTACAAGCGTTATGACCTCACTTCCGACAAGAACGGTAATTTCACTACCGAACTCGGTGTGAAACCAGGTCAGACTATCGACGAAGTGAAGATTCAGGCTACTCTCTATGTTGACGCTGACAAGCCCGGAAAGTACACTGCTTCCGCTACTTACAACAAGACAACCAAGAAGAATGAGGAGTCAAGCACTATCTACTACATAGAAGTCAGCAAGACCAATCTGACTGCAGGTCAGGCTTATTTCTATGACGTGAATCTCATTCCGTCCGCCTACACTTCAAATCCTGACCTTCAGCAACCAGGAGAGGTGCCGGAGCTTAAAGAATAACATGATGATTTATCCACCTAACTTACAGTTACAAACTTAAAGAAAGGAACAATCGCATGAAAAAGTTTATGTTTACCCTTCTCGCTGTGCTGATGGCGGCTCCCGTCCTCTTTGCTCAGGAGAAGACTCAGAAAGAATGGAACGAGCCCAAGGTGGGCGACATCGCCATCGGTGTCACCTTCAACCCGGTCAGCCTTGCTTCAAGACTCAACGTGCAACCCAAACTGGGTACGGCAGTCAATGGTACAGTGGCAGGCAACATGGCTCTCAACAAACAGTTGTATGCTCTCTCGCAAGACCCTGTTGCAGCTTTCCGTCTGAAATATCGTTTTGCAGAGAACTGGAACTTCCGCGCTGCCCTCGGTTTGAGCGGTTCGCATATCAACTATACCGAGTATGTGCAGGATGACCTTGCCAAGACTCTCGACCCGCAGTCGGAGAACAAGGTGAACGACGTAGTTAAGTCAGACCTGAATGCAGGTAGTCTTGCTCTCGGTGCAGAGTTCGTGAAAGGTAAGAAACTGAAATTCGTTATGGGTTTCAATGTACTGTATGCTATCGGCGGCGGTATGCTCAAGTTCGACTACGGCAACAAGATGTCGGAACTGAACAAGGTGCCCAGCACTCTGCCTTATTCAGGCTGGATTAGCGGTGCCACCCCTGCTCTCAACCCCGACGCTGCTGCAGGTGCCGACCAAGGTATTGCATGGGCACGTCCTCTGAAGACCAACAACTCGGGTATTCACCACGGTCTCGGCGTACAGGTAGATATGGGTATTGAGTGGTTCTTCCAGGACAGAATGTCACTCGGAGCAGCCGTTACCTTCACTCCTATCATGTTCACTTTCCAGCCGCAGACCTACACCATCATGGAAGGTTTCAGCACTATAAGCGGACAAGTGGAGCAATACAACATGCTTGTCAGCCCGGGCGGATGGTCATGCCTCTATGGTACAGACAACCTCGGTTTCCAAGTGTCACTCAACTACTATTTCTAAACGAAGGTGCTTAAGTAACTTAAGGATCTTAAGAAACTTAAGTCACTTAAACCCCATACAATAAGACTAATCAAACAACCAAAATTTTTATAATAATGAAAAAGTATTTTTATTTCATGTCATTGGTGGCTATGGTAGCCGCTATGGCAGCATGTGGTCCGAAGGAAGAAGAAGGCACTCCTGAAGAGCAGGTAGAACCGCAGAAGATTACTATCGCAGAAGCTTACCAGGAGTTCAATATGGCAAAGGGCGAGACGATGCAAATATCCTATAGCATTGCTCCTACCGGCATAAATGTTGCCTACACTCTCGTCTGGAAATCCGACGATGAGGATATCGCCACTGTTGATAACGAAGGTAATGTAACCGCCGTTTCCAATGGTACAGCAACTATCAGTGTTTCCGTTGAAGAGTATCCTGACGTAAAAAAAGCAGAGGCTGTTGTTACCGTGCTTGACCCGATTGCCGTAGGTGATTACATCTACTCGGATGGTTCGTGGGGAAAGCAGAAGGTAGTTGACGGCAAGTCGATTATCGCAGTCGTATATTGGGTAGGCAATCCTACTTTGTTCGACCCCATCCTCGAATCGGAATATCCTAACTGTACCCATGGTCTGGCCATGTCGCTCAAGCAGGGTCATGTGGAGCAGTGGCAGAAGGATTTCCATGAATACTGGTTCGGTGGCGACGGCAGCCTTGACAATTATGAAGATTTGAAGGGCTCTGCTCTGTGCAATAGCAAAGGTTCTATCATAGAGTATGGCTTCGCTGTATCAAGTTATTCCGACCTGCTGGCACCCTATCTTGATTATAAATCCAAAGAACTCTGGACAGGCGGTATGTTCTGCGGTATAGGCGGATATACGATTACTGCCATTATGGAGGAATATACTAAGACTGACCCTGATGCTGCCAAGTATCCTCTCCAGATTTATACCAACACGATGGACCTTGTGAAGGATATTGAAACTCCGCTCACAACTTCTCGTTGGTATGTGCCCAGCCTCTTTGAGACAGCTCTGATGGTAAACACCGCCCTTACCAAACCTGCTGACTTCAACAATACCTCAACAGGTTCAGACGGCAACCCGATTGTCCAGCACAACAATTACAATGTTGCAGCTCTTAACTCTGTCCTCAGTTCCACAACAGGTGCTGACCAACTGCCCACTGATAAAGCGTCGGCTATTGCATCTGCTTCTGATGCCTATTTCCCGTTTGACTCTATTTTCGACTTTATGCCCTGCGGAGATTTCTTCGAGTTAGTTGTTGTTACCCAAGACTCGACCGGTTACTACCAATATGAGGCCACATATAAAGATGCTGTAGAAAAAGGTAAAACCGAGGATGCAGCAAAGGCTCAGGAGGAGATGGATAAGAGAATGGCTAACGAGACCAGATGGTACAAATGGCTGACTGATAATGCAGGTGACGACTATGCCAAATATGAGCCCTACAAAACCACGAAAGAGCGTATTGAAATCTTTGTTAGCATCAGGGGCTTGGACCCGACCAAAGTTACGTATGAAAAAATTGGCAGTGCTTCTTTTGTCTGGGCTCTGAGTCTGTTCGGAACTCTTACCTATGCTAATGTGGGTGTGGCTGACGGTAAACTTCACAACAACCTCTTTGTAAGTTCAGACGAACCAGTTTCAGGTGCTAAAGGTACGGAGAACCCCAAAGACGTAGTACGTGCTGTAATAGCATTCTAAGCGGCAGGTATAAAAAGAAGTCTTATATATAGGCGGAAAAATCTACGCGCTATAAGACACAGCAACATAGAGACGCACACCGGTGCCGTCTCTATGTTTGTTTCGCAAGGTCTATTCCGGTCGGAAATGTCCTTCAAAAATACACATTTCCGACCATTATCCTTGTATATTTGTTTTTTTACCTGTATCTTTGCAAGCATAATTGAAACAAGCAGAAAAATTATAGTTATGAAAACAACTACAATTAAACATCTAAACACTAAATCCACTGCAGTGTCTGCTTTTGTTAAAAGACTAAGAGATAACAAAATGCGTAAATTGGAGGAGTTGAATAACAAGGCAAATCTTTATTTCGCTGAGTAATGGGTATATACACCTTTCAAATATCAGAAAAGAATTTGCATGTAGTTGAACACATTCATGAACAACTTGAGAATTTAAGCAGGAAATAATAATCATAATAACCATCAATAGAACATAAGTAACAGCGTTGGTTTTTTCATAAGAGAGGAGAGACAGCAATGTGTGTCCTCTCTTTTTGTATGGTTAGTATATGATATATGTGTAATAAGTGCTAATATATGGATTGGTCAGTGTGGAATGGGCGAGTATGGAATGGACAAGAGTAAATAACGTGAGTTCGATATAAGCGGAATCGTCATCGTCATCCTGCACTTGTTTCAGGATCTCGTTCAACCACCAGTGCAATATACGGAGATAAGAACTTGTCATCGTCATCCTGAACTTGTTTCAGGATCTCGTCAACCACCAGTGCAGTATACAGAGATAAGCACTTGTTTCAGGATCTCGTTCCTGCCGAAGTACCACCATCATAGACTATAAACTTCTTATATCGAACTCACGTTAAATGAGAGACGCCGTATAACGATGTCTCTACAGTGGGTGTATGCGGAGGTGCTGTTACATTTCCTCAAATGTATAGTTGAGGAAATCGTTGACAGGTTTGGCGGCTCGGCAAATACTCATGAAGCACTCAAGAAAATCGGGTCGGCAGACCTCCTCGTCAGTCAGATGACAGGACAGTGTGAAGGTCTTTCTCTTCAGCCAGTCAGCATGTTCTGCATCGGCGGGGAAACCTGCCGGCACTTTTCGTAGCATATAGTCGGTGTCGAAGTCTGTGAAGTAGCGGCGGAACTCAGGTGCAACCATCAGTTCTTCGAGTTCGTCGCTGTTGTCGAGAATAGAAGTGCGCACAGCTCTCAGCAGTTCCGGTTCGGGGCACCACATCCCCGAGGCGAACATGCAGTGCCCGGGTTGCATGTGCAGATACCAGCCTGCCCACTCGCTCTTTTTCCCTCCGTGTGCGGCAATGAAGCTGCCGAAGTGGTCTTTGTAAGGCGTCTTGTCAGGCGAGAAACGTGTGTCGCGGTAGATGCGCCAGTTGCAGTCGGCGGGTTTCAGTGCCCGCAGTTGCGGGTCGAGTTCTCCCATTCGGTCTATCCATTGCTGCACAAACTCCTCGAAGTCCTGTTTGCATTCGAGGTATGTCTGTTTGTTTGCGTTGAACCACTCGCGGTTGTTGTTCATTGCCAACTCCGAAAGAAAATGTAATATACGTCTTGCGTCCATCTTCGCTATTTCGTTATTCAGAAAAACTTTTAACTCTAAACTATTAAACTTCTTTCCACTTTCAACTTTCAACTTTCCACTATTTCGGCATTAAACTAATGCCGCTACATAATAGTAAATCATCATTCCGCAGGCAATAAGTTTGAGTATGGTGCCGGCCAGAAGTCCGATGAATGACCCGAATCCGGCTTTTATGGCTGCCATGGCGTTCTTTCCATCGAACAGTTCAAACACCACTGCTCCCACGAACGGACCAATCACTATTCCCCACGGTCCGAAGAAAAAGCCGACCAACAGTCCTACAGTACTACCCCAAACCCCGAGTTTGCTGCCTCCGAACTGTTTGGTTCCCCATGCCGGCACTACGTAGTCAAGCACTTGAAGCACCACCACCACTGCGAGCCATATCAGCAGAAACTGCGTGGAGAACTGCACACGGTCGGTGGCATGAAGAATCAACAGTCCGATATACGACAAAGGTACTGATGGCAGCACCGGGACTATGCAGCCCACCAGTCCTGCCACCAGAAACACTCCTGCCAATACTATCAAGAATATATCCATCTTTTTCAGTTGAAAGTTTAATGTTTATAGTTTATAGAAGTTTGGGAGTTGAAAAGTTTATAGTTTATAGTTTTTCGTTATTTTCTTTTAGAAAACTATTTTGAAGACCTGAAAGTAAACGAGCTGTTTCGGAATTTAAAGTCTCTAAATTGTGAAATTCATCTTCTGAAACATATCCTTCGTCCAAAGCAACTTCCATTTGACTCATAACTTCCATCAAAGAACCAAATGCAATCTCAAGGAAATGAGACTTGTCTTTGTTGGAGTATCGCGTCATTCCTTCTGCGATATAGGAGGTTATGGAAACTGCAGCACGGCGCATCTGGCTACATAGCGCAAATTGCTCGTCCTTAGGAAATGATTTGAGTATGAGATATACTCTTCGCCTTACATCGCAAGCTTTAGTGTATGCTACCAATTTCCTATACCCGAAGAATTCCATATCCTTTCAACTATCAACTTTCAACTCTCAACTAAAGAACTTCTTTCTACGGCTCCGCCGATCGTTCCGAGCAAAACGAGGATAAAAACTTTCAACTCTCAACTTTCAACTATCCTATAATCAGAACTCAATCTTCGGAGCGTGCTTTGCTTCTGCATCGGCTTCGAAGTAGGGTTTCTTCTTGAAGCCGAACACGCCTGCTACGATGTTGTTGGGGAACTGACGAATCAGTGTGTTGTACACGCGTGCCTGCTCGTTGAAAGTGTTACGTGCAACGGCGATGCGGTTCTCAGTGCCCTCCAGTTGTGTCTGAAGGTCCTTGAAGTTCTCGTTGGCTTTCAGGTCAGGATAAGCCTCAGCTACTGCCATCAGTCGTCCCAGTGCCTGGCTCAGTTCGCCTTGTGCCTGTTGGAATGCCTGCAGTTGCTCTTCTGTCAGGTCGTCTGCACTGACGGTAATCTGTGTTGCTTTGGCACGTGCCTCGATAACGCCTTCCAGTGTCTCCTTCTCGTGAGTGGCATAACCTTTCACTACTGCCACGAGGTTAGGAATCAGGTCCATACGGCGCTGATACTGGTTCTCTACCTGACCCCAGGAGGTCTCTACGTTCTCCTGCTCGGTTACCATTGAGTTGTACTTGCCGGCCATCCAGAAGCCGATGATTGCCACCACTGCTACGATGATGATGGTCCAAAGAATCTTTTTGCTCATAATTTTAAGTTGTTTAATGTTGTTTTATATTGGTCTGTTTAATTATGCATAGTGAATTGCGTATTATCAATTATGCTTGAAACCTGAAACCTGAAACCTGAAACTTGAAACCTGAAACTAACTAAAACTTCCTCCCTGCTCCTCCGCCGAAGCTTCGTCCTCCGCCCCAGCTGCCTCTTCCTCCTCCGCTGCTGCGGTATCCTCCGCCACCGCTGCTTCTGTATCCTCCTCCCGACGAAGTAGTATGCGCCAACATAGGTAATACCACCATCGCAGTGCCTACAAAGCCGCATACTGCACAGCGTTTCGTGTCGCGGCGCTTACCTTTACTCGTATAGGTGGCATTCTGCAGTGTCAGGCGGTCTATTGTCTCATATGCACGTGCCTTGCATTCAGGACATTCTTCGTATTTATATATCGTCTGCCCCTTATGTGATATCAACTTGGTGGTCTGGCAGTCCGGACATTGCCATACATTATATTCCATCGATTTCAGTATGCGTTCCTGCAGCTGTGTACCGTTCAAGTATTTCGTGTCCTCTTCCTCACTTAGTATCTTCATCTCTTTCCCGCAATGAGGACACTTCAGTGGCACTTGCTTCACGTGCTTGCGCGCGTACCTATAATATAGATAGAACAGCAGAATCGGGAACGGGAACAGCCAACTCAGACAACCTGACGCTGTCTGGGTGTCCTTCGACTTCCTCCGTAACTCATTACTGCCGTCACCAGGTTCGCCTTGCAGACGTTTGTAACCTATCAGGGCAAGTATAATCAGAATGACGAAGCCCCAGATGAAGTAGTTGAAAGCATTAGAGTAGTTCTCTTTGGGTTTCCATCCGAGCAGAAGCTCCGCCTTTGCGGCATCTGTTGTAAGGTGGTTGCTTATCTCTTTCGAGATATATACCAGACCGTTGTCAAAATCGCCTGCCGAGAGGTAACTCAGGTTGTTGTCCAGTATCTGTCCGCAGGTGACATCGGGCAGCAGACCTTCCACTCCGCCGCCTGTTATTATCTGTACGTCACGGCTCTGCCTTGCCAGAAACAGCAGCACGCCCTTGTTCTTGTCTTTCTTGCCTATGCCCCATGTGTTGAACAGGTCGAGTGCAAAACTATGGGCATCGCCATAATTCTCTTCATCGAAACTCTCTATCGCCACCACGCATAGTTCCACTTCTGTCATCTTCTCCAAATCAGCGGAGTTCCGGTTGAGGTTATTCACTGCCTCCCGTTGCAGCACTCCGTCAGGATTGCTCACGTAGTACTCCTGACCCCGTTGTTTCGGGTCGGGAATAGTTTGAACGGTGTACACTTGTGCCGTCAGCTGCATTACAGAGGCGGTCAGAACAATAAAAAACAGGGAAATCGTCTTACGCATAGTCATGGTTGTTGTGGATTTGGGATTTTCTTTGTAATTTTGCAATGCCAAAGTCGTACTCAAAACTACAAATTCTATATGTTTTAACAATTAACTGTTCGCTATTCGCTATTAACTATTCGCTATTCGCTATTCGCTATTAACTATTCGCTATTCGCTATTCGCTATTAACTGTTATCTGTTCGCTTTGCGAACTGGTAGCCCCGCCGGGAATCGAACCCGGATCTAAGGTTTAGGAAACCCGTATTCTATCCATTGAACTACAGGGCCGAAGGCGCGCAGAGGCGCAAATTTATTTGCGGACTATGCCGCTGAGGCCAAGTAGTTGGCAACAACTACAAGGGCCGAGATATTTGTAAGCTATGCCATCGAGGTCGGTAGTTGCGAAGAAACTACGAAACCAAATGCAAAAACACGCTGCAAAGATACATATTTTATTCCACACTACAAAATATATTGTTATCTAAGATTCAATAATCAACAATTACTAAATTAAATAGTCAATAGTAAATAATTGTCCAAATTGCCTTAATGTTACGAAGTAACACGGAAAACCCTGAACCCTGAAACTTGAAACTTGAAACCTGAAACTCACAATTCACCACTATCAATTATTCAAATGGCAAAACCAAAACAAAAATACTATGTAGTTTGGCATGGCAGACAGCCGGGAATCTACACCGACTGGACTCAGTGCGAGTCCCAAGTGAAGGGCTTTGAAGGTGCCCGCTACAAGTCGTTCCCTACGCGTAAAGAAGCGGAAGAGGCATTCCTGAGACTGGCGGATGAATATGTCGGCAAGTCCGTGTCTCCTGTCGAAGTGCAGGTAAAGCGCAGCATAAAGGTAAACAGCCAGACTGCAAGCATACACATACCTTCGCTTTGTGTGGATGCCGCTTGCTCGGGCAACCCCGGTATGATGGAGTACAGGGGCGTGTATTTGCTTGATATACACCAAGGCGGGGAACGTGAGGAACAGGAATTGTTTCGCCGCGGCCCGTTTCCCGAAGGAACCAACAATATAGGCGAGTTTCTTGCAATAGTTCACGGTCTCGCCCTTTTGCAGCAGCAGGGCAACGATACACTGCCCGTTTATTCTGACTCACGCACTGCGCAGGCATGGGTGAGACAGAAGCAGGCCAAGACCAAACTCATGCCTACGGAAAAGAACCGTGTCCTTTTCGACCTTATCCGTCGTGCCGAAAAGTGGCTTCAGACGCACACTTGGCACAACCCGATTCTCAAGTGGGACACTCCTCACTGGGGCGAAATACCGGCTGACTTTGGCAGAAAATGATATGTTGAACTGACAAAATGCAAAAAATATAAAGAAAAATATCCGTAATTCAGATATTATTTGTATCTTTGCATGCTCTAAGCAAACAAAACAACGTTAAACAATATAAATTATACAATATTAAATTCTAAAAGTATGACAAAAGTAGCTATTAACGGCTTTGGCCGTATTGGTCGTCTGGCTTTCCGCCAGATGTTTGAGGCAGAAGGTTACGAAGTTGTTGCAATCAACGACCTCACCAGCCCTAAGATGCTGGCTCATCTCTTGAAGTATGACACCGCTCAAGGCGGTTTCGCCGGCAAGTATGGCGAAGGAAAGCACACTGTTGCTTATAAAGACGCTGTTCTGGCAGAAGACGGCAAGACCGTTCTCACCCCCGGTTCCATCACTGTTGACGGCAAGGAAATCACTATCTATGCTATGCCTAACGCAGCTGAACTGCCTTGGGGCGAACTCGGCGTTGACGTAGTTCTTGAGTGCACCGGTTTCTATACCAGCAAGGCTAAAGCTGAAGCTCATATCAAGGCAGGTGCAAAGAAAGTTGTTATCTCTGCTCCCGCAGGCAACGATCTGCCCACTATCGTTTACAACGTAAACCACAAGACTCTTACTCCGGCTGACACCGTTATCTCAGCTGCTTCTTGCACCACCAACTGCCTTGCTCCTATGGCTGACGCACTGAACAAGTACGCAGCAATCCAGAGCGGTATCATGTCAACTATTCACGCTTACACAGGCGACCAGATGATTCTTGACGGTCCTCAGCGCAAGGGTGACCTCCGTCGTAGCCGTGCAGGTGCACAGAACATCGTGCCCAACTCTACAGGTGCTGCCAAGGCTATCGGTCTCGTAATTCCTGAACTCAACGGCAAACTCATTGGTTCTGCACAGCGTGTTCCCACTCCCACCGGATCAACCACTATCCTTATCGCCGTTGTTAAGGGTCAGAACGTTACCAAAGAAGGCATCAACGCCGCTATGAAGGCTGCTGCCAACGAGAGCTTCGGTTACAACGAGGACGAGATTGTATCAAGCGATGTTATCGGTATGCGCTTCGGCTCACTCTTCGATGCTACCCAGACCATGGTTTCGAAGATTGACGACGACACTTATCAGGTACAGGTTGTCAGCTGGTACGACAATGAGAACAGCTACACCAGCCAGATGGTTCGCACTATCAAGTACCTCGCTGAACTCAAGTAAGTTCTTCCGCATCAGTCATCTGATGCACCCAAACATTCAAAAGCCCTCACACCTTGTGGGGGCTTTTTTTATCTCTCGCTTCTCATGCTTTTTGCCTCTCTCTTCTTATGCTTTCCGATTCAAGTCCCCCCTCCCCCACAAAAAATATCCATCTGTAAAGTTTTGCCTTATATATATGGTAGAGCCTGAATATGTTGTAGAGACTGAATATATTCAGTCTCCACAGTGATTCTACATTGATTCCATATATATTCTCCACAATAATCCCACAATAATCCCGCAGCAAATCCCACGGTGAGACGCTTTAATATCGCACAACGTGTTTCCTTGTATATTTATGTCTTTTAAGAATAATAATGCCGGAAAAACATGCTTTTTTATGACAAAATGCATGGAAATACAAAAAATATTTGTCAGATTTAATAATTTGTTATACTTTTGCACAACTTTTTGTTAATGTGATTCGCATATTTATTTACTTTGTGCATACACTGTAAATTAAAATGTTTAACAATATAAATTTTTAAGGTATGAAAAAGATTACTTCTATCCTCTGCGCTCTCATGGTATTACTGAGCGCAAATGCTGCTCCGCAGGTGAAGACGAACTCTGTCAACAAAGTCGCCGAACTTGCTAAAGTTGAGAAGCAGCAACTCGCTAACCCGACAAAGCAGAATGTCAAACTCCAAAAGCAGGCACGTTTTGCCGCTCCTTCCACTGTGGTAGCTCCTGCCAAGGCACCTAAAGCTACATTGGCAACCGTTGACCTGACAATCTCAACCGGTGTCAAGCTTATTGATTATGTTTCAGACGGAGGTTGGTGGCAGATTACAGCCGAAAATGACTCTTACTACATCACTCTGTCCAATGACGGCACTGTGACACAAGTGGCAGGCACATGGGATGTCGCTTCGTTGGATGCAAGTTATTCGTTTATTCAAGATGCTGATAATAATAAAATAACATTGTCTTCCGGCTCTGTTACTATCACTTTCACCGATACCTACGGCTCATTCAGTGTGGTTGGTTCTTTTGTCGGTAGTGACGGGAATACATACAATATCAATCTTACCTATACTGCCGAGAAATTCCAACTCATCGGCAAAGCTGTAGTTACCGCTACATATCTGGCCATGTTCCAAAGTGCTACGGAGCAAGTGGACACGCTTAATGTCTATGAGAGCGAAGATACCAAGGGCATTTACAAAATTGACAATGCTCTTTCAGCAGCAGGCGACCCGATTGTTATCTATGCGCAAGATCCCGAATTGGTATATATCCTTCCGACGGAACTGGCATATTACAGTTCTTCGTATGGCTATGTGATGCTTACTAGTCAGGGCGGACGCTACCTTGATGCAGGCTATTCAACAGATGTAATCATTGCAAATCTCGGTGACGGCGCTAATGTTTGGGGTAAGAAAGTCAAAAACATCATCTCTTTCACTGCTGATGCCATCAAAGCAGGTTTGTCCGCATACAATGGCGGTACATGGTTCGCAGGTCAGCGTTTCATCGTGGAACTGCCCGACCTTGAGACCCCGACCATTACTGCTGTCAATGAGAGTTACATTGGCGCAGAGAGTGCAATAGTGGAAATAGTGGCAAATGACGATGCTGACAATGTGGACGATATGACTTTCACTGTTAAAAATGGTGCAACCACACTGGTTGATGCAGGCAAGACCACAGACGGCAAACTCACTATCTCAGGTCTGACCAAGAGTACAACTTACAACCTCACTATCACAGCTATCGACCGTTCGGGAAAGACGAGCGAGCCTTTTGCTTTCACATTCACAACAGTAGCTACTTCTGACACTACAGCTCCTACACTTACAAAAGCCGAGTTGAAAGAAGTGTCCGACAAATGGGCTGCCATATCCGTAGAAGCTACCGATGATGTTACAGCGGCCGCAGAGTTGGTATATGTGGTTACCTTTGCTGACGAGACTTCGGTTAATCTTACTGCTGTTGAAGGCGTGATAACACTTACAGGTCTGACTCCGCAGACTGCATATACCGTCACTGTAGCTGCACAAGATGCTGCAACCAACAAAAGTGTTGCTAAGACGGTTTCGTTCACTACTCTGGAACTTATTCCTATTGTCATGAATATCGACTGGATTCAAGCACAGTATTATTCCGGTTATAGTTCTGCCGGTGCATACGATTTTGAAATCGCATACTGGGAAGGTGACGACAACTATGTAATATTCGACACATATACAAAGAAGAACAATGCCATCTCCGGCACATGGTCCACTGCTGACGGCACAATTAATGCAGGATATTCCAATATTAAGTATAACGGTGCTACCATAAAGGTCGTTTCCGCAACGCAAACCTTGGTGTTCGTCAGTCTGGATGCTTCCACCAACCAGGCCACTTATAATGCTTCATTCGAGGCGATGGGTGATGACGGCAACCTCTACAAAGGTGCATTTACCACTGAAGTCCTGACTTTTGCAAAATCCGGCGATAATAGTTCTTATGTCTCCATGGCAGGTGAGTTGCCTGATACCACTGCTCCGACACTAACAGCTGGCAATCCCCTTTATACACTTGGGGCTGATCTCACATCCGTTACCATCAGAGTGCGTGCTACCGACAATGAGACCGCAACAGCAAGCATCAAGGTGGAACTGCAACAGGAAAATGGCACCAAGGTGGCTGACTTCACCTATGCAAGCAACCAGTTCTCTGCAACCGTTGCTGACCTGACCGTCAACACTGAATACACGTTCTATATTGCTGCCGAGGACGAGGCTGGCAACAAGACCGCTGCT
Organism: Paludibacteraceae bacterium; assembly: GCA_017479885.1. Classification (GTDB taxonomy): domain Bacteria; phylum Bacteroidota; class Bacteroidia; order Bacteroidales; family Paludibacteraceae; genus Colicola. Next base: position 60,946 of record JAFVBR010000026.1, on the reverse strand, counting down.
GCTGATCGTCTCAAGGTAACCTTCAAGACCGCGGACGAAGAGGCTCCGACCTTCAGTGGTAGCATCACCGTCCAGGCCAAGACCGCTACCACCGCTACTCTGCGTGTCGCTGCGCGTGACAACGCTACCCCTGTAGGCGAACTGACACTCTATGCCGCACTCGATGAGGCTGGTGAGCAGAAAATATCCGAGAACTTTGAGGTCGGAACCAAATCCTCTACATTGGCATACTACTCAGGTACTGCTACTGGTCTGAAGCCGAGTACTACTTACACTCTCTATGTGATAGCCGTTGATAAAGCTGGCAACAAGGCTGCTAAGTCTGTAGAAGTAACCACTGAAGCAGCCGCCAACGAGGCTCCCGTCATTGGTGACATCACTGCTACTCCCACTGTCGACGGCGCTGTCGTAACTATCGCCGTTACTGACGACAACACCGCTGTTGCCGACCTCGATGTCACAATTCAGGATGCAGACCAACTGGAAGTAACTCCTTATCCCGCTTACAATGCTGCATCGGGTCTCTTCGAAACCACTATCACTGGTCTCGAAGCAGGTACTCAGTACACATTCACTGTATTGGCATTTGATGAGGCTTACAAGTACTCAACCAAGCAGTTCACCTTCACAACCACAGGTACTGAGTCTGCTCTTGACAACATCAAGAACATGGTCAAGGCTGTGAAAGTTATTGAGAACGGACAGATCTTCATCATTCGTGATGGCAGCAGGTTCAATGTCCTTGGTACCAAGGTTAATGAATAATGCAACTATGACAAACTGATAAAAGAGGGTGTGTCAAAACCATGGTCTTGACACACCCTCATTCTTCCCTTCACACCTCTCACTTCATACTATTCTATGCGAAAATCTCTCTTCCCGCTCCTTCTCCTCCTCATCCGGTTTTCTCTTCCCCTCTCTGCACAGTTGCATGTCTGGCAGTCAGGCGTGCTCATGCATTCCGAAGCATCACTCAAAACCGACAGCATCACATTCATTGCACCCGACTACCCGCGGTTTGCCTTCCTCCGCCTCTCTGATACTCAGATTTCCGTTACTCCGTCCGACACTCTTGCCGACTACATCTGGGTCGCCACTTCTGATGCCGACTATCGCTCTTACGGCTACTCCTCTTATGTGGAGGCGTGGCAGGCTAATGTAGATGTCGCAATACGCTACAACTTCCTTGAGACGGATATGCTCTCGCGCGGAAAAAACGTCATCGACCTCACAAACACCTTCACCCCTGACCATTACGTACTTGCAGTCGCTGCTTGGGACGGCACAAAGGCATCTTCGCCTTTTGCCTTCTATGAGTTCACTCTCACTGACTCACAGCAGCAGAACACTGCCTCCGCTCTGCCTGCTTCCGCTTTCTCATTCAATGGCTCATCCAGCCTTATGTTGCTCTGGAGCAACGGAATACCTGCTGACACACTGCTCACTGCCGCTACCGACAGCATCACTTTCTCTTCGCTGCCTGAACCTCTCTCTTTCGACATCTCTTTCTCTGAACTAACCTCCGTATCTGTCGCAGTTGACATCATCCCTTCTCAAGACTCAGTGTGGTATTTTGCAGACTATATCCTGCGTGCGGATGCCGACCGATATGCCGACACCACTCTCGCAAGACTTTGGATTCAGCAGTGCATTCAGTACCTGCCTTACAATTTCCCCGGACAGACTTTTGCCGAGGCATACCTCTATCAAGGGAACAAACATCTCGTTTTTAATGAGGGACTTATGGGGGACACTGACTACTATTTCGTCTGCTTCTCTGTCAATCCTCAGACAGGGGCGGTGGAGAGTGCCGTAACAAAGCAACTCTTCCGTACACCCTTCACTCCTTCCGCGCCCGACCTCACTTTCGATATATCATACAATCCTGAGACATACATCGTTACCATCACTCCTTCCGACCTTGCCTCTACTTACTATTGGGGCTTCTTCTCTCCCGATGAAGTCCGCGCGGCTGGCTCTGCCGAGGCTGCATGGAAAGAGGCTGTCGCACAATACGGCAGCAAATATGTGGAACATGGTGTGCAAACCTTCTCCGCACGCTGGCAGGCGATGGGAGAAGGTCTTCACTCGCTTGTTGTAGGGGGATGGAACGGACAGCAGACCACAGAACTTCTGGTCTATCCTATCAATGTTACGAAAGAGATGCTACCCTTCTGACCACGTAGTTAAGAAAGTGAATCACAAAATGGCTCACAGTAGAGACTTGATATATTAAGTCTCTATATATTATTTGATTACCACTTTGCCGTTGTGAATATATATGCCGCTTTCAGTCGGCGCGGCTGTCTCTCTGCCGAGCACATCGTACCAGCCTTGCGGATATAGGGTGGGGCGGGCAGTCTGCAACGATGTGGGGGTCTTCACATTCTTTATGCCGGGCAGTCTCAGATTGAGGAACATATCGTCTGTCTTGTTCTCTTTGTCTGTGTCGGGATAACTTATATCTTTGAGCATGCTGTTCTTAATCTTATCCACTTTCTCAAGTGCAGTTTTCATCTTCTCCAGCATGTTCTTGAACCCGGCAGGTAGCGATGCGGCGTATGAGTCTATTTGCTCGCTTTTGCCTTCTATCATAAGTTTCACCACTCCACCCATCATGCGTACAATCTCTACTGTGGAAATAGTAATGGGGAATCCCATCATCGTGAATGTGGTATGTTCGAAGTCGCCTGCCACTATTATGTATTCCATCAGCGAGTCCACTCCCGTTTCTATCATCGGGTCAAGCAGTTCGGTCAGTTTCCTGTCCTCGTTGCCTTCAGAGGCGGTGAGCATGGCCAGAGTGAACGGTTCACCGAAATACTTGTATGCCAGCAATGCCCTGTCGCTGTTGCTCTTGGGTAGCGCTGACTCTAATTTCTCTATCATCACCTGCATCATCTGGTCGTCGCTCGACTGACTCTTTGCCTCTGCCAGTGCTGAGTCAATCTCTTTGCTGAACATGTTGGCGACGCTTGCCATCAGCTTGTCCACTCTTGCCGATAACTCGTCTCTTGAGAATACTCCCATGTCTGTTATATCTTTCAGTGCATGAAGATTCCTTGTTGATACAACTAATTCTTCCGTCTCTGGGTAGATGGTCAGCGAGCGGTATGGCACAGGGTAACTGACTGTTGCGCCTGTACTTATTTCTACCAGCGAGTCGGTCAGGGCTTCGTTGTAATAAGTGGTATTGTTGGAGATGTGCATGTGCCCGGTCAGTACGAGGTGTATTCCGTGCTCGATAAAAATATCAGCAATGCTGTCGCCGTTCTCTATAGCGGCAGAGGCAAGCACTACCGACTGGTCTGCGAAGTGCTCTACCAACTGGTGGTGCATCATCGCTATCACCATATTCCCCTTTGCCTTTGCCTCGTCAGCCCTGTCTGTTACCCAATGCAGTGTCTCATCGCGCAGTTTGCCATAGTCCTGACGCTGGTTCTTGCTGTCGCCGTGCTGTGTACTGAGGTTCTCGCGGCAGCGGGTCGCATCAATGCCTATTATCGTAAGTCCCTCTGTCGGTTCGGCAATGTATGACAATGAACTTGTGTCTTGCTGATATTTCTCACTGTCATAGCCGAAATCTTTGTATATCTCTCTGAATTCTTGTTCGAGAACATCTTCTGCAGGCTTGCTTTGGTCTCCGTCGAAATACTTGGCGTTAGGGTTCTTTATATCGTGGTTGCCCGGAATGACAAACACTTCTATGCCCTCAGCCTTCATCTTGTTCAGACCTTGTGCTACCAACTCGTGACTCACTTTCTCCCCGTCTTTGGTCAAGTCGCCGGCAATCAGTAGGATATCAGGTTTGTAGAGCAGTATTGAGTCAGTAAGTGCTTCAAATATCTCTGCGCTCTGCCTGAGCATCTTTCTGTCGCTCTCTACAACGTCCTGCAATGCTTTGCCGTCATTTATTATCAGTGCTGGTGCCATTACGTGTATGTCTGTCATCAGCCATATGACAGGACCCGCCTTGTCTTCTTCTCCCTTTCTTACAAAAGGCACTTCGCGCACTGTTATCATTGCCGAATCAAGCACTGCGCCTTCTTGCTCTATACGAATCTTGTTCGCATACGGCTCTAACAGACCGTAAGTGGGAAAATTGCCTGTAAGCGGAGCCTCTGTGCTGTTGTTTACGTACCAACTGAGCGGCAGTAGAGCGGCATCCTGATAGAAATAAAGGTATGAACTTGCCGGCATGCCGGTGTAAGTCACATCCACATTCTCATCTTTGTCGCAAATTGCTTTGCTTACACTGACAATATTGTCTGCACACAATGATGCACATACAATGGTTGCCGCTAATGTCAAATACAATTTTCTCATATCTTTATCTCTCAACTTTCAACTTTCAACTAAATAACTTCTTTCCACTTTAAACTTTCAACTCTCAACTTCTCTCCACTCTCCACTCTCAACTTTCAACTAAATAACTTCTTTCCACTTTAAACTTTCAACTTTCAACTTCTCTCCACTCTCCACTCTCAACTTTCAACTCTAAATAGACAGTACCTGCAGTGCCTGCCATTTGTCGTCTTTTATGTCTTTCTTCTGTTTGATGGCTTTCGATAGTGGCACGTACACCACTTGCCCGTTCTGCAAACCTACCATGACCGAGCGCTGCTCTTCAAGCAATGCCTGTATGGCGGCTACTCCCAGTCTCGAAGCAAGTATTCTGTCGAAGGCAGTCGGACTGCCTCCCCGTTGAAGGTGACCGAGAATGGTAACGCGCGTACCGTATTCGGGGTGCTCTTTCTCTATTACCTTTGCAACTGCCTGGGCACCGCCTTCTATCGCATGCTCCTGTACAAGCACTATCGACGAGTTCTTGTGTTTCCTGCGCCCCTGACCTATCGCGTCTTCCAATTGCTCTGCAACTGTTGCACGCTCAGGAATGATGGCTGCTTCCGCACCTGCGGCTATTGCGGCATTGAGAGTCAGAAAACCTGCATCACGACCCATTATCTCCACAAGGAAAAGCCGCTCGTGGCTGGTGCCTGTATCGCGCAGTTTGTCCACGCAATCCATTATTGTGTTCAGTGCGGTGTCGTAACCAATCGTAGAGTCGGTGCCCCAGAGGTCGTTGTCAATAGTGCCCGGAATACCTATGATGGGGATATTATACTCTTGTGCAAAAAGTCGTGCCCCGGTGAAGGTGCCGTCGCCGCCTATCACAATCAGCGCATCAATCTTCTCTTTTTTCAGCGTCTGCCATGCACGCTTTCTGCCTTCCTGTGTCTTGAACTCCTCACTGCGGGCGGACTTCAGTATCGTGCCTCCGCGCTGTATTATGCCGCTCACGTCCTGAGTGGTGAATTCCTGAACCTCATCATCCATCAGACCTTTGTAGCCGCGGAAGATAGCCTTCACTTTTATTCCGTTTGCTATGGCAGCACGCGTCACGGCACGTACTGCAGCATTCATACCGGGCGAATCACCACCCGAGGTGAGTACACCTATCGTTTTTATTTCGTATTCCATGTATATGTGATTTTCAGAATATTATCTATTCGCTATTATCTATTATCTATTCGCTATTATCTATTCGCTATTAACTATTCGCTATTATCTATTCGCTATTCGCTATTATCTATTCGCTATTAACTATTAACTATTAACTATTAACAATCTTCTCCCTCACTTCCTCCATCAACCAAAGCGGAGTACTGGTGGCGCCGCATATACCTATGTTCATTCCTTTGCATGAAGCAATGTATTCGTTTGTCAGTTCGGCGGCGCTCTCTATAAATACAGTGTCCGGATTGACTGAGATACAATGCTGATAGAGCACTTTGCCGTTTGAAGAGTTCCTGCCTCCTACAAATATCACCTTGTCGTGACCCGCCGCGAACTCTCTTATGTGCCTTACTCTGTTCCTTACTTGTCCGCAGATAGTGTCATGCCACTCGAAGTTCACTTTGTTGCCTTCTGACTGCAACTGTGTCCGTATGCTCTCTACCAGACTCTCAAACTCCTCGACCGATTTGGTTGTTTGCGAAAACAGATATATGTCTCTTGAGAAGTCTATCTTCTTTATGTCTTCCGCTCCCTCTACCACAATCGCTTTGTTCTCGGTCTGACCCTGCAGACCTATGACTTCGGCATGTCCGGGTTTGCCGAAAATAACTATCTGTGCGTCTTTATGCTGTCTGTATGTGTCTCTTATCTTCTTCTGCAAGTTTCTTACCACAGGGCAACTGGCGTCCACTATCTCCACTTCTCTTTGTTCTGCAGTGATGTAGGTCTGAGGAGGTTCGCCGTGGGCGCGTATCAGCACTCTGGCGCCTCTCGGCAGTTGCCCGAATTGCTCGTGGTTGATGGTTACTAATCCTAAACCCGACAGTCGCTCCACCTCTTGCCCGTTATGCACTATGTCGCCCAAGCAATACAGTGTGCCGCCTTTCTGCAACTCTTCCTCCGCTTTCCTGATGGCAGTGACCACTCCGAAGCAGAACCCCGACTGATTGTCAATCTCTACCGTCATCTGAGTTTCGTATGTTTATTGTCAGTTGTTAAGGGTATTTCTAAAAATTAGACGTTTTTAGAAGTACCCTTAACTATCGACTCGAACAACTCCGTTACTTTCTGCATCTGCTCCTCTCGCGTCATATTCGTGTTGTCAATCACTATGGCATCATCCGCCTGCTTGAGCGGACTCTCCGCTCTGTGAGTGTCTCTGTAGTCTCTGTCCTCCACGTCCCGGAGTACGTCTTCAAATACCGGATTGCCGCCTTTCTCTCGCAATTCTAAATAACGCCTCTGCGCGCGTACTTCAGCCGAGGCTGTGAGAAACAGTTTAAGTTCGGCCCCGGGAAAGACCACTGTGCCGATGTCTCTGCCGTCCATCACTATACCTTTCTCCTCGCCCATCTTCTGCTGTTGTGCCACCAGAAAACGTCTCACTGCGCCTATGGTGCTTACCTGTGAGGCGAGATTGCCGGTCTCAAGTGTGCGTATCCGGCTCTCTACGTCTTCTCCGTTCAGACACACGTGCTGGCCGTTGTCTGTCTGGATGAAAGAGATGTGAATATGCTCGTTCAGAAACGCAGTCATCTCCTCATCACTCAAATCTTCAAATCGGACTAAGTCTGTTTCAGTAGGTCGGAGACCGTTCCATTCTTCATATATATATAGTGCCACGGCACGGTACATGGCACCGGTGTCCACGTATGTGTATCCGGCATATTGTGCCAGTTGCTTGGCTATTGTGCTTTTGCCGCACGATGAGTATCCGTCAACTGCTACTACAATCTTTTTCATATTATTTTAAACAACTTTTAACCACTCCAAACCATCCTAAACTACTTCATCAGTTCGTTGATGTCGAGTGTCAGCGAAACTTGGAATACGTATTGCCCCTTGGTGTATTGTGTGAAGGCGGCACCTATTCGTGCTTTCTTTACGTTTACTCCGGCGCCTATGGCAAAGCCGGCAAGCGACCGCTGGTCTTTCAGTGCCAGTTCGGCTCTGTGTCTGTGGTTGTAACTGAGGGTGAGATAGAACTTCTCGCTTTTGGGCACTATGTCAAGGAAGAAAATGGTGTGCCTGAAAAGCATGTCATACCACATCACTGCTCCGTTGTCCTGCGCTAATTGCCATTCTTCGCTTGTCATGCCCTTTTTGCTGCCTAATACGTATGTGCTGTTGCCGCTTCTTTCATATCCGAGATTCCAGCGCTGTATATTGTGTATGGTCATGCCTATTCGGATAGGCGCGTGAGCGAACTTGTAGTTGAGTCCTAATTGCAGATTCAAAGGCAGCATCTGGCGCTTGCCGCCGTCAGACTCCCTGTGGAACTTCTTCAGCTGCCAGCCTATGTTTTGCAGACTGAGTCCCAACTGAAACGACTTGTCCTTGGTCTGGAAATGTGCACCCACATCGGCTCCAAGAGCGAACGAACTGTAACTCTCGTATATGCTGTATATCGGTTTCAGCGATGCGCCTACTCTGAAATATTCGCCCAACTGCCTGGTGTAGATAAGGTCAAACAGCATGTCTCTTGCTCCGAAGGTAAGGCCGGTCCTGTTCCCGTATTCATCGGCATACTGCATCTTGCCGTAGTCAAGAAAATGCACAGCGAAAGCAAATCTGTTCTCTTTGTAGTTGTGGCTGTACATCGCCGAGGCAAAGTTCATTCCGCTCATGTAGTACGAATAACCCAACTCCAGATTCATGTGCGTCTTGTCCGACAGCATCGAGGGGTTGCAGAGAGCCATGCTCATCTCTCCGTCCTCAAGCGAAACGTTGGTCCCGCCGAGCGAGTTGAGTCTTGCGGAAGCGGGAAAAGACATAAAAGCAAAGGCATTGGAGCCTGCCTGGGCATAGGCACCTATGGCAAACATTGTCCACAATCCGGCACTCAATAATATATGTTTCGTCTTTAGCAACATTTATGCAAACTATTTACACCGCAAAATTAGAGAAATTTCCTGACTTATGCAAAATTATCGTCATTTTTGTTGTGCATATAAAAAAATTGTAGTACTTTTGCGGCGTGTTTAATAGGTCTATTAAATAAGATAACACCGTATGAGAAAAAACTATAGTCTCGGCGTAGATATCGGTAGCACTACCCTTAAGGTTGCCTTGCTTGACGAGCATTCCCGATTGCTTTTCTTCGACTATCGACGTCATAATGCAGATGTCTCGGCTGCGGCGCAGCGCACTTTTCGCTCTATGCTCGAGCGCGTTGGCGAGTGCTCTCTCTCCGTAGTCATTACCGGAAGTGTGGGTATGGGTGTCGCCGAGCATTTCTCTGCACCTTTTGTGCAGGAGGTGGTGGCGTCTGCACGCACTGTCACCCATTTCTACCCCGACGTGCATACTTTTGTTGATATGGGCGGAGAGGACTCGAAGATGATTTTTTTCGAGGACGGCAAGGTACCCGATATACGTATGAACGGCTCATGTGCCGGAGGAACAGGGGCTTTCCTCGACCAGACTGCTACCCTGCTCGGTGTTGACACTTCCGAACTCAACTCTCTGGCTGAGCAGGCGCAGACGGTCTATCCCATTGCCTCTCGGTGCGGAGTCTTTTCTAAAACGGATATCCAGAATCTTATTGCGCGCAATGTCTCCAAGGCTGATATTGCCGCTTCCGTGTTTCATGCGGTTGCTACTCAGGTGATTGGGTCTCTCGCACGAGGTATGGACATCATGCCCAAGATGTTCTTCTGTGGCGGACCTTTTGCTTTTCTTCCTCGTCTGAGAAAGTCTTTTCTCGATATTCTCGGCTATACTGAGGCCGACTGTACCATTCCTGACAATGCCCAGATTATCCCTGCTCTGGGGTGCGCTCTGATTGCGTCTGAGTCTGCCCCCGAAGTTATGCTTTCTCATATCATCGCCTCTTTCTCTAAGCCAGATGATATGAATATTGACTACAGCACACGACTGCCGGCTCTGTTCTCTTCTGACGAGGAGTACGACGAATGGCTGCAGAGCAAGCAGACTTCTCTCCACTCTCAACTCTCAACTTTCAACTATCAACTCTCAACTTCTCTCCACTCTCCACTCTCAACTCTCAACTACTTCCTCGGTGTCGATTCCGGTTCTACAACCACCAAACTTGTGCTTCTCAACTCAGCCGGCGAACTTGTTTATACCGACTACAGCCGCAATAACGGTGACAGCTTTCGGGCGTTTTCTGAAGCTCTGAACCGCATGCATGACAAGTTGATGGCAGACCCGAAAGGAATGTCTGATATCAACATCATATCCTGCGCAACCGGTTATGGCGAGAGTCTGTTGCAGACCGCTTTCTCTCTTGACTATGGTATAGTGGAGACCATGGCGCATTTCATGGGGGCAAAGTCTCTCATGCCTGACCTCTCTTTCGTGCTCGACATCGGCGGCCAGGATATGAAAGCCATCTGGGTCGAGAACGGCTCAATCCGCCGTATCGAAATCAACGAGGCTTGCTCCTCTGGTTGCGGCTCCTTCATCGAGACTTTTGCTACCCGCCTCGGCTATAAGGTGGAAGATTTCGCGCGCAAGGCATGCACCGCGCAACACCCTTGCGACCTCGGCACGCGCTGCACCGTCTTCATGAACTCCAAAGTCAAACAGGCAATGCGCGAAGGTGCCAAAGTCGAAGATATAGCGGCAGGGTTCAGCTATTCTGTTGTAAAGAACTGTCTCTACAAGGTACTCAAACTGCACGATGTAACCTCACTCGGCAAACATATTGTGGTTCAGGGTGGCACCATGCGCAATCACTCTGTGGTGCGTGCCCTCGAACTCCTCACAGGTTGCACTGTCGCTTTCAGCGATATGCCCGAACTGATGGGGGCCTATGGTGCAGCACTCTATGCTCTGCAGCAACATGCAAAATCCTGAACATGAACATTATAACTCCGAATTCCAACCATCCTCATTCATATATTTAACCATCCTTATTCATATATTTAACCACCCTCATTCATATATATGACTCGATAAACCCGCAGCCACCCCGATAGAGACCTGATAGAGACCTGATAGAGACCTGATAGAGACCTGATAGAGACCTGATAGAGACCTGATAGAGACCTCAAGCCTACTCCTTGCTATAACTCCTTGTAAATTATGAATATATCAGAATTGATAGAATCCAACTCCTATACGACACGTTTTGAGGTGTGCAGTGGTTGCGAGAACCATTGTCAAGTACGGCTCTTTACGTTCGCCAATGGTAAGACTTTTGCCTCAGGAAACAACTGCGAGAAGGTGTACAGCAGTTTCCGCGAAACCAAGCAGAAGGGTGTCAACCTCTTCCACGAGAAGTACCGTCTTCTCTTTGCCAACTCTCAAACGACCGTCAAACCACTGTCAAACCACCGTCAAACCACTGTCAAACCACTGTCAAACGACCGTCAAACCACCGTCCTCGGTATTCCCCGCGGTCTCGGCATCTATGAGAACTGGGTCTTTTGGCGCACGTTGTTCTCCGAATGTGGCATTCAGACCGTCCTCTCAGGCACTTCTACAGTGCGCCTCTATGAGAAGGGAGTGCGTACCATAATGGCGGACAACATCTGTTTTCCCGCGAAACTGATGCATGGTCATGTGATGGATTTGGTGGAGAAACTCTCTGCTCATAACTCTCAACTTCCTTCCACTTTCCATTCTCAACTTTCAACTAAAAGAATCTTCTACCCCTTTGTCGTTTACGAGCAGAAAGAGGATGAGAAGAGCCGCAACTCGTTCAACTGTCCGATTGTGTCTGCCTATTCCGATGTACTGCGCAGTGCCATCGACACTGAAAAGAACTACGGCATACCCTTCGACGCGCCTGTCGTCTCATTCAACAGCATGAAGATGCTCACCGCCTCGTGTGTGCAGTATCTCGGCACTCTCGGAGTAAGCAAGTCACTCGCACAGAAAGCAGTACAAAAGGCAGTGGCAGCACAAGAAGACTATCTCTCCACGCTTGAGCGGCGTGGTCTCGAAATACTTGACAAAGCCCGCCAGGAAGGCAGAATGGTCATCATGCTTGCGGGCAGACCATATCATACCGACCCTCTCATTGAGCATAAGATATCCTCAGCGGTTGCTGACATGGGTATCGATGTTATCACCGAGCACGCCGCCCGTCATGCAGGTTCCGAGGTGTATGAAGAACTCAATGCTGTCACTCAGTGGGCATACCCCAACCGGGTGTTCAAGGCGGCGCATTTCGTAGGTGAGTGTGACTACCCCTATCTGCAGATGGTTGAACTGACAAGTTTCGGTTGCGGGCCTGATGCTTTCATACTCGATGAAGTGCAGTCTGTATTGAACCGTTATCACAAGAACCTCACTATCCTCAAGATAGATGATGTCAACAACATCGGTTCGCTTCGCCTGCGCATTCGCTCTCTCGTTGAGAGTGTGTATAATACCGAACCTGCACCTGCAGAACCACCCGAACCATTCGTCACTACCAAGACCTTCATGCCCGAAGATACTCGCAGGACTATCATCGCCCCATATTTTGCCGAAGGCTACTCCGAGTTCCTGCCTGCACTCTTCTCTTTGGCAGACTATAATCTTGTATGCCTGCCCACAGGCAGTCAGGCTGATGCTGAAACGGGACTCCGATATGCCAACAACGATGTGTGCTACCCTGCTACCATAGTAATCGGCAGTATAATGAATGCTCTCAACAGTGGCAAGTACGACCTTTCTAACACAGCCGTCATCATCACTCAGACAGGCGGGCAATGCCGTGCCACCAACTACTACTCTCTTATCAAGAATGCCATGGTACGCAGCGGATACGAGAATGTGCCACTGCTCTCTCTTGCCACAAGCTCCGATATTAGCAACACCCAACCAGGGTTCGATATTCCATGGCGTAAGGTGGCTCCCATGCTCATTCATGCAATGGCTTATGCCGATGCACTCAACCGTCTCTATCACTCGGCAGCGGTGCGAACCTTGCCTTCTGCGCACGTCTCTGCCCTTGAACTCCGTAACAGATATATCAATCTTGGCACAGAGGCAGTGCGCCTGAGAGACAAGAAAGCCTTGCAGCGACTGATGACGGAGGCGGTAGCGGAGTATAACTCAATTATCGACCGTGAGAAACGCGTGCCTGTGATGGGACTCGTGGGGGAGATATATGTGAAATACAACTCCTTCTCGCACAAGAATGTAGTCAAGTGGCTGTTGCAAGAGGGTGTCGAAGTGGTGCCTCCGAGCCTTATCGAGTTCTTCTCAACATCTTTTGTCAGCCGTCATGCCAATCGTGAACTGAATATACGTGCGGAGCACACTCCTGTGTGGATAACCGACAGCATATACCGCTATATCAGGCATATAGTCAAAAAGTATGACCGTATATGTGCTTCATATCCTTTCTACCGTCCTTCGTCCGACATATTCGATATAGCCCGTTTGAGCAAACAGGTTATTTCTACAGCGGCAGACTTCGGCGAGGGTTGGTTCTTGCCGGGCGAGATATGCCACTTGGCGGAGTCGGGTGTGAGCAATGTCATATCTCTGCAACCCTTCGGCTGCATTGCCAACCATGTCATTTCCAAAGGTATAGAGAAGCGTCTCCGTACTCTCTATCCTGATGTGAATATGCTTTTCCTCGACTTCGATAGCTCTACCTCCGAAGCCAACGTCTATAACCGCCTGCATTTCCTTGTTGACAATGCCCGCAAACAACTCTAAACATTAAACTCTCCACTCTCAACTTTCAACTCTCAACTTTCAACTTCTTTCAACTCTCAACTCTCAACTTCTTTCAACTCTAAACTCTCAACTCTCAACTAATATGACCACCGAACTTGAACAACAAATCCTCCTCGCTGCGGAGAAACTCTTTCTTGAAAAAGGATTCGCAGGTACAAGCACTACCGATATAGCACGCGAAGTGGGGTGCAACCAGGCACTTGTACACTACTATTACCGAACCAAAGAACGTCTCTTCCAGGGTATCTTCGAGCAGAAATTCAGTCTCTTGCTCGACTATCTTGAACATGCAGACTACAATGGCAATATAGTTGAGATTGTCAGCGGTGTGGTTGATTTCTATTTTGTCCTCCTTACGCAGAATCCCAAGTTGCCGTTCTTCGTGATGAACGAGCTGGTGCTTAATCCCGAGCGCCGCCGGTGGATACGTCTTGCTTTTGTTGAAGACGAGCGCCGTCAACGTGTTTATTATAACTTCTCCGCTATAGTCAAATCAGAGATAGAGAAGGGCAATATTCGTCAGATAGAGCCTCTTGACCTTCTGCTCGATATTGCCTCTCTGGTGGTTATGACTTTTGTGTCGCTGCCTATATATCAGGACTTGCTGCTGAAGTCGCAAGATGAAGTGGATGCATATCTAAGCCAGCGCAAACACGAGATTCTCACTCTTCTCTTCCGCGGACTGCTCATTGCTTGAGTGTTGTCTGTCATATCGTACTGCATATTCTTCGCTCCGCAATAAAAGATTTGCATAAGTGTGTTTTTTTTCTTAACTTTGCGGCCTAATTTATGTATATCGCACTATGAAGAATATTGCTTTTATTATTAATCCTATATCAGGTACGCAGAACAAGCGCCGGATACCCAAGTTGATTGACAAGTTGATTGACAAGCAGCAGTGGGCTACCGACATAGTGTTCACGGAGTATGCCAAGCATGCCACTGAGTTGGCAGAACAATATGCAGGTCTGGGTTTCGACGCTGTGGTCGCAGTTGGTGGTGACGGCACGGTGAACGAAGTGGCAAGCGGATTGCGCCATACCAACACTTCAATGGGTATTATACCGATAGGCAGCGGCAATGGTTTTGCCCGCCATTTGGGTATTCCTCTGCGTGTCAACCGTGCGATAGAGATGCTCAACCGTTCGGAGTCAATCACTGTAGATTACGGAATGATGGGTGAACAGCCTTTTTTCTGCACATGTGGTACGGGTTTTGACGCATATATAGCGGAGAAGTTCGCCCAGGCTGGCAAACGTGGCTTTGCAACTTATGTAGAGCATATAATAAGAGATTTCTTCCATTATGAGTCAGGGCACTATCGACTGGTGTTTAACAACATGGAGAATGGCAATAAGGAGGAGATGGAGACAGACGCATTCCTTGTGACATTCGCCAATGCCAACCAGTGGGGCAATGCGGCGTACATAGCTCCTAAAGCCAGTATGCAGGACGGCATGCTTGATGTGGCAGTTTTGTCAAAGTTCCCCTTGCGCTCTGTGCCGTCGTTGGCATTGCGTTTGTTTGAGAAGAGTCTTGACGAGTCGTTGTATATGACGACACTTCATACCGATGACATCACATTGTATCGTGAGTCGGAGGGCGCGTTCCATTTTGACGGTGATCCTGTAACTATGCCTGCCGAGGTGAATGTGCGAATAGTGCATGATGGTCTCAAAGTGTTGGTAGAGAGACGTTACTGATGATGCAGTGTTAACGATGTCGTGTTAAAATATTCAGATTATGCAAGTGAAGATAGTAAACAAGTCGAAGAATCCGTTGCCACGTTACGAGAGTGCGCAGGCAGCAGGAATGGATATACGTTGCTCTCTCTCGGAACCTGTTACCTTGCAGCCTCTTGAGAGACGCCTGTTCCCTACGGGTTTGTACATAGAACTCCCTGCAGGTTATGAGGCGCAGATACGTCCCCGCAGCGGAATGGCATTGAAGCGCGGTATTACTGTTTTGAACACTCCCGGTACGATAGATGCTGACTATCGCGGCGAGATTGGCGTGATTCTTGTTAATCTCTCTTCTGAACCGGTAATAATAGAAGATGGCGAACGTATTTGCCAGATGGTTATTGCAAAGCACGAACAGCCGCAACTGGTTGAGGTGGATATTCTTGGCGAGACAGAGCGCGGAGCAGGCGGTTTCGGTCACAGCGGAGTGAAATAAGAGCAGAGGTCGTAAGAGTAATATTGAAGAAGACTTTTTACATATTGTCGGTATTGCTGTTGATTGCCGGTTGCAAGGTGCAGAAGAGTGCTCATGTTCAGGAGCCTGTGCAGCGTGACGGTCGCTTTATGTACTACTATTATGAAGCACAGCGTTGCCTGAGTCAGCAGGAGTTCGACCGCGCGATGTGTCTGTTGGTGTTCTGCGAGCAACTGTGTCCCGATGATGCCGCCACTCACCAGGCTTTAGGTTACATGTATCAGGCAACATCGCAGAAGGAACTGGCTCTTTCACACTATGAGAAGGCGTTTGCCGGTGAACCGACCGCTTACTGGTCGCACTATGCTTCTATGCTGTTCGAACTTGATCAGAAAGACAAGGCGGCAGAAGTGCTCAACCGTGCATCCGCACTCGCCCCTAAGGACATCGATATCATGGAGGCGCTGTCGGCTGTATATACTGACCAGAAGAAATACAAGAAAGCGCTTCTTGTGCAGGACAAAATAGAGACGGTAGAGGGCATAACGGCTTATAACGCACTTGCCCGTTACAGATTGTATCTTCAACTGGGTAATGCTGATAAGGCGGTTCAGGCTATCGACAATTATCTGCTCGAGAATCCCGATGACCTGCGTTTCCGCGTTTTTCGTGCGGACTTGTTTCTCTCCCAAGGCAAGGAGAATGAGGCTCTGGAACTTTACAGGCAGGAGTTGGAAAAGCACCCTGACAACCCGTTTGTGTTTCTCTCACTTAGCAACTACTACGGCAGCAAGGATATGCCGGAGACAGCAGCCGAATATCTGCAGAAAGCGTTGTTCTCTGACGAGTGGGACCTTCAGCAGAAACTTCAGGCATTGCGCGATGGCGGTATGCAGCGCCTTGACGGAGCATCGATGGTCGAAACGACACTGCTTCGTCTGACACGTGATTATCCTATAGAGGAGGCTTCGCACAATGCATTGGCGCAGTACTATATTTCTCAGGCGAGATACCGCGATGCTCTGCCTGTGCTCTACACTATGATTGACATCAACGGCTCCAACTCTTCGACCTGGCAGACGGCTCTGCAGGTTATGCAGGCGGACTCCACCACAGGCAATGATGAATACGAACACCTGATAAGAGGTGCATACTCCCGTATGCCGGATGACCCTCTGTGGGCATACTGGATGACACGTGTCCTGCTGATGAACCAGCAGACCGACTCCGCCCTGACAGTGGCACGGGAGGGGGCGGCCAAGCAAGGTGATGTGCGCTATCGGTTAGGACTGCGGATACTGGAGGGCGACATCTGTACTTTGCAAGGCGATATGCCTGCCACGTATGCCGCTTACGAGCAGGCTCTTGCCATCGACCCCAACAATGTGTATGTGCTCAACAACTATGCTTATATGCTTGCCACTCACGACGGAGACCTGAGACGTGCGGAGCAGATGAGCCGCAAGACCATAGAGGCAGAGCCTGACAATGCCACTTACCTTGACACTTATGCGTGGATTCTTCATCTGCAGAATCAGGATTTTCTGGCGCAGTACTATATACAGAAAGCCATCGACAATATGAAGACGGATGAGGCGGAGGAGATAAAACAGCATTATACCGTCATAACAGGAAAAACCATAGACAAATGAAAAAGATTAGTGTAATCATTATCTCAGCATTGCTGCTTCTCTCCTGCTCTACCACAAAGCGGGTAAAACAGGTACAACAACAAATAGAAACAGATCCCTCGCGCCAACTGCTTGAGCAGGTTGTGGCAGTGCAACCCGCTTTCCAATCAATGCAATCATCCAAAGCAAGATTCAAAATCGACTACAGTCAGCATTCCTATGCAGTGAGCGGTGCGATAAACCTGATAGCAGACTCGGCAATTGTCATATCTCTGCAGCCTCTGTTGGGCATAGAACTCTATCGTATGGAGATTCTGCCCGGGCATCTTACTCTTATCGACAAGATGAACCGCAGATATGTGCGTCTGACCTATCAGGAACTGAGCAGACATACTGGTGTCAGCCTCGCATACAACGATATTCAGTCGCTTTTCATGAACAGAGTGTTTATGCTGGAGAACACTCAGAGCGAGATGCTGCAGAAGAAGATAGTTACCGGTTCGAATACGTCAGAGCATCAGTTCTCTCTTTCTGAAGGCAACCTGAGTTACAACTTTGTGGCCGACAAGCAGAACCTTCAACTGCTGCAGACCGCTGTCGCCATGCCTGAGAAAGATGCTGAGTTGACTGTGGACTACGAAGGTCACCGGTTGTTCGGCGAAACTCTTTTCCCTGAACGTATGCAGTTGAATATATCTGCAGGCGGACTTGATGCCACATGCCAGATAACATTCGTGCAACCTGTTTTCAACCAGAAAGCAAATGTAACACCTGCCAACCTTGACAAACTGACTCCCACCTCTCTTTCTGCTATTATCAAATGAGACGCTTAGGTTACATATTGACAATTCTGTTCTGCAGCCTGTTACCGCTGTCGGCACAGAGTGTGAAAGATCTTCAGAAGCAACGCCAACAGACACTGAAGCAGCTTGAGGAGACAAACAAGATGCTTCGTCAGACCAAAACCAATGAGACTGCCACTCTGAATAAACTGACGCTGCTGGGCAAAGATATCTCTACGCGCAAGCAGCTTATCTCCGGTATCAATACTGAGATTCGTGCACTCGACAATGAGATGTCGTTTCTGGCACGACAAAAAGACACTCTGCAGCGTGAACTTGAGTTGCTGAAGGCTGACTATGCCGAACTTGTGCGTCAAACACATTATGCCTCTATGCAGCAGTCCCCTCTTCTGTTCCTGCTTTCTGCCGACAACTTTCGCCAACTGGTACGCCGGTTGAGGTATATGCAGGAGTTTGCTCAGTACAGAAAGCAGCAGGTTGGAATGATAGAAAACAAGCAGCAAGAGATAGAGCAGAAAAACACCGAACTTCAGCAGAACAGACGCAACCGTCAGGATGTACTCACTGTGCAAAAACGTGAGCAGGAGAACCTCACACGCGATGAACGCAAGCAGAAAAAGATGCTTCAAGAGCTTCAGAAGAAAGAGAAAGACCTGCTCGCACAGCAGAAGAAACAGCAGAAACGCGCTAATGATCTGAATAAGAAGATAGATGAACTTATCAATAAAGACGTAAAGCGTACAGCCAACACTCTTACCAAAGAGGAGAAACTGCTTGCCGGTGGCTTCGAGAAGAACAAGGGCAGACTGCCATGGCCGACGGAGAAAGGTTTCATCAGTGGTCACTTCGGAGTACAACAACACCCCACACTTGCTCACGTAACAGTAAACAACCGGGGCGTATATATACAAACGACCTCAGGCACCAATGCACGTGCTGTTTACGAAGGCGAGGTAAGTGCTATCTTTGTCAGCGACGGACAGAATGTAGTGATTGTCCGCCATGGCAACTACCGAACAGTATATAGCAATCTTACTACACTGTATGTGAAAACAGGAGACAAACTTACAGCCAAGCAGAAGATAGGCAAGATATACACTGACCCTGACAACGACAACCGCACAGAACTCTTCTTTCAGGTGCGTAAGGACACAGAGGTACTTGACCCTGCCCTCTGGCTTGCACAATAAAAGACTAAATGACGTGATATGAAAAGACTGAACTATATTGTACTCTCAATTTTGATGTTTGTAGTGTGCTCATGCAAGCAGAATGACTGGCTTGACTGGAAAACGCAGAATGAGATATGGATAAAGCACAACGAGAAGGCGGAAAATATCGTCATCACCCCTACCGGTCTGCAGTATAAGGTTATCTACGGAGGCAACCCTACAGACACTCGGCCTGTTACCGGTTCGACTGTCGTTATGGACTACAAGTTGTCACTGATAGACGGCAATGTGGTGCAGGAACAGAAGAACTTTACATCTACATGTGTGGTTGGTACTGAGGCGGTTGCAGGGCTTATATCCGGTATGGTGGAAGGGCTGAAGAAGATGCATGTAGGTGCTGATTTTATTCTCTATATTCCATGGAATCTGGCATACGGTGAAGACGGTAACGGAACAGAGGGCTACAGCAGTTTCATTCCGCCTTATTCCGCCTTAATCTACGAAGTGCATCTCTCACGCGTTTATTGATGAAGCAGTTGCAGAACATAGTGTGTGCGGTATTGCTGCTGTTGCTTGGTTCATGCGACGGCAGCAACTATATAAGTTCTGTGCCTTCGGTGCCTGTATATTACACAATCAACGTTATGGCAGAGGACCCCTCGTTCGTGCCTGCCTCTACCGGTTCCTACAAGATAGTGACTGCTCCTCGCTATGCGACCGACCGTATCGGTTACGCCGGTTTGCTGATATATATCGGAATGGATATGAATCATCATGCCTTTGACCTTGCCTGCCCTCATTGCCTTAATATAGCGCGGCATGTCGAAGTTGACGGAATGTATGCAGTGTGCCCCGTGTGTCAGGAGAAATATGATCTTTCATACGGTTACGCTACTCCGACGACAGGCGTATCTAAAGAGGCATTGAGAAAGTATCGTTGCAACTGGAATGGCACCACTCTGACTGTGATGAACTGAGTGTCTGCCATCTATTCCAACAATCCTTCAGGAAGAGAGAGGGTAATCTGCTTTTTTTCAGAATCTATATCCTCTATAAAATCTTCGTGTACAGGAATCACTGTGCCGTTGTCAAGCAGTAGCAGAGTGTTGATGGTGGTGTCGTCAATATCTGAGACGATGCCTATCTCGCCAAGTCTGGTATCTTCTACGGTGTATCCGATGAGAGCGGATGCAGGCATGTCGCCGTCTTGACAGAATTGTTTGGCTGCAAGTACTGAGCAACCAAGCAGACGTTTGGCGGCCTGCTCGGTATCTATACCATCGAGTTTCAAGAGTACTGTTTCATCGGATTTGTATCTCCAGTCTTCAATGAAGAATGGCACAGGTATGTTGTCAATCAGCAGCATGAGGCAATTACAGTTCTCGTCTTCGGGGAAATCTCTTGTCAGGGCAAGTACCAGTTCACCCTGTGTGCCATGAGTCTTTCTCAGGCTGCCGATCTTGGTATAGTCGTCAATGTTAATCATAATCCAAATGTTTTCCTCTTATATGTCCGGCTTCGATATGTGTGCCTGCTAAATGTTAACCTGTTCAATTTCCTTCAGGTTGACGTAGCAGAGCCAACCTTTCACTTTGTAACCCATCTGCTCTATCAGGTGCATATATTCGCCAACCTGTGCATTGTATTCGTCGCGTTTCTTTCTGCCGAATTTCCAGTCAACCACCACAGCCTCATTCCCGCAAATCATCACTCTGTCCGGTCGGCGCAGATTGCCGTCTTTCAGCAGTATGTCATGTTCGTTGAGTACTTTCCACTTATCGTCGAACCAGTCAGTAGAAGCAGTGAGTTGCTGAAACATAACAATCTCGGTATCCACTTTCCGCTTTTCTTCTTCAGTAAGACGCCCTTCACTCACCATCTGCGCGACAACGGTCTTTTCGTCCCCGCGTCGTACTACTTTGCAAAGCAACTCGTGCATCATGAGTCCTATGTTGACGCTTGTTGTCAGTCTGTCTTCTGTGTTCTGCATGAAATAGTCTCTTGAAGGCAGTTTGATATTGAGTTGCGCTTTGCTTCTGCCGGTGAGAGAGGTGAACTTGATGGTATTGTATGCGGGTGTACTCTGTGCAGAGCCTCCTGTTACCTTGGTTCCGCATTCGTACACATTGTCGTTGAGGCGGAACAACGGTTGCCCTTCTGCGTCTTTGGCAGTGGTCATCATCTGATAGAGTGCAGCGCCCATGTTCTTTGTACGGTATGATTTCATTGCCGCAAATACGTACAACTCGCGTTTGGGACGAGTGAAAGCAACGTATGTAAGATTGAGGTTGTCGATATAGAGGCTTTGCAACTCACGCAGGTAGTCGTCTTTGAAGATGGTGTTGACCAGACTTCTTTCGTATTTTACGGGTACTACAGGTATGCCGCTGAAATTCTCCTCACGTGGTTGTACCCACATTATGTCGCTTCCTCCCTGATGCTCTGCCGTTTCCCAATCGCAGAAAGGAATGATTACCGCATCATATTCCAATCCTTTGGACTTGTGAATGGTTACTATCTGCACCGTCTCCGTGTCGCTCTTCATGCTGAGAGCCGCCTTTGTGCCGCTTTGTTCCCACCATGAGAGGAAGGAATAGATGTCGGTAGGATACTTGCTCTCATATTGATACACGAGGTCACGGAGTGCCTGCAGATAGGGTAGTGCACTGGTGTCAGAGTCCAGACCGAGAGAGTTGATGATGCTGACAACGTGTTCAGGCAGGGTGGAGGCAGTATCGACAGAAGGAATGGAGACCGTATCGGTTATTGCCGCATTAAGTGCTTCGGTCTGTGTCATCCCCTTGCAGAGTGCGTATTCGTATTTTATGTGCAATTGCAGAATCTTGTCTTCAGGAGTGATGCTCAGGCGCAGCATGTTGATTATCAGTTGTACAGCAGTGCAGTTGCTCAGGTACAGACCTTCGTTGGACATAACCTGAATACCATTGGCAAGCAGAGTATCGGCAATAACGGCAGCGTCTTTGTTGTTGCGGATAAGGATAGCGATATCTCCTTTGTGTATTCCCCTCTGTTCGATGTCAGATATGAGTGCAGGCAGTTGTTCTGCTATTTCTCTGCGGAAATCTTCTTTCTTTTTTATATCGACGAACTCTATCCGCATGTATCCTTCCTCCTGCTTGTTGGGCAGTTGAACCACATCTTTGTAGATGTCGCCGATAAGGGAGTCAGTGTCGTTGCTTACCGATTGGTATTCTGCCTGTATGGCAGCACTCAATGCCTGGAAGATACGGTTGTTTTGTTCTACTATCACTTTGTCGGTGCGGTAGTTGGTGGCAAGTTGACGGTTATCCGCTTTGGGGAACTGTTTGTTCACCCCGCTTTGCAGCAGACCGCTGTCGGAGTTCCGCCATCGGTAGATACTTTGCTTTACATCGCCGACAAGCATGTTGCTGTTGCCTCTGCTGTCTGCTTCTTCTATAAGAGGTAGGAAATTGCGCCACTGCATGCTGCTGGTATCCTGAAACTCGTCAATCATATAGTTGGATATGCGTGCGCCCGTCTTCTCATAGATGAAGGGTGAGTTGCCTGATTCAGACACGACATCGTAGAGCAGCATGTTGGTTTCACTGATAGGGAGACGGTTGAGTTCGGCATTTGCCCGATTGATATAGGTCTGAATATCCTGCAGAATAACGAGATACGGCAGGTAATGGCGAATGGCGCGTGCAGTGGCAAAGCTGCGTGCAGCATCGCTTTGCAGCAACCGCTTAAACCTCTCAGCGTATGGTGCGATACGTGTGCACACCTCTTGAATGACAGGGTCTTTGCTGAGAGTGTTGTCGATAAGACGCTGCATATTAGCGGTTATGCCTTCGCTGATAGAGCCGACGAACTTGCTTTCGTCCCAATAGAAAGGTGCGAGTGCTCCTTTGAGTTGTTTTTTGTCAATTCCGCTGCTTTCAACTATTTGTTCTGCCGCCTCTTCAAGTTTCTGCAGTTCCTGTCTGAAACTGTAGTAGAGAGAGTCGATTCGTTTCTTGTAATCAGTGAGGGCATTGTCTTCGCCGAGTGCGGTCTGGAGTTGCTTGCGGTTGGTTTGATATATTTCGTTGAATATTTGTTCGCTAAGTTTGAGAATAGTCTCTTTCGGATTCCATTTGCCGCTGTTTTCGATATTCTCAGTTACAACCGACATGAGTGCGCGTATGCCCGGGTCATTGAGGTCAAGAGGCAGATTGAAGAAATAGTCGTCAACAGCATTCTGCAGGATATGGTTGCTGTCGAGTTCGAGATTATATGCTCCAGGTAGATTGAGTTCACGTGCGAAACTGCGTATTATCTGCTGGAAGAAACTGTCGATAGTGGTGACCATGAACCAGCCGTAGTCCTGCAGGAGGTCGGTAAGTATGGTTTGTGCACGGCTTTGCAGACGTGAGTCATCAAGGTGGAATTTCTTTTTGAGTCGTTCGGCATGGTCTGATTGGCTGCCTTGTGCCAACAGAGAGAGTTCTTTGATGATACGGTTCTTCATCTCGGCAGTAGCCTTCTTGGTGAAGGTAACGGCGAGAATATGCCGATGGGCATTGCGTTGCTCGGACGCAAAGAGCAGGTCGATATAATTGCCTGCCAGTGTGAAGGTTTTGCCTGCACCTGCCGATGATTTGTAGATGGTAAGACTCATTTGACCCTGTATCCTAATTCAATGAGTACTTCTTTGGCTTTTTCTCTGACATCGCCTTGCAGCAGTATCTCTCCGTCACGTGTGGAGCCTCCTACTGCCAAGGTCTGCTTCAGTGTCTTTGCCAATTGCCGCACCTCCTCGGAATCGTCATCATAGCCGGTTATCAGAGTGGCTGTTTTTCCTTTGCGTTTGTCTTTCTCCACACGGAGAAGAGGCAGATGCTTTTTCTCAGCGGGAGATGTGAGTTGGTGCGGATGGGGAGACTGAGCCTGCGGCAGATAGGGAGATGTGAGTTGGTGCGGATGGGGAGACTGAACATGTTCAGTCTCTACTGTGGCAGTCTCTACTGTGGCGGTCTCTACTGTGACGGTCTCTACAGTGGGTGTGTCTGTCAAAATATCTAACAAGCCTTTAGGTAGTTCCATATCTATTAACTCCAAACTTTATATCTTCTATAAACTGTCAACTTTCAACCTTAAACTAATAACATACATCACTATTCCTGCAGCGACACTGACGTTAAGCGAGTGCTTGGTTCCATACTGAGGTATCTCAATGCAGCCGTGGCAGAGGTTGATGACCTCCTGCTGCACTCCGAAAACCTCATGCCCCAAGACGATAGCCACTTTGGGGCGATGGAGAGAGTCGCAGCCGTTTGCCGCCATGCTCCCAACATTCAGTTGGTCGAGCATAATGCTGCCTTCGGTTTGCTCGACAGCATATACAATGTAGCCCTCCTGCTTGAGTTGTGCAACAGCCTGTTTGGTATCTTCTGTATATTGCCAACTAACGGTATCTTCAGCGCCGAGGGCAGTCTTGTGAATCTCTGCGTCCGGCGGTGTGGCACAGCATCCGCAGAGCCAAACACCTGCAATGCGGAAGGCATCTGCCGTGCGGAAGACAGCACCTATATTGTGCCGGCTGCGTACATTGTCGAGCACCACGACGAGAGGTATCTTTTCCGACTCGTGAAACTGAGCCGGAGTCAGGCGGTTCATTTCCTGTATGGTGAGTTTACGGTTCTTCATTCTTCTTCGTTATACCGCCAGTCGTCAGCGGAGAGTTGGTATTCGTGAGCCTGAATGGAGTCGCCGGCCTGCAGAGCCTCAGCTGCCATTTGTTGGTACATGGTAGCAATGTTTTTCTGCAGGAGTGTCTGCCGTTGGCGTATCTCAGGCTGGTCGGAGTTGATTTCGAGAGACATGTTGCAGAGTTCGAAGGCGAAAATGCTGTCATATATTCTCTCGGAGTCGCAGAGACGGTCAATCATGCCGTTGCACTGGTTGAGAATATCTTTGCGGTTGCTGCGTTTCTCGCCATCGGTGATAAGATACTTGTTGAGTGCGAGCCGGTAGTATTCCATGGCTGCTTCGGCATCGTAGCTGCGCAATGCTTCGTCGGCTTTACGCAGAAGGAGGCGGAAAGTCTTGAGTCGCTCGGAGTCGTAGTGACCGGTATAGTAGCCGACTTCGGGCTGCCATACCCACTTTTGGTTCGGTCCGTAGAGCGGCATACGTATGTCGCGCAGGTTGTCGTGCACCTCGTCGAGGACCCGATAGATCTCGCATCGCTCTTCTGCCTGGGTGAGACTCTCGTCATCGCTGAGACGCTGCAGCCGCTCGTCGGTGAGCTGCATGGTTTTGTCCCAATAGCGATGCACAAAGTCAACAGCCGTGCGGTAGTCCTTGTCATAGGTGAGAATCAGCGTTGCGGTGTCCATAGCTTCGAGCCAGCGGCCGTCCTTGCGCAGGCGCTCCATCTGCAACGACTTGCGCAGCAGAGAGGCTTTGGACTCTTGTGCAGTGCCAAGGACAGTGCATAAGGTCACAATAATGAGTAACAATGTCTTTTTCATAATCTCTGCAAAGATAGTTGTTTTTCTTTGAATCTGCAACACTCGTGCCAAAATACTCCCGAGTACAACGGATTCCGGTTCAGAAGCAACTCCTAAACTCCTCATTAAATAACAGTTTGCATATTTCAAAAGAATTCTATATCTTTGCAGGCGATATAAACATAATAGCATATCACTCTATGAGCAACCAGGATGTCATATATCGTTTGAAGAACCTTGGACAGGAGGTTATGCCGCCAGGAGCTAAGCTCTTGTTATACGGTTCTCGTGCGCGTGGAGATTTTCGAGAAGATTCCGACTGGGATTTATTGTTGATATTACCTAAGAAGCAGATTACTGCTGAGGATTATGACAATATTTCATACCCTTTTACAGAATTAGGATGGCACATCGGTCAGACTATCAATCCTGTAGTTTATACTCAACAAGAGTGGGAACAATATAGTTTCACACCTTTCTATCATAATGTTTTACAAGATGCAATCATTCTAAAATGACACTCTCTGACGAAGAAAGAAAACAACTGGTTCAGCACCACTTAACAAAAGCAGAACAAATGCTTATTCAGGCAGAAGAGATGTACTCTCTTTCTCATTATGATATGGCTGTTAACCGTTATTACTATGCTTGCTTTCATGCAGTGCATGCTTTGTTAGTAGCCAACGGGTTGTCCGCAAAGACACATGAAGGGCTACTTGCCGTATTTGGCAAAGAGTTCGTATTAACAGGAAAGACAGACAGAAAATATAGCAGTTTTCTGGCTCGTATGGAGCAACTAAGGAAAAAGGCAGATTATAATTGTGTGTACGATGTGTCTGCTTCAGATGTTAGTGACAAGCAAATTCCTGCTCATGAATTACTGAATGAAATAAAGCGATTAATCAATATTTAATAGCATATATAATCACTTTTGCCTATGAAACACCAAGCACTATAAAGTAGTGCACCGAAATACATATTAGATTAGCGTTTTAGCTCAATACTTGGGTTCTTAAAACTGGACACTTTAAGAATTTTGGTATATACCAGGGAACAAGCCGAAATGCTCACGTTACAGCGTGGGCTTTGTTCACATAAGTTTGGTATATACAGGTCGTCCAGAATCCTAAGAACCCGAATGAAAGCGAATCAGCACCACGCTTCTTTTATTGTCGTGTCTGAAACTGAGGCGTACGGTTTTTAATAACATTCCGGCAAATATAATAAATTCATTGTCAGTACATATAGGTCATATTATCGAAGCAGAGTTCCGCCGTCAGGGGCGGCAAGTGCAGTGTCTGGCTCAGAAACTGAGTTGCAACCGTGCAACTGTATATAATATCTTCCGATGTCCTTCGGTTGACACCGCCCGCCTGCTGCAGATTTCGCGTCTGTTTGGACATGATTTCTTTCAATATTACAGTCAAGAGCTGTCTGAATCCGAAACTACGGTGATATTACGGTGATACTACGGTGATACCACGGTGACGTGAGGCAGTGCTCAAATTGAGTTCTCATAAAGAAAGTGTTGAAAAGTTTATACACTTTGTATGTTTCTTTTCAACACGTCTATATTGTGCTTTTTCCGAGTAGTTACTACCTTTGCAGCAAAGTTTTACCTGATGTCATCAGGTGCTTTTATGTGAATCTGAAGACTATCAGGTTTAACTATTTTAAGGAGTATGCTTTCTGCCAGATAATAAAAAGTGGAGGCAATGTTAATCATATAGTTGGTTTATGGAAAAATACGTTAAAAAATTAAATCTATCGCATGAGGAAATAGACTTATTTGTCAAAAATGAATATCCCGATGTGTTGTATTTTGTCGATTCCAAACAAGGAATTGGTAATGTTGTGTATATTTGTAAAAAGAAAGACGGAAAAGAATTTGATATTCCTTCAAACTATTTCTCGAAGTACTACGAACGAGAAAATGTCCAAAAACAGAAAGATTCAAAACAAACCGAGTTTGAGAATGAACAAAAAGAATTGGATATAAAATTATCAGTCGTCCTTAAAGCAATTGATGAAAAAAATCCCAATTGGAGAAACATCAAGGAATGTATTCAGAGTATTAAAGACGATTATCCGTTTTTTGAAAAATACATAGATGATAAATATCTTCAAAAGCAAAAAGAATTGCAGAAATTTGAGCCTTAAGATGCATTAGTATAACAAATCTGTTGCGATATTAATTTGCAATATTCTTATTCAATGCAAATGATTATATTATGCACCACACAAGGAAGAATCCGAAACGCCTGAAAGGGAGTAGGAAAAACAACTAATAATATACTAATCATGATGAAACCAAACACTATTAGTTCTATTTTGATGTTCACATTTGAAGACTCTAACACAAGATATAGGTTCGTAGAGTTATTAAATGCATCTTTCAACCTTAAAGATAATAATTGGTTGAATGAATCAACTTATGCCTTACCTTATAGTCTGAACACTAAAAATGAGATAAGAGCCATAATATATGCTATGATAAACGATAATTATGTATTTAATTCCTCTAAAGATTTTGTTGATCTCTATGTGTCAGGTGCGATGTGTGATTACAAAGATACAAACAAAGACAAAATTATTAGAATCAATGTTCCTATTTAATCTCATGAAAACTAAACTTATTATTCTCCTGTTTGCAATAGTTGCGAGCGGGAGTGCATTTGCAGAGAGCGGCACATGCGGCAAAAATCTTACATGGGATTTGACAGATGGAGTTCTAACCATTTCCGGCACAGGTGCAATGAGAGATTTTGATTATAATGGCTCTCCATGGTACAGCTATAGGACAAAAATCAAGACAATTAAAATCAATAATGGTGTGACAAGTATCGGAAACTATGCTTTCCAAGAATGCAGCAGTCTGACGAGTATCACTATTCCTAATAGTGTTACAAGTATCGGGAACTATGCTTTCCGAGATTGCAGCAGTCTGGAAAGTGTTTATATAGAAGATGTTGCGGCTTGGTGTGGAATAAAGTTTGATAATAACACAGCAAATCCATTATTTTGTGCTCATCATTTGTATTTGAATGGTAAGGAAGTATTAGACTTGGTAATTCCTAATGGTGTGACAAGTATCGGAAACTATGCTTTCCATGAATGTAATAGTCTGACGGGTATCACTATTCCTAATAGTGTGACAAGTATCGGAGCCAATGCTTTCTATGATTGCAGCAGTCTGGAAAGCGTAGTATTCGGCAGTTCACTGAAGATAATAGGTGATTATGCATTCTCAGGTTTCAACAATATTATGACTATTACATGTTACAGCAGGCGTCCGCCAACGGCGTCCACAAATGCATTAGGGAATCTGCCTTACAGCACTATCGTCTATGTTCCGGCAGATTATATGACCTATTATCAGATACACGATTTTTGGGGACTATATGACGTACGGCCGATAGGGGTGAAGACGGTTGAGACCAATGACGTGAAAGTAATACCTGCGGACAATAGTGCAGATGTTGTTTGGCCGGTGGTGAGCGGTGCTGCAACATACGAGCTGGTGATAAAAGACAAACAGGGCAACATAATCTGCACTTTGACTTTCAATTCCCAAGGACAGCTTACGCAGATTGCTTTCAGTGCACCGGGTCATGGCAAAGTGCCTGAACAGACCATGACCGAAGGATTCTCGTTCACGATTACGGGTCTTAACGAGGGCACTCCGTATGTGCTGACTATCGATGCCAAAGACTCCGCAGGCAAAACCCTTCAGACCTTCACTCAGAACTTCTACACCCTTGGTACAACTGGTATTGACGACCTTGAGACCAATGACCCTGCGTCTCTGAATCGTGCCCGCAAAGTAATGGAGGACGGCAAGGTATTTATCCTCCTGCCTGACGGCAAGCGATACACCCTCCAAGGCGCAGAAGTGAGATAATGGTTGAAAATTTGAAAAGTTTGTAAGGTTTGAGAGGTCTGAAAAGTAACTCTACAAACTCGGCAAACACAAACCACCGCATAAGAAAGCATCATGGGCGGCAGATTGTGCCGCCCATGATTCATCTGGTCATCTACATTTATGACAGCAGCCATTTTTCCAATACCGGGTCAGCAATGTAAATACCATCCATGCGCCGCTCAATCAGTTCTTTGTTGGTTAAAACATTGATTAAGCGTGTGATATTTGATTTTGTTCCGAGATTGTAATTCTCCAGTATCTCTTGTGACGAGAAATCTTTATGTACTCCACGGGCAACGGCACGAAGGAAATTCATTTGATATGTAGTCAAACCATCTATCTGCTGCATGAACAATGCCGTATTGTGAGCAATCAGGTCGCTCATGGACATATATAGTATCTCGTCTGTCACCTCCCTTTCTGTGTTCAGGAGTACATTCCACGCCAATTGCTGCACGTAGGAAGAATAGTTATGTACCATTTCGCATATCTTTGCGGCTTGCGGTTCGGTGATTTTCTTGTTTTCCCGCGCAAAATGAGTGCAGATGAATGGAATCCATTCTTCCGTTGGTATGGGATCCAAATAAATGGTATCTCCGAACTGATAGAACGGCATTCGTTTGCTATGAAATATTTCGGTCAGCAAGTGTTTCTTACTGCCAAACAAGCAATATGACACATTGCGTTGCAACTGCCACACACCACGCATTCGCTTCTGTACGGTCAATGAATCAGGAAACTCGCCCACTTGCTGGAACTCATCAATACACACAACTATATGTTTCCCTATTTTCTGAGAAATGATTTCAGGTAACGACAATATTTCCTCGGGACTATAATTCTTGGGTGTTATTCCTAAAGACAATGAATACTCGGTTGCCGGATCAGGAGAGAAAGCAATCTTCGGAGTTAGACGAACCAGAAAATCCTTTACGTTCTGCATCACCAAATCGGCTTGTTTTGCCGTTTGTTTGAGGAGAGCTTCAGCAAAACGATTGTAAAAATCATATTCGCTGCGGCAGTCATATATATCCATATATACCACTTTTACCAATTCCTTGTTCACTTGCGATTGAACTCGTTTCACAAGTGAAGTTTTGCCCATTCGGCGAGGAGAAATGAGTATGACGTTCAGTCCATGCTCGAAATCCATTTTCAGACGCCGTGTCTCTTTCTCACGATCTGTGAAATTGTCTTCTTCGACAAACATTCCGTAAACAAAACTCTTATTCATAATGATAACGTTTTTCTTATTCAGGTGCAAAGATAGTACAAAATATAAAAGTACACAAGTTTGTGGACCACAATTTTGTGAACCGAATCAATTTTACGAAAAATTCACATCTCAATCTTCATCCTTCTGCCTGACGGCTGAAAATACGCCCTCACGGGCACAAAAATAAAACATCCTAATAAACAGTAGTCAACAACCAGCAATTCAAGGTTTACTTATTCCTGAAAAAGATGGTTCTGATTGAGAATCTTATATTTGCCCTGTCTGCCCGGTGCAGGCAGGGTTTTGTTTGCGAAAGATATTGCCTTATACTTGCGCAATTAGAAAAAACACATTACCTTTGCAGACGAGGTTTGAACCTTTTGTAATCAGAATAGCTGATTTTTCTTGCGTGAATAGGAAGTCTGCTATAATGCTGTCTCTTTCATTACGCTTCGTGGCGTTACGCTCGGAGGCGTAACGGATATAAGTATTATGAATAAGCGCATATCCATAGAACTGCTGGCTCCTGCAAGAGATTTGCAGGTAGGCAAGGCTGCAATAGATGCAGGGGCGGATGCGGTGTATATAGGTGCGCCGCAGTTCAGTGCACGCTCTGCGGCAGGCAACAGCATAGAAGATATAGGTGAGTTGTGCAGGTATGCGCACTTGTTTGACGCGAAGGTGTTAGTAGCATTGAATACACTGCTGACAGAGGAGGAGCGAGGGCAAGCAGCAGAGATGGCATGGCAAGTGTATAAAGCAGGGGCTGACGCACTGATAGTGCAGGACTTGAAACTGCTGCGGGAGACATTGCCTGAGATACGTCTGCATGCCTCCACACAATGTGACAACCGCACTCTTGAAGATGTGCTTGCCAGAGAGCGGCAGGGATTCAGACGTGCCGTGCTTGCAAGAGAGTTGACGCTTGAGGAGATAAGAGAGATAAGAAGGGAGACAGATATAGAACTCGAGGCGTTTGTGCACGGGGCTCTTTGTGTGAGTTATTCGGGCAGATGCTATATGTCGGAGAAGGTGCTGGGCAGGTCGGCGAACAGAGGTTGCTGTGCCCAACTGTGCAGGTGGCAGTATGACCTGTTGGACAAAGACATGAACGAGCTGGTGCATCAGAAATACGTGCTCAGTCTGCGCGACCTCGACCGCAGCAGGTATCTGAGAGAACTGCTTGAGGCGGGAGTGACGACGCTGAAGATAGAGGGCAGACTGAAAGACGAGGCATACGTGAGAAACATTACGGCGTACTACAGGCAGTTGCTCGACCGTCTGTTTGCAGAGGCTGACTCGCCATGGTGCCGCGCATCAAAGGGCAATGTGTACTTGGATTTCACGCCTAATCCCGAGAAGACTTTCCACCGCTCCGAGACTGACTATTTCCTGCACGGCCGGACAATGAATCTCGCCAACTGGGAGACTCCGAAGTCAACAGGTGAGTACATAGGCAGAGTGACTGCGGTAGGTCGCAACTATATAGAGATAGAGACAGATAAGAAACTCAACAACGGTGACGGATTGTGCTTTGCGGACAAGGGATTCCTTGTGAACCGCGTGGAGGGGAGACGTGTGTATCCGAACCAGATGCCGGAGATACGCATTGGCACAGAGTTGTACCGAAACTTCGACATAGAGTTCAACCACGCATTGGAGAAATCGCGCACTACCAGACGCCTGCCGGTAGATATATTGTTCAAGGAGACCGATAACGGCTTTCTGCTTCGCATTGGTGAGCAACAGAAGGTGTTTGAAGCAGAGAAAATTCCTGCCGACAACCCTGAGCGGGTAGAAGCCAATGTGCGCACTCAACTGGGCAAACTGGGTGACACGGTGTTTGAGGCGTCAGATATAAGGATAGAGTGGCGGCAGGCGTATTTCATACCGGCATCGGTGTTGAACAGGTGGAGGAGAGAGGTGACACAAGCCGCAGTTTCTGCAGTTACATCAGGAAGAGACGTAAGTGACTTAAGAAGTTTAAGAGATTCCGATACGCCGGTTAACAGACTGGCTGATTCACAGCCCCTGATGACCTGCAGGTATTGCATACTGCATGAGATGGACATTTGCAGAAAGGAGAGAGGCAGCAGGAATGTAGTTGAGCCGAAATACCTTAGAAGCGGGAAGAACCTGTTTGTTTTGCAGTTTGACTGCAGAAAATGCGAGATGACGATACTGCCTGCTACATAATCCGTCAGAATTTGCACAAACAGACGGAGAATAACCACTACTTTTGCAGAAACAAACACAAAATACCTATATGAAAAAGACTTTACTATTCATTGCCACCGTGCTGACAGTGGCAGCAAGCGCACAGAAAGCCCAGGTTTGGGACTTCGGAGCAGAGCAACTGGACGAGACAAAGTATGTGAACATGCTGACGGTTGCAGAAATCAACTCTTGGTATGCTGATACAATAACAGCAGGTAGCACAGGTATTACGCTTGGAAGTTTCATAGCCTCAGCAACTGCTAACCTTGAATTCAACGGAGCAGGAAAAACCAACCACCGTCTGCGTACTACCAATACTGCCCTCACGTGTTATGACCGCAAATCTTTGAAGGATGCTGCCGGTGCGGAATACACGGGTTATATATATTCCAATGCAGGCTCCACCCCGGGTGTGTATATCGAGCAGACATTCTCTGCAGGCGACAAGATAGAATATTATGTCGGTTCGAACGGAGGCAAAGAGACCTATGTGTTTGAGAGTCCGAACGGTGAAAAGACAGAAGGTCATTACACTGCAGCTGCAAAAATAGAGAAACTGACCTTCTACGCAGGGCAAGACGGCAAACATCGTATTTACGGAACAGACGAGAAACTGGTGGTTGCCCGCATTATCCGTACTCCTGCACTCATGGTTACCGTCTCAGGAACTGTGACTGCTCCGAAGAGCATACCCGACAACTACAGTCTGGTATTTACCAACGTGAGTACAAATGGCGAAACAGAAGTGACTCCTGTTGCCGGCAACTATTCCGTTCAACTGGCAGCAGATTTCAACTACAATGTTTCTCTGAAGAATGCCAACGGATATATCGTTACATCCGATAATCCTGTTTCGGTAGGAAACACAGATATTACTATCGACATCACTATCGGACACGTGAGTCTGGTGTCAATCACAGGATATATAAATGGTTTGCCCGATGAGGAACTACAGAAACTCGACATGCAGTTCCTCAAGCCCGATGACAGAATATATGAGCCTGAATTCCAAAGGACAGGTAGCACGTTCTCTCTTAATTTGGAAAACAACATCAAATACAAGGTAGTCGCATCGGGCGTAAACGACTACGACGTAAGCCCCGAAACATTGCTCTTCACCGAAGATGCCACACAAGACTTCACTTTCAAGCAAAAGCCCGCTTATGACATTACCATAGTCCCTACAGGCGCAACTGCAGCAGAACTGAGTGCTGCCAAATTCACCTTTGAGAATCTGGAGGACCACTACGTATATGTGTTCACAGGCACGACGGGAATCAAACTGCGTGACGGAGTTTACAGCGTGAAGGTGACAGAGAGCGGGATATACAGCCAGCTCCTCACTTCGAATTTGCGGGTAGAAGGCAAGGCGACAAGCAAGCAGATTGATTTCACTGCCGATGTTCACGAATGGGTATTCACAGACGCCGATTTCACAGATGGAGGCTATACAAACACCAACACCGAATACAACTACAAGACTTTGCAGTTCAAAGGTTGCAAGTCGCACAACAACACCTATCTGTATGCTGGCAACGGCGGAGAGATAAGAGTGCCGGTACATGGCAACAGCATACTGACCGTGAACGCCTGCTACGAATACCATCTGTATGTAGGAGAGACGGTGATAGGAGACCAAAAGACAGGCTCCACTTCGCAGATTGACGCACTGACCTATGAATACAAAGGCGGCGAAGGTTTCGTAACAATAAGTGCCAAAGGCACAAGTTATATCAACAGCATAAGCGTGGCACTCGTAACAGAGTACAAGCCTGTAGTGACAGTTGGTGCAGAAGGTGACTATGCTACCATCAACGAGGCATTGGAGGCAATAAGCAAGATGTCGCGCACAGACGAGCAGAATGTAACGATTATGATTGAGCCGGGCAACTACGAGGAGATGCTCAGAATACACCTCAACAACATTACACTGAAGAATGCGGCTGCCGAGCCGAGTATTGAAGTGAAGAACGGAGGTGTGGACATAACCGACAATGCTGTCAGAATAACCTCATACTATGGTCATGGCTACAACTACTACTCCATGACAAATGACTTCACTTGGGACGAGCGCACCCTGCAGGTCAACAAGGAGAACGGCTATTATTCCGTAGTCAACGGCGGCGGTGCAAGCACCACACACTGGAATTCGACGGTCGTGGTTTACGGCAAGGACTTCACGGCAGAAGGCATTATCTTCGAGAACTCATACAATCAGTATATCTCGAAGAAAGAGAGCGAAGACGTGGTGGTGGAAGCTGCAGGCTCGAAGGGAATACGTCCCACAGCAGAAGGCAACACCGACGTGCAGCAACGCAAATTCCGTGAGCGTGCCTGTGCACTCGCCTTCGCCAAAGGTGCAGACCGCGGATTTCTGAAGAACTGCCGTATCATAGGCCGTCAGGATGCCATTTATGGTGACAACGATGTGCGCGTGGCAATAGAAGGAGGTATATTGAATGGTGCCTGCGACTACATTTTCGGAGGAATGAACCTCACAGTATGGAAAGCTCAACTGGCTATGCTCGTCACTTCCGACAAAGACGATGTAGCCTACATCACTGCCAGCAAAACCGCCAAAGGCAAACGCGGCTATCTGCTATATCAATGTACTGTAACATCCGCCCGACCGGAGGTTGACATGGTAGAGACAGAGACTGCCAAACCAGGACTCTGGGGAAGACCTTGGGACGCCAACGCAGAAACGGTATTCTGCTATACCACAGTGGAAAAGACGAAAGACGGTGCTTCACTCATTCAGCCCGCAGGTTGGAACGACGGATTGGTTACCGGCGGTTCTCCGAGAAGTTATGAATTCGGCACCACAGAGGTATCGGGTGTTGACAACTCGCAGAATCGCGTGAAATGGGCAACCGTACTCACAGAGGCAATGCTGCCAGGAGAAACAGAGGAAATTACATTGTACAACTTCACCAAAGGCAACGACAACTGGAACCCTTTTCAGGTGAGGATAGAGACAAGTGTCGAGTACATGTCCGAAAACAAGGGAAAACACGACTCTGCGAAGGCACAAAAACTGCTAATCGACGGTAATATTTATATAGTCCGAGACGGAAAATACTACACACTTTTCGGTGCAGAAGTAAGATAAAATGCACAAAAAAATATATTTTTGTTGTGTATTCCAAAAACTTGTTGTACTTTTGCACGCTTTTTCGCGAAGAGTCTCTGGCAAATACAGATATAGCGTATACTCTTTGCATTAACCATTAAAAACGTACGAAACAATGGATTTGATTAAGATTGCTGAAGAAGCATTCGCAGGCGAGAAGAAACAATTTCCCGCATTCAAGGCAGGTGACACTGTGACTGTGTCATACCGCATTAAAGAAGGTAACAAGGAGCGTGTTCAGGAGTATCGCGGAGACGTAATCCGCATTTCCGGTAACGGAGAAAAGAAGCGCTTTACTGTTCGCAAGATGTCAGGCAACGTAGGCGTAGAGCGTATCTTCCCTATGGACAGCCCCTTCATTGAGAACATCACAGTCAACAAGTACGGCAAGGTTCGCCGCGCACGTCTGTATTACCTTCGTGACCTCACAGGTAAGAAGGCTCGTATTCCTGAAAGACGAGTTAAATAAAATTGAGGTACACCGTAGAGCCATAGCATGCTATGGCTCTTATTGTATATAAAAGGATACCCCAAAACTAAACAAAACTAAAAACTTCCCTCCTCTCATGAAGACCAACGCCCTGCGTCTGCTTGACGCTGCCAAGATACCCTACGAGACCGTCACCTACATGGTCGACGAGTCCGACCTCAGTGCCACTCATGTTGCCGAACAATTAGGTGAGGATATCGCATGCGTCTTCAAGACCCTTGTGCTTCGCGGGGACAAGACCGGCATCTTCGTCTGTATTATTCCCGGAGACAAGGAGGTTGACCTCAAGAAGGCAGCACGCGCATCAGGCAACAAGAGTTGTGCCATGATACGGATGCAGGAGCTGCTGCCCGTAACGGGGTACATCCGCGGGGGCTGCTCGCCTATAGGAATGAAAAAGCAGTATCCTATGTTTATTCACGAGAGCTGTCTTGGTTTTGACAAGATATATGTGTCAGCAGGGTGCAGAGGAATGCAGGTACATATCAAGACTGAGGAGTTGATTAAGTACGGAAAGATGGATGTGGCTGACTTAATTGCGGGGTAGAGAGGCTATAAAAGTCTACACGCAATTAATTAAGAGAGCAAAAGAAGTTGGATATAAGGTTTTTCTTGTATTTTTCTACCTTGAAAGTGTAGAACAAGCAATACAACGTGTTGCACAACGTGTTAGTGAAGGAGGGCATGGATTGCCGATAGAAGTTATAAAACGCCGTTTCTATTTGGGACTGAATAATCTTTTTGAACTATATATGCCAATTTGTGATTATGTGGCAATTTATAATAACACACATACTCCGGCTATATTGGTTGCAAAGAAGAATGGCAAACTTCTAATAGAAAATCTTCCTATGTGGAATCAAATAAAACAAATGTTATGAGTAACGAAGAATTTGAGGAGAAGATGCGTGTAGGATTGCAACTTACGCATCAGCGCTTAGTAGAACAGAAGCGCCGTGACCACGAGATGCTTATTTTTAGCGAGAACGGTCAAATAAAATATGTTGACCCTTTTACAATAGAAATATAATAAGTCGTTTTCTAACTACATGCGGCAGCAAGTGTTTATAGTACTTGCTGCCGCACGTATATTATTGACGGCTATGAATATATTCTGTCACAAGGCAACGAATATTATCACCCCCTCAATTCATTCACCTTTTTATCTTCGTAAATAACGTTTTGCCTTGATTCTTAATCATGGTGTATTTTTTTGTGTTGCTTATGTTGTATTCTTTTACTACCTTTGCATTGTCAAATGCATGAAGTATATGTCAGGACTGAGAGACACATTTCGCAAGGCGGCGGCACTGACGGCGATAATAAGTGCCGCCACAGGGCTGCTATGGGCGGCTATCGTTTGGTTCAACAAGAAGGCAGAAAACGACACGGACAAGAACAAGGAAGAGGAGCAGCAGGATGAAGAAGCATAGGTGAAGAGCGACAGAGAGAATATTACGCACATTGACAATCACTGTATTGTCAATCAGACGGGAGGACCCACGCTCGGATTCTCTCCCGATTCAGGTGTAAGTATCATTCAGCACGACGGACTACTGTTCAAGAATCTGAGCCGCTCCGGCAAGTTGGAGCCGTACGAAGACTGGCGGCTTTCTCCTGAAGAGCGGGCAAAAGACCTTGCAAGACGATTGTCTATTGAAGAGATTGCAGGGCTGATGCTCTATTCGTCTCATCAGGCGGTGCCCGCCACATCATACGACATCTCTACATACGACTCCCACACCTTCAATCCCGATACTGATGACCATGCCGCTGTTACCGACCATCAGCGGCAATTCATCACGAACGACCACTTGAGACATCTGCTCGTAACCATAGTAGAATCACCACGCACAGCAGCACGATGGAGCAACCGCGTACAGGCACTCGCGGAGAGTCTCAGGTGGGGAATACCGGTCAACAACTCTTCCGACCCGAGGCACAGTGCCCGCAAAGATGCCGAATTCAATGCCGGCGGAGGAGGGCAGATATCAATGTGGCCGGGACCGATGGGAATGGCCGCCACCTTCTCGGAAGAGATAATGGAAGAGTTCGGACGGATTGCATCGCAAGAATATCGGGCTCTGGGTTTCACCACTGCCCTCTCACCGCAGGTTGACGTAGCCACAGACCCTCGTTGGTACAGAAACGTGGGCAGCATGGGCTCTAACCCCGGATTAGTCACTGCCCTGGCACGTGCCTATTGTGACGGATTCCAAACCTCCGAAGGCTTACGGGAGATAAAAGACGGTTGGGGATATGACAGTGTGTGCTGCATGGTAAAGCACTGGCCAGGAGGTGCTCCTTGCGAGGCAGGGCGAGACGCGCACTATGGCTTCGGAAAATATGCCGTATATCCGGGGGGAATGTTCTCACTACACAAGATGCCATTTACCGAAGGTGCCTTCCATCTGAATGGCAAGACAGGGAAAGCTGCCGCCGTTATGCCTTACTACATGATTCCGTACAATCAGACAAAGGAGAATGTAGGCAATGCCTTCAACAGAGACATTATATCACGCCAGCTCCGTGAGGAACAAGGCTACGACGGTGTGGTCTGCACTGACTGGCGCGTAACAGAAGATTATGTGCACCCCGGTATTCATTCCGGCAAGCCATGGGGAGTGGAGACTCTAACCGTGGCCGAGAGACATTATAAGGCACTGCTTGCAGGAGTTGACCAATTCGGCGGGAACAACGACATGCAGCCTGTGACAGAGGCATACAGGATGGGAGTCAGGGCTTTTGGTGAAACGGCTATGCGACAACGAATGGAGCTTTCAGCCGTCAGACTGCTGACCAATATATTCCGCCTCGGACTGTTTGAAAACCCCTATCTCAATCCTGACAACACCGACTTGATTGTAGGTTCCCCCGAGCGAATGCAGGCCGGTTACCGGGCACAACTGAAGAGTATCGTAATGCTGAAGAACCACAATAACCTTCTGCCGATAAAAGGGAAACCGCATGCGTATATTCCCGACCGTTATTGTCCTGAGTACCGTGGATTCTGGGGCACCATGGTAGCAGAAAAGACAACTACTCCCGTTTCAGACACTCTCTTGGAAAAATACTTCTGCAAGGCTGACAATCCGCAGAATGCAGATTTTGCTGTTGTATTCATTGAGTCACCTATGGGCGGAAGCGGTTACTCTATCGAGGACATAAAGCAGGGAGGCAACGGCTATCTGCCTATTTCTTTGCAATACGAGGACTACACCGCTACCGGCGCACGCGAAACAAGTATTGCCGGAGGAGACCCGCATGAAGACTTCACAAACAGAAGCTACCGCGGCAAGACTACCCATACCATTAACCGATGCGATATGGAGTTGGTTCACAGAACAAGAAGCATGGTAGGCAATAGGCCGCTTGTTGTAGTTGTCAACACTGCCAACCCGTTTGTTATTAGTGAGATTGAGCCATACGCTGATGCCGTGCTTCTCACTTTCGACGTACAGACACAGGCTGTGCTTGACATAATAAGCGGGAAGGAGGAACCTTCAGCATTGCTGCCTTTCCAAATGCCGAAAGACATGCTGACAGTTGAACAGCACAATGAAGATACACCGCTTGACATCACTCCTTATACTGACCATGACGGCAATACCTATGATTTCGCCTTCGGCATGAACTGGCAAGGAGTGATAACAGACGAGCGCACCCGGAAATATTCTCTGCTATGAAACAACGCACCAAGATATTCTTTCTTCTGCTGACAACCTGCGTGTGGCTGCTCGGCGGAATGAGTATTGCGCCGTTGCAGGGCAGCAACAGTAATCCGACGAATGCCGTTTCAGGGCATAACATCCCTGCCGGAACAGAGATATTCAGCATTTCTTCCGCACCATCAGCATTGCCGGTGCAGGTGGAGAAAGTGAGGATTCTCAGCATACAGCTCTCGGCAAGGCAACTCAACAGACTGCTGTCGGAAACGGTATTCGGCAGACCCGCTGACTTCTGCATGGCACGAACTGCCACAGTTAGCATTTTCCGTTCGCTGTGTCTCAGGCTGAGCCTGCCGCCGTCAGACATCAGTTTTCCTTTTTCCGCGTTCTGGTAACACAGATTGTTTACAACAGCTGACACATGAAAGTCCGTGGTCAATTCAACCAACGGATGCAGTTATCATGTGAAGACATTAATCCGTCAGCCGACGGACAAACCACGTTAAACAATGTTAAACTACATTAAACAATCTGTTTATGGACGCAACAACAATAATTGTTGCAGTAGTGCTTGTGGCACTCTGCATCGTGCCGATGGTAATAATCAATCATCGCAGCAACAAAAAAGCTGATAACAAAGAAAATCAGGAATAGAAAGCAGGTATGTTACCAAGAAGGTGACACCTGAACAGATCAGGAACAGAATTTATTCTGAAAGAAAAAGAGGATGGCAATCAAGTGTCATCCTCTTTTTCTTATTCGAAACAATTTCTTCTCAGTCAGAGAACTTTGCTCCGATAAACTCGCGGTTAAGCCGAGCGATGTTGGCAAGGCTCACTTGCTTGGGGCACTCAGCAGCGCAGGCACCTGTGTTGGTGCAGTTGCCAAAGCCGAGTTCGTCCATCTTGGCGACCATAGCCTTAGCGCGCTCTTTTGCTTCGATGCGGCCTTGGGGCAGGAGAGCCAACTGACTTACCTTGGCAGCCACGAAGAGCATAGCAGAGCCGTTTTTGCAAGCAGCGGCACATGCTCCGCACCCGATACACGAAGCGGCGTCCATAGCCTCGTCTGCTTTCGGCTTGGGGATAGGAATAGAGTTGGCATCTGGCACACCACCGGTGTTGACTGATATGAATCCTCCTGCAGCCATAATCTTGTCGTAAGCCTGACGATCGACCATCAGGTCTTTTATTACGGGGAAAGCGTGCGAACGCCAGGGCTCCACGGTGATAGTGTCACCATCTTTGAATTTGCGCATGTGAAGCTGGCATGTGGTTATTGCGCTGTCCGGCCCGTGAGGATGACCATTGACATACATTGAGCACATACCGCAAATGCCTTCGCGACAATCGTGGTCGAAAGCGATAGGATCTTTGTGCTCGGAAATGAGTTGTTCGTTCAGAATATCCATCATCTCAAGGAAACTGGCACCTTGGAAGATGTGATTCAGTTCGTAGGTCTCGAAATAACCTTTAGCCTTTGGTCCTGCCTGTCTCCAGACGCGAACCTTGATGTTGATGTAACTATCCATTACTATATGCTGTTTTACGTATATTCACTTCACGTTGCAAAGTTACAATTTTTTCTTGAAATACGAAAGCCAATATCATAATTAATTATGATTTTATTCTTTTTTTGTTCTGCATTGAGTTTATAACTTGTTTATTCATACGCAGCAAGCGCATTTTTGACATGTTAAGGTTGAAACAAGATGCCAAATTGTTTGTTCTTTCGCGGGAATTTTATTATCTTTGCAACGCAAATAAGTATATTTGCGCTGAACGATTTATTAACAAACACTTAAATTTTTTTACTTATGGATTACAAAGTAATTGATATCGAGGGCGTAGGTCCCGTGTATGCAGAGAAGTTGCAGGCAGCAGGTATCATGAAAGCGAGCCAGTTGCTCGAGAAATGTGCAAAGCCTGCAGGCCGCAAAGCATTGGCAGAGGCTACTGACATTGCCGACACTCTGATTCTCAAGTGGGCAAATCATTGCGACTTGTATCGCATCAAAGGCGTAGGTCCTCAGTTCGCCGAGTTGCTGGAAGCAGCAGGTGTTGACACTGTAAAGGAGTTTGGTCACAGAGTACCTGCCAATCTTGCGAAGAAACTTGTGGAAGTTAACGAGCAGCGTCATCTCACCCGCCGTGTTCCCACCGAGAAGGAAGTGGAGAAGATGGTTGCACAGGCCAAAGAACTCCCCGCAGTTATGACCTACTAATATTGATTATTTTCCAGAATAAAAAATCAGGATGCCTGATGGCGTCCTGATTTTTTGTTGCCGGTTATAGTTGATGTGTAATTACTTGTATGAGAACATTACGGCAACCTGAGTGTCCGCATTATCGTTTGTCAGAATTATTTGCTCAGGGTACTTTATGATGGATGATGTGTACATTCTTTGTTTTAGTAATTGTGTGCCGTCACCAAAGTCCCATTCTGTCTGGGTTGGTATTCCCGAACTTCTGTCGGTAAAACTTACGGAAAGAGGTTGTTGAAGTTGATATGTAAAATCTGATGATGGAGCAACTTCCGGTTGTGAATAGCTTTCATTTCTGCTGCCTGAGTTGCCGCCCCCGCCTCCTCCCGGGGAAACTGGATTA
Source organism: Paludibacteraceae bacterium (assembly GCA_017479885.1). GTDB lineage: Bacteria > Bacteroidota > Bacteroidia > Bacteroidales > Paludibacteraceae > Colicola. The sequence goes on along the minus strand of JAFVBR010000026.1, from coordinate 18,294 downwards.
TTGGGAACATTTTGTTCACCGCATGCTGCCAATAACAATGACAATACAATGATAAATAATTGTTTAACAGAATCCATAATGTTGTTAGTTTTAATGGTTATTGAAAATATGCTATTACAGGTTTGGATAGATATGTCGACCTCAGTTCGTAATAATCTGATGTCGCCCACTGACCTGTTTGTATATCATAGAAGCAAAGAACTTCGTGCTCATAATCATATACAAAATACTCAGAATCAGGGAAACGTTCCATTAACTCTTCGCACTTGTAGATAATGTTATTTAGTTGTTCTGTTCTTGTGATTTCAATTACGGTTAAAGGATTGAAAAGTTTGTCAAAGATAACCAGGTCAGGCGCGAGGTCATCCCAGTCGTCAGTAACGGTAGCCTCTGTCAGAACGAGTAGTCCCTCTCTCCTGATTTCTCTTGCTGCATTAGTCATAAAATTGCTCATGGCAATCTGATGTTGCCATTTAGGTCTCGGCGACATGCCGATGCCGCTATAGTTGTCGAGTAGTCCCATATAGGTATTATTAAAGTTATACAATAAAAAAAACTCCGTGAAGAATCACGGAGCAAAGGTACAACATCTGACACGATGCACAAAAAGTACGATTCCGATTGTCGAACTTATCGAATTTTCTGCAATGCAGTTAATATCTTGTCTTTGGCTTTGTCAACTTTTCTGACGGTATCACTTGGATATGCCTCGTTAAAATGATTGTACGATGGCATTTCTTTGCCTGTTACACTGCCAACCCAATTGTAAAGATTGTTGAGGTTAGTGTCGTTTAGATAGTCCAAACGATGTAACGCAGTGAGGAACTGACTGACAGCCGCCATATTGATTTGGTTCGGTTTGTTTATGTTAGACGGCAGTTCTTTTAACAACTTGCAGATTGCATCTTCTTGTTCCTGTGTGAGATTGACAAGAGGGGTGAATACCTCATTTCCTTTCGGTTGTTTTCTTAATGCCGGTTTCTTCCCCAATATGTAATTCACCCTTGCCTCGAATTCAGTTTCCTCGTCACTTTTGACAAAAGGCGATATGATAATCCGCATTACAACCGAAAGCAGAAAAACGCATAACACTATGATGACTATTGTTTTTCCGGCACTTGTTATTACGCGGGTTGTTTGAGAGGGTACGTTCACTAAGTTGTTGAAGACAAGAGCATACACTAACCACAACAAGAGAAAGGCGAACATAACTCCGGCAGATATCTCGAGCACTATTTTAGCCACTCTGTCTGTCTTAATCAAGTTGTTTTGGATTGTTTTTCTCATATATGGTTTTCAATATTGAGAGCAAATTATTTCCTGATATCACATTATTCCGATGCCTGCTGGTACAGTTTCCGTTCTATCTTGTTCAGTGTGTCGAAAAACCGTTGTGTTGCTATGGCAGGCCCGAAGAGCAGCACGCCGAACGTATTCCACCCAAACATGTGCCACCATGATGTATACGGTTCTTCAATGCCCAACCCGATAGCCTTGGTTTTGAGTTCCTCCGCAATGCGGGCCATCCAGACCAAGGTGTAGATAAAGGCAGTGGGAATGCCCCAGAGGTACGCAATCCAGTAAGGTTGAATCTTGTGCCCGAGTATTGTCTCCAGTTCGTCTTGCAGTCCGCTGAGCGGCATGTAAAGCAGGAAAAACAGCCCTGCAGTACAGAAGTCTATACAGCCGAGCAGAAAGCCTGGTCTATGGGTGTGGTTGTAAATCATATCTATGCGCTGGTATTCTTGCGGTTCTTGCACCACTGCCACCATATCTTCCACTGCTGCCAGCCGTCGGCTGCCCAGAGGGCGAGGAAGACAAGCACGGGTTGGATGAACAGGCGGATGAGGCGGGCGGTGTCGGTGTCCAAGCCGAAGGCGTTGATGCCCTCCACATACTGGTTGATGTTGCCGGGGAAGATGGCGATGTAGAACAAAGCGAGCAGACCGCCGACCACGCCGCGCCAGCGTTTCCACTGCGTGAGCATGCCTACACCGAGCGTTATCTCCACCACGCCCGAAGCGAGGACGATGAAATCCGTAAAGCCGGGCGAGAACTGTAGCCAGACGGGCACTTGCGCCACAAACTCCTCACGCGCGATGGTGAGGTGGGTGATACCTGCGTAGGTCATAAACAGACCCAACAGCACTTGAACTATAATCTTCAGATACTTCATAATCTATTGCCTTATTGGTTATTATTAGTTTTCATTGGTGTCGGCTATGCCAATTGTTTCCATCATCTGCTTGTATGCCTCGGCTTTTTTGTCAAGCGACAGCGGGTAAGCACGGGAGGACGAGGGCATGCGCCAGAAACGAATATGCCGAATGGCTGTTGCTTGTTGCGTTGAGGTGGTTATGGGAGTGTCTTTTATAAATATCTCTGTTTCTATGTACTCTCCGACCTTGGGCGGCTTGCAGCCGAGAGTCTCCGCTAATGTCTCTGCTGCTTTCTGACCCGTGCAGCAGATGTCGCGGCACAGCGGCAACTGCCCGAGCAGGGCTGCAATATCAGTTTTCTCCACAATCTCCAAATGTTCATCGGCAGCATTGCCCTGTAGCCGACGAACAGCCTGCGCCGTGTCGGAAATGGCAATGCCCTTCTCCTTGCAGAAAGCAACAATCTCTTCATAACGGAAAGTGGTTTTGGCTCCCTGTTCCACAAACCTGTTTTTGTCGCCATAGAACACCTGTCCCATTATGCGCCACATGTCGTTCTGTGGGTTGGGATAGAAAAACTCCATGCGCCATCTCGTTCTTGGCGGCGGGAAACTGCCCAACATCAGCAGTCGTGCTCCTTGTGGCAGAAACGGCTGCAATGGGTGTCGTTCTATTTGTGGTTGTTCATTCATTAGTCAATTTGTGTTACACTCCTTTGTGCCAGATTGTTTAGCGCAAGGAAACGGTAGCGGAGCGTGTCATGCGGTCGTTGTTGAGTTCGCCCAATATCCGTCTGAGTTTGTTGGTAACGATGGTAATTAGATACACCCCGCGCCAGCGGTAGTTGTTCCACTGCGCACGAGGCCTGTGTGCACTCTCCCGCCTGCCCCCTCTCTCATCCCAATATTTCGCCCAAATGGTTTCCACTATATATTATAAACCCGCCTAAACTCATCAATACTTTCGGCTGTCCACCATTTGACTGCTTGTATTGCAGCTATGCGGTTTTCCTCGCTATCGTCAATAAAGAATGTGCGGTTTGGGTCTGCACCTATATTCTTATCAACTGTTTCAAAAGCACTATAATCAGGTTTACATAACCCAATTTTGAATGAAAGAAATACATCGTCAAAACATGTTTCTATCTTCTCTTTGTATAGCGATAGTGTATGCTGCCAGTGCAGTTCGTTTGTATTGGAGAATAAAAATGTACGGAATCCCTTCATACGCAAAAAGCGGATTTTAAGCCACATAATATCCGGCACACCGGCATGCATTGTATTCCAAGCGTCAATAATTTGTTGTTCTGCGGTGCCGTCAGGACAGTATTTAAGTATATGCATAAGAAATTCTTCGGTCGTAATTTCTCCTCGCTCATAAAGGTATTGCAGCGGCTTATCTTTCCATGGGTATTGTCGAAAATAATCTTCATTGAGTGTATCTTCTATGCCTAAACCCAGTAGCCATTTAGTCGAACCTTCGCCGATTAATGTATTAAAAGCCTCGACACATCCATGCTCGTTATGCTTCATCAGTACACCACCGAAATCAAAAATAATATTGTCTGCATCTTGAATATGTTTATCTAAAAGCCAAGGCACAGGACCATACATCGGTGCGATTGGATGAACCTCGTCCGAAGAGTGTTCCAGTTCATTGAAACTGTCCAGCAGGTCGTTTACTCCGTCTTCGGACAGTACTCCGCGTGGCATGTCTTTAGGCAACAGACCGGCTTCATCCGCTTCAAAATCGGCAATCCATGCATCGCTTGAATAGTAGGCAGCAAGACGGTCTATGTCGGGTTGCAATGTTTTCCGTTGCCCCAGTAAGTCAGCAAGCGGAAGCCTGTCATTCTCCAAATCAGTCAATATTCTGCTGATTCTCTGTCGTAGAGAGGAAAACAACTGCTCCATCTGAGTGATGCGGTTTATATCGTAGTTTGGCATAATTCTGTCAATTAGTCTGTATGCTCAAAATCGACAACAATATCATCTAATTGCTGCTTGATTTCATCAAAAGAAACATTTAGATTAAGCGCACGAACCTTCATTTTATGACCACATATTGTAACTTCATTGTTTGGCATTATTTCATCTGTTGTCTGAGCATATAGTAACATACCTTCCACTTCGCAATTAGAACTTTTCGCCTTATTCATCACATAAGCAAACAACTGATACAGATTATTTGAATGAAATGTTTTTTTGTTGTATTGAGCCTGGAATATCTTTGAGTAATACTTGGTATCTATTATCAGTATTCTATCTTTATAATGTAATGTTATATCTGACAGCATGTGTGGCAACATCTCTGTTCCGATACTATCGTCTGTAATATCCCATTTTATTTCTTCTGATTGGGCACTATATTTTCCTGTCCGTTGATAATATGACAGAACAAACTTCTCAAACAAACGATACAATAATTTATCTGTATATGCTTGCAAGTGATATTGTCCTGTTTCTGTTGTTAACAGTTGTTTCTGAATAACAAACTTACAAATCGTAAGAAGCATCAAATATGTCTGGTTGTTTCTGTGGTATCTCAGACTTGCCCAATGAATAGCCTTGAAGTCTATAATATCAATATAACCAAAATAGAGCATAAGATGCTTTAGTTTGACTTTCTGCTCTTTCTTTACATTTTTATGCACTAATAAATATGATAATGTTGATTTAATGATTTGGTTGTAAATATTATTGACCGAATAATCATCAACTTCACATGAAAGAACATTTCTATTTTGGCTCCTGTTGTGTATGGTATTTGGCAAATTGAGTTTTCCGCGCATAGTTTGCAGTTCCTCCACACTCATAACATACTCGCGATACAATCCCTGTTTAAGTAATTTGGTAACGCCCAACTGCAATATTTCAGCAAATAAAGATTCGGTATTCTCAAAATCCTCTTTTGCAATATACTCATAACTTTTTTGCTCTAATACCTGAAAAGCGTATGAGAGCATATAGTATATATTCTTTATCAGTATGTTATTATTATTTATCACCAAACAGATTGATTAGTTCTTGTTCCCATTTGGTATATGTGTTTTTGTTGTCAAACCAATATTCTTGTAAAGTAGGCAGAATATCATACTTTACAGAATTGAACAAGAGTGTTTTATCTATATTTGTTTCATTGCCATAGCAAAAATAACTATGTCCAATTACAAAACTTTCGCCTAAAGTCTCATCTTCTATTATTGCCTTATTAAGATTTTGTATCTTTTCTATTACACAGTTAAATAAAATGCTATTCTTTGACTTCAGGTATTCTTTGAACCCTTCTTTTTCAAATGCCGGTTTCATCTCAAAGAAACAGAACCTGCGGCGTAGTGCATAGTCTATCAATGCCAAACTGCGGTCGGCGGTGTTCATCATTCCTATTATATATAGATTGTTCGGGACATAAAACATTGTGTCGCTATATGACAGGTTGATTTGGTGCTTCTCCCCACGATAGTTTTTCTCAATCAGCATCAGTAGTTCTCCGAATATCTTACTTAAGTTTCCTCTGTTTATCTCGTCTATAATGAAAAAGTATTTCTCATTCGGATTCTTTTTTGCCCGTTCACAAAATCTATAGAAGATGCCTTTCTTTATCTCAAAACCAAGTTCATTAGGTTTATAACCTTGTACAAAATCTTCGTATGAATAGTTTTGATGAAATTGTATCTTGCAGATATTCATATTTGCTTTTTTGCCCATCATGGTGTAAGCTAAACGTTCTGCAGCAAAGGTCTTACCTACACCCGGTGCACCCTGTAAGATAAGATTCTTTTTGTTCTCTAAAAGGTATTTTAGAGTCTGTAACTCTCCTGCTTCAAGATAAACTTCATTTAGAAAATCTGCATCTGAATATGGCTCGTAATTGTGTGCCTTTTTAATATGGACATTGTCTATCGGATTTGTTTCTCTTATCATAGACATTATGGTTCGATATTCTAAGTTAGTCAGTTCAAAAAAACTACCATTACTGTTTTTTAGAAATTCCATATCTTGTAATTCAGGATTATCAGCAACTTCTCTATAAGTTACTGGATATTGAAGAGTTTCTGTCTTTTTAAACCATATTTTCTCTCCATCATTTTCCTTACAAACCTCGGCCAAAGCAAGTATTTGTAAGGTTGGAGTAGCTTCATAGCATATGACCTTATCCCCTGTTTTTGCCTCAAGCAAATGTTTGAAAATACGTCTTTTGTTGCCATTTTCATTATATAATGTATAATCAATAATATCTCCATCTTTCCAATTATCCAAACTCCAATATTTAGGATTGGCTATCAACCACCAATACCGTTCACTGACACTTGACAAAACTATGTAATTTTCATGAATATTCATAATCATATCATCTAATCTTTCGTGATAACCGTTATATTTAGTTATGTCTGTCAGTGTTTTCATCACTGCAGGATTATCTCCATGCTTCCACTCACCCATGTGTGTCCATTCTACACTTCGCACATTACGATATTCATCCTTCGTTTCATCATATTGATATTCGGACTTTACTATACCACGCCCAATAATCAAATTACGCCCCTTCTTAGCATAAACAATATCTCCTATTTGCATGTTGTTGGCAAACTCCCAACATGCATGACCATCATTCGCACAATTAGTAGTTTTATTATAAACATCTTTTATTTGCTTTCGTATCTCTTCTGCAGATTCATACTCTGTCAAATTACCAAGTTTATCCCAACCTATTGATATAATTTGTTGTGTCAAACATTCCTCCCATTTGCGAGCATGCTCACCCGGAGCATATAACCAATAATGTATTTTGTCAGTTTCCCTCCTATTTTCTGCTTCATATTTACGACCAGCAAAAAATACAAAATCAATCGTAAGGGTATGCAAATTGTCATTTGTATAACAATCATCAGTTAATACGCTTTGATATATATTTATGAATTCTGTTTGTTCTGCAAGTCTTTCTCTTAAATAATTATTTACTTCCAATGACAATGCATAGTATTCTGCATCTTTAGTAACTTTTGGCAGCTTTATTTCTAATAGTTTTAGTGTTTTATTATATTCTCTTGATTTGTGTATGTAGTATTTATCAGGATACATAAACCAAAGGTACGTACTTATAGTTCGCAAATCTTGAAAATGGTTTTTCGCATTATTCGGATGCAATTTGAGCAATTCAGAACTCTCGTTCTCAAAGAATTTAATACGCTCTGCTAATGTCAGTTCTTCATTAAACAGCACTCTGAACATATTACGTGCTCTTTCTGTATCGATGTCTATAAGTTCTGCCATCATACTACGAGCAAAAAAATGACCTGAGCGCAATAGATTAACTTGCCTTTCAGTCGCGGTTAGAAACATCTGCTTAAAGTCCGGTGTCTCGATATTCCAATTATCTTGGAAATGCTTTAGTGCCATCCACTTGTACTTCTCGTTATGCTCGCCATTAAAATATTCAACAAACTTTTGTTGATATTCATTCAACACTTGCTGCAATACAGCTTCATTACAATGTATCATAGTTATCAATTGTATATTTCTGGATTTGATATTTGATAGACGTTATTTTTTTTGATTGCAAAGTTACGCTGATTTTTTCTTTTCTGCAAGATGATTCCGATATATCGAAATATCGTTATACCGTGATTTCGAGGTTATTGTCATTCGATATGTCAGAATGTCGGGATATCGTTATTTCGAGCGGTTCTTTGAGATGTCGGGATATCGTTATTTCGAAGTATCGAAGACATTTTCCTCTTGAAATCTCTTTCAGATTTTCCGTGTGCCGTGACAGTCGGGATAGCCGGTGCAGGACCAGAACTCCTTGCCGGAATTAACCCCTTTCTTGGCAACGCGACGTATCATCGGTTTGCCACAGACTGGACACTGAGGTGCGTCTTGCTCTATGCTATCTTGGGTGCGGTGCTGCAAACGCTCGGCAGTCAGTGCCTCAGTGAAACCACCCTTTTCGGTGAAGACCGACAGCAATGTCTCAATCTGTTTCTGAAGCATCATAATCAGACGGTTGCACAAGATAAGCAGACAGTTGGCAGCAACAACGGAATCATCTGTCATAAGCCATTCGTTGAACTTCTGTTTCTGCGCAAGGATATGCAAGCCGCTCTCGTGAATGACATCCTCGCGGTATTGCGGCGTGTCAAACTGTACGGCATTGACGCGCTTGTATTCTTCAGTGCCGACCGACCATGGTGCTTGACCTTGTTGCAAGAGCCAGTTAAAGTAATCGCCTGCCAACTCGGCTATGCTCGCACGCGCAACATCAGTCAGTTTCATCTCCGTTTCTTTGGAGGTGGTATGCCGCGAGTTGCCTTCTGCTATATTGGCAGCACCTGACCGAGCCGCCTGGGTCATCTGGTCGAACTGCCTGCCGCACGGGTCGTTATGGAGATTGAGGAATTTCTTGCAGAAGTCCAGTGTCGCGATTTGAATAACATTCGCCATCACCCATGTATTGAGCCAGTAATAGCCAAGACGATTGACTTTGATCATGATGATTTGAGTTTTTGAGGGTTAATAATTTTCGATATGTCGAAATTTCGGAATATCGGGATATCGAGGGTTCTTTTTCGGTATGTCGGTATAACGTTATATCGGGATATCGAGGGTTCTTTTTCGGGATATCGAAATACCGTTATATCGTTATATCGACTTTTCAATTTCCTGCTTGCAAAGTTACACTATTTTCTTCACGCCTGCAAGATATTAGCGGTTTATTTCGCTGACGAGTCCGCTTCAAAAATGTACTATTTTTAAGATTCCACTCTTTCGCTATGGGTTCGGTATCCCTTCGGTATGGGTAGCGCATCCGTAGCGGATTTTGAGGGGATTTTGAGGGTACAGAAAATGTACTATTTTTAAGATTGGTCATTCACCTCTTGCTTTGTTAATTCATCTCTATGATAAATTTGACCAGCTCTCTTAATAACGAAAGGGGATGCGTTGGAAACATCGAATCATACTTCTGCTGCTCCGATAAATTCATTAAGAAGCCCGTGGTGATAGATTCGTCGTAAGGATCTCTATTCCAGCCTATAACGCGATCGTTATCAAAACGAATATTGTTATTACGATGTTCCAATTCAAAAACAATAGTATCTCGCTGACCTGTCATGCCTATTTCATTTCCGGAGCATACAATTCTTACGATGTCATTCCCAGATTGCACAAGCATAGAAAGATAGTATATAACATATTTGTCTTCATTACTTTTTGTGATAGAATAACAATAGCGCTTACTTCCTTTAGTTAAACCATCTTCCAATTCAATCATTCCCATATTATCTTTCATTATTTTGCGTGCGTCTTTTAAAGATGTATATCTATCTGCAATAGTATCATCCATAATACACGGTTGGATACAAAGCAAAAGACTGAAATTGTCATTATAGAGAAGATAATCCGGTGCCTTTTCTCCAAAAATGTCGGCCACTCCTTTGGGATTCACAAACTCTTCGGGTATCGCAAGTTGGTGGCCGTTGGCGGAGATGTATTGCACATCTCCTTTGAAGAAAAATCCTTTCCTCAATGCTTCGGCAAAGAAGTCATCTTCTTGATAAGTCCTTGCGTTCTCTAACATCTCGTCAAAGTCTTTTAGAGTAATTTCTGCCGTTTTAATAAATTGCAATTCGTCAATAGGTTGAAACTTATCAGCAGGCAATATTGAACAAAGATATTTGAAGCGCGCCATAGCAAAATCACCGGTGTCCTGATTCATAATGCAAATCAGGTCGGCATAACGAATATAATCGAAATTGCAAACTCTCTCATCCTTACTGGAAATCAAAGATAACCGTAAATACTGTTCTTTGTTATTGGGGTTTTGTAATACCAAATCAGTCCCTGTCGGAATAAGGTCTTTCAGTTTCCATTGATTAGTAAAGAGCAGATATTCCAGCCTTTTGTAATCCTCTCCTCCTGTGGGATTATTCACATCTATGTTGTAGAAATTGAGAATATTCTTTCCAATAGCAAATGGAGCAAATAAACCATTCATAATAATAGGTTCATTTTCATCTCTTACGAGGGCACAAATAATACGCCAAGACATTTCTGTTTGTTCACGCCTCCATCGCAAACCAAAATATTTCTTGGGGTCTTTTATCGGCTTTTCATCGTCATCCTCACCAAACACTTGACCACCTGTCAAATCTTGTACAGCACATACGACTTTAGGAAGCAGCTGATAATCTGCCATTGAACTCATAGAGCATATCCGCACCTCATATCCATCGTTATCTTCATTCACTTCAATTCCGCGAAGGGCATATTTGAATGTTCCAAATCTAAGACAAGGGTATTTATCAGAAACGACAACTACTTGCTCGCCTCTATCGGCAAGACACTTGAATAGTTCTTTAGGTTCTAATTTGTTAGCTGTATGAATATATGCACAATAACTCATGATTATTAAAAGGTATATTAGTTGTCTAAATTGATTTTCATCTCGTTATTTCATATAAATCAAATCCTCTTGACGAAGTTTGTTGAGGGCTTGGTCGAATGTGGGTTTGTTGCGTTGCAAGAACTCTTGCCAGAGGGCGTCAAGGCGAGCGGCTTGGTCGTCGGTCAAGACCAAGCCGGAATGACCTCTGTCCCATTCGAAGTCGGGAATGGCGGCAGCGAGTTCACGGCAGGTAAGGATGGGCAGTGCATCGGGGTTGAGAAGGACATCCGGCTCGAAGTCCACATAGTAGGTCTCGCGACCTTTGCCCGACCAGTCCTCACCTTTGTAAGGGTCGGAAGTAATCTCACCGAAAGCAACAATGCCGGTTTGACCATACATGCCGACTTTGACCATATAGAAGCGGTCGCCTTCGTGAATCTCATGCCAGTCCCACACCGACCAGTTGTAGTCAAACGACCCATACTCGCGCATGTCGTTGAGGTCGTTAAGATAATGCATCATAGAATACGACGAGAACGCAGGGTTCCATTTGAAAATTACAGTTTTCATGATTGTGGTGTTTTTTAAGAATTATATTCTTTTGTGATATCGAAGTATTGGATACCCAATATATCGACTATTAAACGCTATTTATTTTCCAATACATTCACACGAATCTGCACCTGCTGATTGGGGTGCGCCTCTTTGTCAATATAGGTAATGACACACTCATAGACAGCCGCATATCCCATATCGAGCATCGTAGAAAGTTGATGGTTGCTGTTGGCAGGAATATAACCTACGTGCAATGCCTCAACGACTTGTTCCTTTTTGGTTTTGCGTTGTTTGCTCGGGGCTGCAAGGTAGGCTTCAACATCAACTTCAATTATCAAACATTTCTTCCCATCCGAATAAATGAAGTGTGTCTGTACATCCTCAGGCAACTTGTGTTTGGGCACATAGAACAATGCAATAGCATCATTGTCGTGCTTGTTCTCGTCCTCACGCACCATGAGAAGTTTGTCACCGGGGCGCATCTCGTCCAAGACCAAATAACCTTCGGTATGACCGAAACCTGCCAGATTGCAGTTCAGAAACTCTGCTTTGTTTTTCTTCAGTAACATAGTAGTAATTTTTTAGTAGTTAAACATCATTGTTGTTTTTACACCGCAAAATTACCGCACCAAACTGCCATTATCTGTCAGTATGTATAAGAAAAAAGGAAAAACTTACATTTTTTTGTAGAGTAGTGCCGTCTTTTCGGCTTCTTTCAGAAATAGATCCCTAAGCCGGGCAGGAGAAAGAACCTCAAGATCGCTGCCGTGCGTACGCAGTTCCATAATAAAATCGAAAGTCGGTGCCACATACCAAGAAAAAACGCACGGCTCTATCTCTTGCTGTGAGGAATGCAACGGCAGCGAACGCAGATAGGCAGCCACCTCCGGAATAACACGCACGCTAATAAGCTCGGGCTTGAACTGGTTTCCCACAAACACGCCGTATGAAGAAGTGAAATATGTCTCGGCATCAAAGTCTTTTGGCAGACGGAAAGTGTCGGGCAGGGTCAGAATAGAGGTAACACGGTCAAGCGCATAGATACGGGGTTCGTGGTGCTCTGTCGTCTTTCCGAAGATGTACCATCGTTGCTTGAAAACCTTGAGGCAGTATGGTGCAATCACGTACTCATGTGTGTCTTCGCTCATAAAACGCGAGTGTGTCATCCGTAGCATACGGTTGTCGCGCATAGCTTCCACAATCTTCGTCAGGTATTCGGTTCCGCCGGGGATATTCTCATATAAGATCCGCCCTTTCAGTTCGTGGCTTTCATGCACTGTGTTGCTTAGCGCAAACTGACTTAACAGCCAGCGTTTAGCACCGCCGCGTTCACCTGTTTCGTCACCGGCTATATAATAAACCGACCCTGCCGATTTGTCGCAACGTATCTCTATGTCAAACAGCTCCTGAATAGCGTCCTTGTACCGATAGAAAGTGCGTTCGGGTATCTCTTGTTCACCGCGCTCGTTGTAGCGCGACCGCGCCCAACGGCGGTCAATCTCCGCCTTTGTTATTCGTCCTGCGGATGAAATGACATCCACAAGCTAGATGTATCTATTGAATTGTGATGCTGCCATAGTTTTATTATTGCATTTTGTGCGTTCGTTGTATTCTTGTAATAACCGTCTTCCTCTCTGTTACTCCTGCCTCCTTTACTCCTTTGCAACCACATCCTTGTACTCGTCTGTGCGGGTGAGAACGGCTTGGGCGTAGGTGCAGACGGGGATGATCTTTCTGCCCTCTTTGCGGGCGAAGGCGACTGCTGCCAGCACCATCTGACGGGCAATGCCCTGCCCCTCAAAACCGTCAAACACCCGCGTGTGGTCAATAACCATGCGGTCGCGTGTCGGACGCTTGTAGGTCATCTCACCTGCCTGCACTATGGCACTATCAGAGGCGGGCATCGAGGCGTTATTGTGGACGGTTGCGGAGGTGCTATAAGGCGACATTTCAGGTGTGGTTATCCATGCCTCGAATACACCGCCTTGTTCGGTTTCTTTGTGTCGGATTGTTATCATGTGTTATTTTCTATTGTTTATTCAAAACAGATTTGTTTGTTCCAAATCAAGCAGATACTGCTTTGTGGGGAGTCCGCCGCCGTAGCCGGTGAGGGAGCCGTCGGTGCCGATGACGCGGTGACAGGGCAGGATGATGCTGAGGGCGTTCTGACGGTTGGCATTGGCAACGGCTCGGATGGCTTTTGGTTGACCTATCTGTGTCGCCAATTCCTTATATGAGACGGTCGTGCCGTAAGGAATCTGCCTCAACGCCTCCCATACGCGTTTGGAGAAGTCGGTGCCGATAAGCAACAGCGGCAGGTCAAAAGTCTTGCGCTCTCTCTGGAAGTACTCGTCAAGTTGCTGCTTTGCTTCTTGCAACACAGCGATGTCCGCTCTTGTCCAACTGCTAAAGCCCTCACCTTTATATTCCTCTCCCTGCAACTCGTTATCCAATAGGCTGATTTCTGCCTTTAAGTCATATTGCAAACGCTTATCAACAAACTTGCGGTGCTTCTCCGTCTGCCAATCGCAGAGGCAGAGTTGTCCCTCAAACGCGCCGAGCACCAACTCGCCGCAAGGGGCGTGGTAACGGGTGATATGGATGGCGGGAACAGGCATGATATTACGCAGTCACTTCTTCCAAAGCACCTGTTACGGAGTCGATGATGAAGCCGCGGACGGTGATGTCTTTCGGCATGAGCGGATGCTTTTTGATGCTCTCCACGGTGTTGCGGACGGAAGACTCTGTGTCGTGGAAACCCTCAAGCCATTGATTGAGGTCGATGCCGCATTGACGGATGGTATCAAGTGTCTCGTCGGTTATGCCGCGCTCGTTCATCTCGTGGCGAAAATGCTCAAAACTCATGTGGCAGGCACCGCAGGTGGTATGCGCCACCACCATTATCTCCTTTACGCCGAGTTCATACACGGCAACTATCAGACTGCGCATGGCGGAGTCGAATGGCGAGAGGACGAGTGCCCCGGCGTTCTTGATTATCTTGGCATCGCCGTTTTTGAGTCCGAGAGCCGCCGGCAGCAGTTCGGTCAGACGCGTGTCCATGCAAGTCAGCACAGCAAGTTTCTTTGCCGGATACTTGTCGGTTATATACTGCTCGTAGCCCTTCTTGGCTACGAATTCCTTGTTGTAATTGAGGATTTGGTCTATCATATTGTGTTACTTTGTCATTCTTTCACCTGTTCGAAAAGCCAGTCGCGGACGGGTGTCAGGCGGTAGGCGTAGTCGAACGAAGCCATGTGCTCCATGTTGCCGCCGTTCTCCAAGACGGAGCCTTTGGTGAAGGTGATGAAGTTGATGGTGTTATGCTGCGCCAACAAGGCTTCGACCTTGGCGTTCTGATCATCCTCCGGCAGCGTGGCAGACCATGTGTCTTCGGCAGGTGTGATGCCCTGCGAAAGCAAGAGTGTGCGCAGTTCGTTCATGCCTGCGGAGGCTTTTGTATCACCCCCGGCTACGACATAGAAGAACCGTTTTTGCCCGAAGTCCGACAGTTCGTCTATGTTCCATTGGCATCCGACGAAGAGCGATGCCGTCAGCAGGTCAGGATAGTGGGCATTGATATAGAACGTGATCATGCCTCCCATCGACTGCCCTGTGGCATAGACGCGCCGCTCGTCCACGCGATAACTGCTGATGATATGGCGCAGCAGGTTGATAGCGATGTCCACTTCTCGGGTGTGTGCCCAGTGGTCATCTACGGCAACCTTGGCAAAGTTAGGCACGAGTACGAAAGCGGGGTGTCGGGCTTGGTCGCGGTCGGAGGCAAAGAGTAACGCACCGTAGCCCTGTTTGAGCGGGGCGGTGACATCATTGCCGCAGGTGCTCATGTCGCCGATGAACATCACTAACGGATAACTCTGTGTGCCGTCATAACCGGCAGGGATAAGCAGGCTGTACTCCATCGAGCCGCAGGTGTCGTTGAAGGTGTACATCTGGAACTTAGGCAGCGTCTCGTCGATGAGTGCGCTGAGGACGGTGTCGTTGGACTTGTCAATCGGTCCGCCCGGGTGTCCGAAACGTTTTGGTCGGGGCTGCCCGCAGGCGATGAGCATCATGCAGGCAGAGAGGATAAGGATGAATCGCGTTTTCATGTTCAGTTGATTCTCTTTGTGAAAATCGTGGCAAAGATACAAAAAAATGGGGGATTTGCAAGTTTTTGCGGGTGTTTGTCAGCGTTTTGCGCTTGTTTATGTGGGTGTTTTCGGTTGGATTGGGATGCTTTGTACAAAAGGGACAATTGACAAAAGAAAATAAATACCGCTCATGATGAGCGGAGAGAAAACGCTATAATCAGCCATGGCTGATACGCTCAATAGGCGGCGAGAATGGTTGAGATAGTTATTTCGCCGACTTCCGCCTATTGCAATCGCGGCAAAGCATTTGGCAGTTGTCCGGCGTGGTGTGACCGCCTTGCGACCATGGGGTTATATGGTCGGCTTCCATCTGCTCCAACTCAAAATGCTTGCCGCAAATAGGACAAATGCCATTCTGTTTTTCATACTGGCGGCGTTTGGTATTGCCGTCAAACGCACGGATCTGCAAGTGACGCTCGTCAGCATCAAACACATACCAATAAATACCTTTCTGATTGCCCACATCCGAGTCTTGAATCAGTCCGGAAATGCGCTGCTCCATTTCCTCAATATTGATATGCTCTGTGCCGTATTTGTTGAAAATAGCGCCCCAGTCCACACCTTTCATAACGGAGCGGTATTTGAATTTTGCTTGCACCCAGTTGATGACTTGCTGGAAATACAGCCACAATGCCGTTGCATCGGAATCTTTAAGAGAGTGCTCTGCCATATATTGCTCTATCTGACCGCCACTAATCCAGTCGAGCACGGTCTCTAAATAATCCTGCTGAATAGGTGAGCCGACGAGGTATTTATTACCCATGAGGTACGCTCCGCAGTTGGATTTGGAGAAATAGCGTTTGGCATCAGAGAGCCACGGCGAAGCATAAACGGCATTGAGCAATTCTTGGTTGGTCAGTTTTTTGCCGGCAATGTTAATAGTCTTGAACCATTTGAGTTTTTCTTTGTCCGAACCGGTACAAAGATAGATGAATAGTTCATAGTTCAATATCTGGTCTTTCTCCTCTTGGGTGAGGTTGCCGAAATAACGAAAGAAGTGCGCAAAGTCGCCGTTGACATACTGGCAGATGGAGATTGTGCGCTGCTGACCGTCAATAATCTCGTATGTGGGTACGCAACCGTCCTCGGTTGCGGTTGATGTATCCCTCACACTCCAATACATCACATTCAGCGGAAACCCGTTTACGATTGTGTCAATAACTGCGTCACGCTCTTTGTCGTTATAGACGAACTCACGCTGGAAAGGCGGACGCACATCTAACTTGCCGCCGTAGGCTTTTACACCTGCTTCTTGGTTGTCCACGTAGCCTTCTGTCAACTCACGGACAGTAATCTTGTGTAATTCTATTTTCATAATCTACGAATTTCTTTTCTATTCACGAATTAATTAATTTTTTCTCGTGTTGCTCTGCAACATTTTGACGATTCAGACTATTTCTAACCGTTATGGATGCGCTACCGATGGGCTACTTCCACTATAGGGATAGTATAGGGATACCGAACGGATAGCCTATGGCTTCAAGCATCCTATCGGCACGACACATACACCATCGTTACGCCGGTATGCCAACTGCCCTCCTGTCAGCACCAACATCAAGTCAGGTTCGCGCAATCTTATTTGCGGTTGTTCGCTGTTATACTTCTGTATTAAAGATTTAAGTTTTAGCAAATGCGATGCACCTTCTTCTATATCACGGCTTCCCAACTTACATTCTATCAGCGAGTATCGTCCGTCTTCAAGATGCAATACGAAATCCGCCTCAAGTCCGTATCGGTCGCGATAGAAGTGCAGTTCTGTACCCAAATGCATGGAATAGGCTTTCAAATCGCGAGCGCAGAGAGATTCAAAGATAAAGCCAAAAGTCAGCATATCGGTTATCAGTCTTTGAGGTGTCAGACCTAATGCGGCAACGACAATTGACGGGTCTGCCAATTCGCGTTTCTGTCCGCCACGAATAGCCGTCTTTGAGCGTATGGCAGGACTCCACGCATCTATATCTTGTATGACAAACAAGCGTTTGAGTGCCTGCTGATAGTCGTCAAAAGTGGTATCTGATATGCTATCAGTGGCTGCCACATCGGCAATGATGCTTGATTTCTTTGCCAAAGTGGATATGTTGCGAGAGTATGAGCGCAAGATAGCCCTTACTAAATCAGGCTTGCGATCAACATCATCAAGGTTTTGCATATCTGCCTCACAAACGGTGTTAAAATAACTCTTTGCCACAAGCAGTTTGGCATTATCCGTTGAACGAGAGAGAGTTGCCGGCCAACCACCCCGACAGGCGGCAAAGACGAGTTCATCTATACTCAAATCAGATTGTACTCCGTCAATATCCAAATTCGGGTTGTCAAACAATTCCGTCAGAGATATTTTACCGTTTGATTCTTCAGATTCCCATAAACTCATAGTTTGCATCTTGAGACGTGCAATGCGCCCGTTACCCGTGTGCATTATCTTTTTTTTATCTACCGCATTTGAGCCGGTAAGAATAAACTGTCCCACATCGCCACGCACATCCACCTCATCGCGGACGGCATCCCATAGTAATGGTGCTACTTGCCATTCGTCTATCAGTCTCGGCGTTTCACCTCTGAGCAACACGGACGGCTTTGTCTGTACCGTTTTCATTGTTGCCTCCAAGGTGTCGTTGGCTTGCATCTTCAGCACACTGCGTGCCTGTTGGGTAGCAGTTGTGGTCTTGCCACACCATTTGGGCCCTTCTATCAATACCGCACCAAAAGCCTCTAAATACTCGGCTAATTGCTTGTCAAAAATACGATTTTTGTAATCCATAATCTTATTATTCCTAATTTTGCGGCAAAGATACTGCTTTTATTTTAATTACACAAATCTACTTGGCATTTTTGCGGCATTTTACTTGGCATTTTTGCGGTATTTTACTTGGCATTTTTGCGGTACACCTCATCGCTTCCGACGGATAAGAATGCGAGTATAGCAACGCTCTCCATTTATTGTCGCGCAGCCTCCTCTATCTTCTTCATTGGGTGTGTAATGCAATTCTTTAAGAATCTCCTTAGGCGCACAGGCTCTTGTGTTTCCACTTGCTTGCCATATAATT